>NZ_JAWPOR010000140.1:0-1144 GCF_033344395.1 Vibrio sp. 1874
TGTAGGTTGTAATGTCGTTGCTGTTTATGGCTCAACATCACCAAAGTACACACCACCACTGGCTGAAAAAGTTGAAATGGTTCATACCGATATCGACTGCCGACCATGTTTCAAGCGTGAGTGCCAATACCAACATTTGAAATGCTTGACTGAGCTATCGCCAAAACAAGTCCTAGATAGCATCCAGAAGCTCGAAGCCATTGCGACTAGTTCATGTTAATTCGAATTATTTATACGGCACTGTTAGCGCTTGCCTCACCATTTCTTTTATTGGGCTTATATAAAAGCAAGCCCAATAAACCCAAATTTGGTGGGCGATGGAAAGAACACTTTGGAATAACCCCACAGTTAAAAACGCATCAGCGTCCAATTTGGATTCATGCTGTTTCTGTAGGCGAAAGCATCGCGGCAACACCTCTAATCAAGGAACTCAAACAGCAATATCCAGAGCAACCTATCGTTGTCACAACAACCACGAGCACTGGTGCGGAACAAATAGCCAAGTTGGGTGATTTAGTTGAACACCGCTATATGCCAATAGACTTTGGCTTTGCTGTAAAAAGCTTCCTAAAGGCAATACAGCCAGAGAAAATGCTGATTATAGAGACAGAACTGTGGCCAAATACGCTCCACGTCGTCAAACAAGCCAATGTTCCGATCACCGTAGTTAACGCTAGGCTATCAGAAAAATCCTGTCAAAATTACGCAAAAGTCCAATGGCTTTTTAACCAACTTCATCCATGCTTGACGCAAGTACTTTGTCAAACGGATTCTGATGCAGAGCGATTTGAACGCTTAGGCGTCAATAAAGAGAAGCTATCGGTCACGGGCTCGATTAAATTTGATATTCAAATTTCAGATCACGTGAAGCAACAAGGCAAAGCACTTCGAGCGCAACTTGGAAAGGACCGCCCAGTATGGATTGCAGCGAGTACACATAAAGGCGAAGATGAACAGGTATTAGAGGCACATAAGCAGATTTTAGAATCTCATCCCAATGCTTTACTCATTTTAGTTCCTCGGCATCCGGAACGATTTGACGATGTTTTCGCTCTTTGTAAAAAACAAGGCTTTGAAACTGTCCGTCGCACAGAAAAGCAACCTGCAGAAAACACAACTCAGATTTACCTAGGCGATACAATGG
>NZ_JAWPOR010000141.1:0-1144 GCF_033344395.1 Vibrio sp. 1874
AGGCAACGTCGACAATGTTGTGCTGGTGGCGAACGACATTCCTGTGGCAAGTTCACTAGCGGGGGATGAGTCATACAAAATCTTCGATGTGTTGAAACGCAAAGAGACCCAGAAGAAGTTAGATCAGTTATTGATCATCCAAACGCCGATTGAAGTGAACGCGGCCATCACCAACTTGAAGTTACTTACTGTGCAAGACAACCAGAGTGTTGTTACGCTGCAAATTCAACACTTTTTGGCGATGTTAGCGTCTGTTATTGGCATGATCATGATTGCGCTGATGACCAAAGAGTGGATTGAAAACCGAGTTGTGGAAGAGCTGGGTTCGCTGATGTCTTACACGCGTTCTGCTCGCGAAGAAAAAGGCTTTGAGCGTTTTGGTGGGTCGGATATTGAAGAGTTTGACCACATTGGTTCGACGCTGGAAAGCACGTTTGAAGAATTAGAAGCTCAGAAACGATCGTTTAGAGACCTGTTTAACTTCGCGTTATCGCCAATCATGGTGTGGTCAGAAGCGGGCGTGCTGATCCAAATCAACCCCGCAGCTCGCAAAGAACTGGTTATCGAAAATGACATCGAAACCATGCATCCTGTATTTAAAGGATTCAAAGACAAACTGGTGCCACATTTAAGAATGGCAGCGCAGGGCGCGACACTGACGGGAGTGAACGTGCCTATTGGTGATAAAGTCTTTCGTTGGAACTTATCGCCAATTCGTGTCGATGGTGATATCAGCGGCATCATTGTTCAAGGGCAAGATATTACAACGCTGATCGAAGCTGAAAAGCAAAGTAACTTAGCACGCAGAGAAGCCGAAAAATCCGCGCAAGCGCGAGCTGACTTCTTGGCTAAAATGAGCCATGAAATTCGCACACCAATTAATGGTATTTTGGGTGTTGCGCAGCTACTCAAAGATTCCGTGGAAGCGGAGGAGCAGAAGAATCAAATCGATGTTCTTCGCCACAGTGGTGAGCACTTACTTGCTGTTTTGAATGATATTTTGGACTTCTCAAAGATTGAACAAGGCAAGTTCAATATCCAAAAACATCCTTTCTCCTTCGCTGATACCATGCGAACGCTAGAAAACATCTATCGCCCTATTTGTGAAAACAAAGGGGTTGAGCTTGTCATTGAAAACCAGCTT
>NZ_JAWPOR010000142.1:0-1141 GCF_033344395.1 Vibrio sp. 1874
TGCGTTGAAAAAAGCAACGGAAGCTCGTGGCCTTCCAATTACGATTCCTGTTGGGGATTTTGACGATGTCACGGGCGTAAACACGTCTGATCTTTGGGGCGGTTTCATTGAACCGATTAGCCAAGCCAGCCAGCGTTACCCAGCGGACGCGGTATTAATTATTCGTGCGCAAGGCGAGCAGATTCGTTGGACTTTGTATGACCAAGCGCCTGCAAAGATTATTGATGCGCAAACTTCTCCACGCAGCGGGTCGGCAACAGGTGCAGACGCTATTTCCGCAATGGTGGATGGTATTGCTGATTACTACGCAAGTAAAAACGCCGTTGTTGTCTCAGGCAAGTCTTCTAAAGCTGTGAACGTGAAAGTGTTAAATGTAACGTCTGCTGCTGATTTCTTCCGTTTAGAAAATGCACTTACCAAATTGAATTCAGTGGCGGGCACAGAAATCAAGCGTGTACAAGGCAGTGAGTTAACGCTGACTATTCATTTGCTTGCTTCACAACAAGCATTTGAGCAAGAGGCTTCGTCTATCTCACAATTGATGGAATTTGAAGATCCACTCGGTGACGTTGAAGAAGTGACGCCATCGGAAGATCAATCGGTAGAAACTCTACCTTCAGAGGCTCAAGCTGTAGAAGGGCAACCAAAAACGGTGGTTCAAGCCGTTGAGGAAACTGTGCCAGCAGCGCAAGTACAACAGCCTGTTGTGATTCCTCAAGTGCAAGATCAATACGATCTGATTTATGAGTGGAATTCTACTTCGCAAAGTTAATCCGCGTTTGAGCATAGAATAAAGAAAGAGTCGCAATTGCGACTCTTTTTGTTTTTGAATCAGAGAAGTTATTTATTGAACTTCGCTTTTTCTTCTTTTTCTACTTGTGACAAGCGTTTGAGTTTAAGGCCTAGCTCTTTTCCTCGAGCACGAGCAAATAAAATATTGCCAGCAAAACCAAGAGAGGTAAGCACCAGCTCAACCGCTGCCAACCACCGTTCACCACCGTCCACGTACAAGATAGTGAGGGCGTGCAAGAAATACAGCATCAAGACAAAGTTCGCCCACGCATGCGTGTAAGGTTTGCCCGCTAAGATGCCAGGTAATGGTAGCAATAACGGAATACACCATGCAATCGCGAGTGTTGTG
>NZ_JAWPOR010000143.1:0-1138 GCF_033344395.1 Vibrio sp. 1874
AGCAGAGAAAACACCGTGTTGTTGCCCATCTCGTCAATGTTCATGTCACTGGCGATCTCAAGCGGCGCATTCATGTGCTCTGACGACGCTTTGGTCACTTCATTCACTTCCTGCGAAACGTTTTGGACGATGCTTGGCAACTCAGCCCACCATTGTTTCGCGGGTTCTGATATCGCCGCTAAACCGAGTATTGAAACACTCACCAATAACGTCAACGTCACCACCACAGTTATCGTGCGTGGCAGGCCTTTATCTTCAAAATAATTGATCAACGGGCTAAACAGCAGTGCCACGAACGTACTTATCACCATAGGTAACAGCACCGGTTTGGCGAAGTAGAGTGCAGGAACAAGCAATAACACCAGCAGAGACACGCCAATCACGGTATTGATGGGAAGGTTTAATTTTCCATTCATGCGCGTCCTCTACTGATGAGGTGGTAAATCGGAAGGTTGAACCGCTTCTTCACCTGCTTCTTTTGAGGATGCAGCAGACGACGAAGAAGATTTGGCTAGCTGACCACTCAAATCCATCGCGCCATTGAGCAGCAAACTGATGGAGGAGAGAGATGACGTGACGCGAGACAGTCGCCCAGCTTTCGCAACAGCAATCGCGGCAAAAGCGCTCAACCCAAGCGCAGTCCACGGGTTTTCTTGCACGAATCGGTTCGAGGTAAATTTGAGGGTTTGCTTATCCAGCAAGCATTGCTCCAAAGCCGCTTTACCCTCGATGCGTTTTATCTGCATGGCTCGGTCGAGTTTGGTTAGAGAACGCATGCCAGCCCTCCTGCAATTGGTCGGTTGTATTTTTGAAACCAAGGAAGTGTGTCAGCCGCTTCTGCCACCACGCTAACCCAACTAACGCTAGACCTAACGACACAATAAACACGCCAACACTTAGCAGTAGTTGAGCGGTAAAGTGGTATGTCACTACACCCGCAACCAAGCACACACTGAAGATAAACAGCACCGACAGCAGCGTAAAAATGATACTGAACATCACGATTTGGCGCGCAGCCGCTACGTTGACTTTCATCTCTAGCAAAAACAAATCCAACGTCGAGCCCGACCACGTTCGCAGTGACGTCGAAAGATCGTCAATCTGCGACAAAATGGCTCGTAGCCCATTAATGGCTTGT
>NZ_JAWPOR010000144.1:0-1135 GCF_033344395.1 Vibrio sp. 1874
TTACCGCAACCGAATGATCTAAAACGTCTCAATGAAATGGATGTCATCGTGGTGAATGGTATTGGCCATGATGATTTTGCGTTGAAGGTGATCAACGCGTCGCAACGTGATGATCTCGTTGTCATTGAAGCCAACAAAGAAGTTCCGCTATTACCAGCAGTGGGACAATCAGTCGGGCAAGGCGCGGTGAATCCACATACGTTCGTTGGGCTCTCAACAACGATTCAAAAGGTTTATACCATCGCGAGCGAGTTGAGCAAACTCGACCCTGAAAATGCCGATTTCTACCGTAAAAACGCGCGTCAATACGCCAAAACTTTTCGCATGATGAAACGTGATGCCATGTTGTCGTTGGGCGAATTGGACACGGCGGGTATGAAGGTTGCGACAACGCACAACGCATACGGCTACATTCTGCAAGAGTTTGGTGTGGATGTTGCTGCAGTGATTGAGCCAGCTCATGGCGTGGAGCCGAGCGCGAGCCAACTGCAAGAGACGATCGAGAAGATCAAACGATCTGGCATTGATGTGTTGTTTTACGAGCTGAATATGCCAAATCGCTTTGTTGATACCATCGAAGAAGCGACAGGAGTTAAGCTCTACCGTTTTTCTCACATGACGCATGGGGAATACGAAGCGAACAAAGTGGAAGTTGAGATGCGCGAAAATGTTGAGACCTTAATTGAAGCGATGAAGTTCGTGGCAAGCAAACACGCACAGGAGAAAGCGTAATGCTTGGTCCTTCTATCTCGATAGATAATTTAAGTCTCCAATACGGTGACAACGTGATATTGCAAAATGTCACGACAACCTTCGAGCCGGGCAAGTGTCATGTGATCATGGGTCCAAATGGTGGAGGAAAAACCTCGTTGTTGCGCTCCGTACTTGGACTTACGCCTTTTACTGGCGACATTTCCGTTCATTGGCCGAGTAAGACTCACAATAAGCTTGGCGGAAACGTTGGTTATGTTCCTCAAAAAGCGATGTTTGAAGCCAGCTTACCGCTAACGGTGATGGATTTTGTGTTGCTGAACCAAACACGAATCCCACTATTCTGGCGCCGTAAAACCAAACAAACACAACGTGCGTTGGCGCAATTAGATCGCGTCGGCATGGCCGCTCGCTCAGATCGTCG
>NZ_JAWPOR010000145.1:0-1135 GCF_033344395.1 Vibrio sp. 1874
AAGTTAAAAAACCTTCCCATCGAGCAAGGCTCGGCTCTCGACCTAGCCTGTGCAACAGGCAGTATCGGTCATGTCGTAAAAAATCACTATCCAGATCTCACCATCCATGGCTTAGACATCTCGTCCAAAATGGTTGATAAAGCGCGCCAAACTAGCCTCTATCAAAGTGTCGCGGTTCATAATCTCGATGAGCCATTTTCCCCTTTGTTTGAGCAAACCTTCGACCTTATCACCGCACTTGGTTTTACTGAGTTTCTAGCAAAGCCTCAACAACTTCTGGAGTGCATTTCGCATAAGCTAACTGCGAATGGACGATGTTTTATCAGCTTTCAATACCACGATCCGGATGGACAAGATTTGCCTCGAAATACTTATAGTGGATCGGTCGTGCATACGGCATATACCGAAAGTGAAGTTGAACAACTCTGTCTGCAGGCGGGGTTGGAAGTGGTTTCCCTAGAAAATGTGATTGGTTACGTATCTGGTGTTGGTTATGTGTGTCGATACTTGATGCTAGAGCTGAAAAAGTCACACCGCTGAAATAAGTAACAAACAAGGACTGTTTTTGAAAACACAAGATTTAACCGAGTTCGGGTCTGGAATTGAATACGATGCTCAATACGACCAGCATTACCATCACGACATTGCTTTCATCACAAGGTTAATCGAAGAAACCAATGCTCGAAATGTATTGGATGTCTGTTGTGGTTCCGGCATTGTCACGATTCCAGTCTCTGAGCAACTCAACGAAGCCATTGGCATTGATATTTCTGAAGGGATGCTCAAACATGCAAAGGACAAAGCCAAAAGCAGGAGTAACTTGCGTTTTCTTCATCTCGACGCAACCCAGTTTTCGTTAGGTAAGAAGTTTGACCTAGCCATAATGACAGGGAATGCATTCCAAGCCTTTTTAAGTGATGAGATGCTAGCAGGTGCACTGAGCTCAATATCAAGACACCTCGAAAAAGGTAAGCGATTTGTTTTCGATACGCGGTTACCAACGCCAGAAAATCTAGAATTGGATAATGAGATGGCACTGTGGCAAACCTATGTTTCTCCAACTTATGGTGAAGTGAATTATTTCGGTATGAAGGTCGAGTATGACTTGCAAACATCCATCATGTATTTGAAGAAA
>NZ_JAWPOR010000146.1:0-1129 GCF_033344395.1 Vibrio sp. 1874
TTGGGTACAGCCATTCGTGTGCCGTTAGCACATCGAAATCGCCTCGCTTGCTACCGAGTGCTTCCGCGTACTCATCTCGATAGCACAGCACCAATGCCGGATCAACGCCGACCAACGGAATGTCTAAGTCCGCCACCATAGCCAAGAACTTCGCCGTATCAGCCGCGGTATCTTTAAACTGGCGTAGGAAACCTTTGATGTGTTGCGCTTTACCATTTGGCTTAAATGGCAAAAGCACTGGATGCATACCTAGCTTTTTAACCAACTTGACGAAGTCTTCAACAACGTCCGCATCGTAATAACTGGTAAATGGGTCTTGAACGATTAATACGTGCTTGCTCTTTTCAGTCGAAGACAAACCACTCAACGCTTGCAGATCATAAGGCGTTGTCAGCGACTCTACGCGCTGTTTCAACGTAGGAACAGACAGCAACGGCGTATCCACATACCCTACAGTTGAAGCCGTTAAACTCTTCACCCACGACTGTTTCAATACGCCGTTCACGACTGCTGGTGCCTTTGCCATCATTGGCAGCATGGTTTCAATGTTGGCAACCAAATAATCTTTTGCCGGACGCTGATAGCGCGAGTGATAAATGTTTAAAAAGCGGGAACGGAAACTTGGAACATCCACTTTGATCGGACATTGGCTCGCACACGCTTTACACGCTAAGCAGCCGTTCATTGCTTCATAAACTTCATGAGAGAAATCGTATTCGTGACGACGATTAATGGAATGACGCACACGATCAATCATGGTTTTGATCGATGTTTTGTTTTCTAACGTTTGCTTTTCTAGGTCAAGAATATCAATACCTTGCTCAGTAAGCTGACGCAACCATTCACGAACCAATCCAGCGCGCCCTTTTGGCGAATGACGACGATCAGCCGTCACTTTCATAGATGGACACATCGGCGAGCTGGTATCGTAGTTAAAGCACAAACCGTTACCGTTACATTCCATCGCTTGTTTAAAGCTGTCACGTACTTGTACGTCAATTTGGCGATCATAGTAACCACGTTTGGTGTCGGTTACTTTTACCAACTCTGCATCGCTATCAAGTGGCGTACAGATTTTGCCTGGGTTCATTTTATTATGTGGGTCGAATGCAGCTTTTACGCGTCGAAG
>NZ_JAWPOR010000147.1:0-1129 GCF_033344395.1 Vibrio sp. 1874
TCAACTTTCTTTGGCGGCTCTTTTTGTGCGACTTTAGTCGGAGTTGTTGTAGGCTTTTGACTAGAGCTTTTACTTGAAGTCACAGGCTTTGTCGTCGTCGTTGGCTTCACCACTGGCGGCGGTGTCGTTGTAACTACAGGTACTACAACGGGTTCAACTTTTTGGCCATATTTTGGCGCGACATATTTCGGAGCCCAAAGTTTTAGCTTTTGACCTGGATAAATGGTGTAAGGCTGAGAGAGTTCGTTGTAACGTACAAGATCATTTACATCTTTATCTGTGACGTAAGCAATGAAATAAAGTGTGTCACCTTTCTTTACTTCGTAGTAACTCCCTCTATAACTACCACGCTCAACGCTCGAATAATCCTTCTTTAGGCTGGAAACAGGCGCAGGTGAGTGAGCCGCACAACCAACGAGTCCCGCAGCTAATACAAAGCTAATACCAATATGACGCAGTAACTTACTCACCTAACCTCAGATCCTTAAGCCAAATCACCCGCCACAAGAGGAACAAAGCGAACCATTTCCACAACGGAAGAAAGGTACTCGTCACCCTTGCGTTCAATTTTAAGTAGTTGCTGCTCAGCATCTCCGACAGGAATTACCATTTTACCGCCATCTTTTAGCTGTGAGAGAAGCGCTTGGGGAATCACTTCTGCAGCAGCGGTAACAATGATGGCGTCAAACGGACCTTTCGTTTCCCATCCTAACCAGCCATCACCATGCTTCGTCGAGACATTGTAGATATCAAGTTGCTTAAGACGACGTTTCGCTTCCCATTGCAAAGATTTGATGCGTTCAACGGAATAAACATGGTCAACGATTTGTGCTAAAACTGCGGTTTGGTACCCAGAACCGGTTCCGATTTCCAAAACGTTACTAGCACGTTGAAGCTCAAGCAGCTCGGTCATGCGAGCGACGATGTAAGGTTGAGAAATAGTTTGTCCCTGACCAATCGGTAGCGCATTGTTATCGTAGGCTTGGTGCATCATCGCTTGAGAAACAAAGCTCTCTCTCGGTAAACAATGCATTGCATCCAAAACGCGTTGATCTTTGATGCCACTGGAGATAAGAAACGCTATCAACCTGTCAGCATGTGGGTTACTCATTACTTCTCTTCCTTTAAC
>NZ_JAWPOR010000148.1:0-1125 GCF_033344395.1 Vibrio sp. 1874
ATCGCTGTCATAGAAGGCGCGGGGGATAACGCTTGTGAATACATGACTGGCGGCATTGTGGCTATTCTTGGCGCCACAGGAGTGAACTTCGGCGCTGGTATGACGGGCGGTTTTGCTTACGTGTTGGATGAAAATCAAGACTTCCAAGGTCGTGTAAACAACGAATCAGTGGAAGCCATTTCACTGTCGGATCTATACATCCACCAAGAGCACTTGCGCGGCCTAATTGCGGAGCATCTCGAAGAGACTGGCTCTAGCCATGCAGAACATATTTTGGCGAACTTTGACGAATGGATTCCGAAGTTCTACTTGGTGAAACCTCAAGCGGCTGACTTAAACACGCTACTTGGTCACCAAAGCCGCAGCGCTGCTGAACTGCGCGTTCAAGCCCAATAAATCATGGAGGATGTTTGAATCATGAGTCAGAACGTTTACCAATTTATCGATGTTCAACGCGTAGATCCGGCGAAAAAACCAATTAAGATTCGTAAGATTGAGTTTGTTGAAATCTACGAGCCGTTCACGAAACAACAAGCTACGGCGCAAGCCGATCGCTGTTTGGATTGCGGTAACCCATATTGTGAATGGAAGTGCCATGTCCATAACTACATTCCTCAGTGGCTAAAACTGGCGAATGAAGGTCGAATTTTAGAAGCCGTGGAACTTTCACACCAAACCAACAGCTTGCCTGAAGTGTGTGGCCGTGTGTGTCCGCAAGACCGTTTGTGTGAGGGTTCGTGCACACTAAATGATGATTTTGGTGCAGTCACGATAGGTAACATTGAAAAGTACATCACCGACAAAGCCTTTGAAATGGGCTGGAAACCTGACATGTCCAAAGTGGAGTGGACGGATAAAAAGGTGGCAATCATCGGCGCTGGCCCTGCTGGTCTGGCAGCAGCAGACATCTTAGTTCGCAACGGTGTAAAACCGGTGGTGTTTGACCGTTACCCAGAGATTGGTGGCCTACTTACCTTTGGTATTCCTTCTTTCAAATTGGAAAAAGGGGTCATGGAAAATCGTCGTCGGGTATTTACCGAAATGGGCGTTGAGTTCCGCATGAATGTGGAAGTCGGCCAAGATGTGCAGATGCAAGAACTGCTTGATGAATACGATGCGGTTTTC
>NZ_JAWPOR010000149.1:0-1124 GCF_033344395.1 Vibrio sp. 1874
GACCTGCCTTTTCACGCTATGCCCAACCGCATAAAGAGCGAGTCCGTACACTGCCGCATCAGCAAAATTGTCCAGGGACTCTGCAATGAGGCCAGTTGACTGAGCCATCAGACCGGCAGTAATTTCCACCAGGAACAGAAGTGCATTGATGCCGAGCAACCAGCGCAGGGTCCCGGATTCTTGCTTAGCAGAAGCTGCCGAAAACTCGGCGGCCTTGATGGTCTCCGGATTTGCAGCGACGGTTTCCTGAAGCGAGGCGCCTAGCCCCAAGGTCTTCAGTTTCGCAGTGAAAGGATCAGCCTCTCCATCATGCACGACCTTCAACCGGCGGTTCGACAGGTCGAAAGACAGCGCCCGAATCTCCTCAAAGCCGTTCAGGGCTAGGCGAATCATTCGTTCTTCTGATGGACAGTCCATCTTCGGCACGGCATAAACACTGACCCATCTCCCTGGCGCCTCGGAGGAGGCCTGTATATCGGTATCCGCTGCGGACGTTGCATCACCGCCACAGGCGCCACCACAGGATTTGCTCATGATACGACTCCACTTGAACAATGTTGTGGTACCATTTAAAACTATAAAGCTACTATAAGGTCAATAGAGTAAAGAATCCGTTGGGGAGGAGGCTGATGCGCATTGGTCAGTTGGCGCAGTTGGTAGGGGTCGAAACACAGACGATCCGCTTCTATGAACAGCAGGGCTTGTTGCCGCCGCCTGATCGGCAGGACAACGGTTACCGTGTCTATACCGAGAAGCATGGTGAGGGGCTGGCCTTCATCCGTCGCTGCAGAATCCTGGGCCTGTCACTGGCTGAGATTCACGAACTACAGAGCTATGAGGACGACCCTCATCAGCCTTGTACCGCCGTCAACGCCTTGCTCGATGATCACATCTCTCATGTGCGGTCGCAGATAACCGCTCTGCAAGCGCTTGAGAAACAACTCGTTTCACTGAGAGCGAGTTGCAACGATGACCGGGAAGTTGAGGCGTGTGGGGTTCTTGCTGGAATTAGCGAAGGAAACATGCACCAGCAGTAGGTGAAGCATCAACCAGATAATCCGATGAGATGCCGGTCTGTCTCACTCTCATGCAAAGGTAAGATCAACCATTTAATCCGCTTACCC
>NZ_JAWPOR010000014.1:0-99694 GCF_033344395.1 Vibrio sp. 1874
GGTAGTTCAGTTGGTTAGAATACCGGCCTGTCACGCCGGGGGTCGCGGGTTCGAGTCCCGTCCACTCCGCCACTTATATTAAGCCTCAGTCGAAAGACTGAGGCTTTTTTCGTTTTGGTTCCCCGACTTACCTTAAATCCACTTTCATATTGAAACCTTGCATCGAGAGGCCGGCTTCCCTCTGGCGATGCTTTCTAAGCCCTGTTATGAGTGAAGTGGAACGCAGTTTTGTGTGGTTTCTGCAGTCTCGAGCGCTAGTTTTGAGCCTCTTCATTCACCAAAGCTCCTTTTATTCGATATTAGAAAATCTAGTTATGTGACAGAGTTTAATTGTTTGAAGTGTCGCTTGTTTCTAATTTGAAAACAGGACGACTTTGAATACAAGTTTAGTCTCACTGAGATCAAGAGGGAGGGGGGCTACATTTCTGTTAAGGCTTTGATCTACCTGAATGCTAGCTCAGTTTTATCTTGGTGAGGTTGCTAACCTGTTTGGGTTCTGAACGCAATTACCCTAAATGCCTCTTTCTCATAAAAATACAAACTCGCTCATTGCTAAGTATTGTGGAAGTTTAGCTTTGATGTTTGCGAGGAGCCTATATTGCCAAGGGAAGAGAAGTGATACAGATAAAAATGGGTAAATTAAAAGGCTCGTCTATGAATACTATCTATCAGCAATAGTTAGTATCTATGAAAATGTAGCGTAGCGATTCTTCGTATATTTGATGGTATATCAAAGAATAAGGAGCCTTCGTCCTTGAAGGGGAGTCTGAAAATTAGTTATGAAAAAAGCAGCTAGGTAGCTGCTTTTGATTTATTAAGTTACGTGTCTTTAAGAGTCCACTGTCTCCGTATGTTCCGGAGTGGTTATTGCTTGGTTGTTCTCTTCCATCTTCTTCTCTTCTGCTTTTGCTTTTTCAATCATTGGAGTGATTGTTGAGCCTTGAATGAGGATAGAGAAAACAACGACGGAGTAGGTCATTACAAGAATAATCTCTTTTACATCGATTAACTTATCTTGAATCACCCAAATACCAGATGGAATGGAAAGTGCCATTGCCAATGCAAGGCCCCCGCGTAAGCCGCCCCACGTCAAAATACGTACTGACCACGGGTTATATTTTCTGTAACGTTTAAAGCCAATGTACGAGAGAAATACGCTTAAATAGCGAGCTGCTAGTACAAGAGGGACTGAAATAGCCATCATGATCCAGTCTTCTTTGTGGAATTCAAACAGCAGCATCGACATGCCGATCAGTAGGAATAACACGCCATTCAAGAACTCATCAACAAGCTCCCAAAAATGGTCAAGGTGATCTTCACTCTCTTTTGAAAAGCCAATAAAGCGTGTCCAGTTGCCAATCATAATACCGGATACAACCATTGCTAGTGGGCCTGATACATGGATGTATTCAGCAAATGCGTAACCTGCTGTTGGGACACCAATGGTAAGTAACAATTCCATTGAGTGATCATCGGTGGCACTGATCAAGTAGTGGAATAGCAAACCGAGGACGAAACCATATGTGATACCACCGATAGCTTCTTGGATGAAGAGTAAGGTGACACTACCTACAGTTGGTGCCTCAGTGCCAAATGCAATCGTAAATAGAGTGACGAAGATAACCAAACCGAAGCCATCATTGAAGAGCGATTCTCCTTCAATCTGAGTGGATATACGTTTAGGAGCATCGAGTTTTTTCACAATAGCCAATACAGCGATTGGGTCAGTTGGCGATATTAGAGCACCAAATAGTAAGCAGTAGACCAAATCAAATTGGATGCCAATTAACTGACAAAACCCATACAGCGCAAATCCAATAAAGAACGTAGAAAACAGTGTAGCTCCAAGGGCTAAAACAGTGATCTCCCACTTTTGATCTTTAAGGTTCGGGAGTTTGATGCCTAGTCCACCAGCAAATAGTAAGAAGCCAAGAATGCCTTTGAGCAAGAAATCTTCGAAGTTAATCCTTGTGACCGTCTCCGTTGCAATTTCGGTGAGATGGAACCAGTTGTTTTGACCCGCAATTAAGATTAGAAGTGAAAGCACCATTGAACCTGCGGTAATCGCAATGGTGGTTTGCATCTTTCCTATCTTGCTGTTTACAAAAGCAATTAGCATCGCAGCTGCGGATAGAAAACATAAAGTATGATAGACCGACATAGAGCTCTCTATTTGTAACATTTTATGAATGGAATTCTCGGCTGATGCTGCTTAAATAGCAAACATTTTTTCGTGATTATTTTGTAAGTTAAGAAGGAGATAAAATAATCATTAATTCCACGTTTAGACGTCTAGACTCCTGAAGTTTGTGTGATAGGATGGAAGGATAACTAAAGGAATGAGGCTGTACTGTGGGAAGTAACGTAAGACAACAGATTGAAGCTCAATTGAAGCAACGTATTCTTTTGATTGATGGTGGTATGGGAACCATGATTCAGGGATACAAACTTGAAGAGCAAGACTATCGAGGAACGCGCTTTGCGGATTGGCATTGTGATCTAAAAGGTAACAACGACCTGTTGGTTCTAAGTCAGCCTCAACTTATCAAGGAAATTCACGCTGCATATTTAGAAGCGGGTGCAGATATTCTCGAAACCAACACGTTTAACGCAACAACCATTGCGATGGCTGACTACGAGATGGAAAGCCTAAGTGAAGAAATTAACTTTGCAGCTGCCAAGCTTGCACGTGAAGTTGCAGACGAATGGACCGAAAAAACACCCGATAAACCGCGTTATGTCGCAGGGGTTTTAGGGCCGACGAACCGCACTTGTTCTATCTCTCCTGATGTAAACGACCCTGGATATCGAAATGTTTCTTTCGACGAGTTAGTTGAGGCTTACTCTGAATCGACTCGAGCGCTTATTAAAGGTGGTTCAGACCTTATTCTTATCGAGACCATCTTCGATACGCTTAACGCTAAGGCTTGTTCATTTGCTGTTGAAAGTGTGTTTGAAGAGATGGGGATTGAGTTACCTGTGATGATCTCGGGGACTATTACTGATGCTTCCGGTCGGACATTATCCGGTCAAACCACAGAAGCGTTTTACAACTCATTACGTCATGTTAAACCGATTTCGTTTGGTTTGAACTGTGCACTTGGTCCAGATGAGCTGCGTCCTTATGTTGAAGAGCTCTCTCGTATATCAGAATCTTTTGTTTCCGCTCACCCAAATGCTGGGCTTCCGAATGCATTCGGCGAATACGATTTGTCGCCAGAAGATATGGCTAAGCATGTTAAAGAGTGGGCTCAAAGTGGCTTTTTAAACTTGATTGGTGGGTGTTGTGGTACAACTCCTGAGCACATTCGCCAAATGGCACTCGCGGTTGAAAATATCGCCCCTCGTCAATTACCTGAACTTCCCGTTGCTTGTCGCTTGTCTGGCCTGGAGCCACTCGCTATTGATAAAGACTCTTTATTTATCAATGTCGGTGAGCGTACGAATGTAACCGGTTCTGCGCGTTTTAAGCGCTTAATTAAAGAAGAGCTGTACGATGAAGCGCTCGATGTGGCTCGTCAACAAGTTGAAAATGGCGCTCAAATTATCGATATCAACATGGATGAAGGCATGTTGGATGCACAAGCTTGTATGGTTCGCTTTTTAAACCTTTGTGCGTCAGAACCTGAAATCTCAAAAGTACCAATCATGGTTGACTCTTCCAAGTGGGAGGTTATTGAAGCCGGTCTTAAGTGCATCCAAGGCAAAGGCATTGTTAACTCGATCTCTCTCAAAGAAGGCAAAGAGAAATTCGTTGAACAAGCTAAGTTGATCCGCCGTTACGGTGCGGCTGTGATTGTGATGGCGTTTGATGAGATTGGGCAAGCAGATACACGTGAGCGCAAAGTAGAAATTTGTACCAACGCTTACCGAATTCTTGTTGATGAAGTGGGCTTTCCACCAGAAGACATCATTTTTGACCCCAACATTTTTGCCATTGCTACGGGGATCGAGGAGCATAATAACTACGCGGTGGATTTCATTGAAGCCGTTGGCGATATCAAACGTGATTTACCACATGCGATGATATCTGGTGGTGTTTCTAACGTCTCATTCTCTTTCCGTGGCAATAACTATGTACGTGAAGCGATTCACGCGGTGTTCCTCTACCACTGTTTTAAAAATGGTATGGATATGGGGATTGTGAATGCGGGTCAGTTAGAAATCTACGATAACGTGCCTGAAAAATTGCGTGAGGCTGTGGAAGATGTCGTTCTTAACCGTCGTGATGACGCCACTGAGAGATTGTTAGATATCGCGGCGGAATATGCAGGCAAAGGGGTAGGTAAAGAGGAGGATGCCTCTGCACTTGAGTGGAGAACTTGGCCTGTTGAAAAGCGTTTAGAGCACGCGTTAGTGAAAGGAATAACTGAGTTCATCGTTGATGATACCGAAGAGGCTCGTGTCAACGCTTCAAAGCCATTAGAGGTGATTGAAGGCCCACTAATGGATGGGATGAACGTCGTCGGAGACTTGTTTGGTGAAGGTAAAATGTTCCTTCCTCAGGTCGTAAAATCTGCACGAGTGATGAAGCAAGCAGTCGCGCATCTGGAGCCCTACATCAATGCAGAAAAGCAGGTGGGACAAACAAACGGTAAGATTTTGCTAGCGACGGTCAAAGGTGATGTACATGATATCGGGAAAAATATCGTTGGCGTTGTATTGCAGTGCAATAATTATGAAATTATTGATCTTGGTGTCATGGTTCCTTGCGAAAAGATCTTAAAAGTAGCGCAAGAAGAAAACGTCGATATTATTGGTTTATCAGGGTTGATCACGCCTTCATTAGACGAAATGGTGCATGTTGCAAAAGAGATGGAGCGTCTCGACTTTAACTTACCTCTTCTCATCGGTGGCGCAACAACGTCAAAAGCCCATACAGCAGTTAAGATTGAGCAAAATTACAAGCATCCAGTGGTTTACGTGAACAACGCCTCACGTGCAGTGGGCGTATGTACTTCTCTTCTGTCAGATGAACGTCGCCCTGAATTTGTTGAAAAACTTGAAGCTGATTACGAACGAGTACGTGATCAACATAATCGAAAGAAACCGAGAACCAAACCAGTGACATTAGAAGCTGCTCGAGCGAATAAAGTTGCTATCGATTGGGAAGCTTATACTCCTCCAGTGCCTGTTAAGCCTGGCATTCATATCTTCGATGATTTTGATGTGGCTATATTACGTCAATACATCGATTGGACACCATTCTTTATGACTTGGTCACTTGTGGGTAAGTATCCAACAATTTTCCAACATGAAGAAGTTGGTGAAGAAGCAAAACGTTTATTCGAAGATGCCAACGAGATACTTGATCGAGTTGAGCGAGAAGGCCTGTTAAAAGCGCGTGGAATGTGTGGCTTATTCCCTGCTGCGAGCGTGGGGGACGACATTGAAGTTTATGCTGATGAAACTCGTACCGACGTTGTGAAAGTATTACGTAACTTGCGACAACAGACCGAGAAACCAAAAGGATTCAACTATTGTTTATCCGACTACATCGCACCTAAAGAGTCGGGTAAGCATGATTGGATAGGGGCATTTGCTGTCACTGGTGGTATTGGTGAACGAGAGCTTGCTGATGAATACAAAGCACAGGGAGATGATTACAACGCAATTATGATTCAAGCGGTGGCGGATCGCCTAGCCGAAGCGTTTGCTGAGTATTTGCATGAGCGTGTCCGTAAAGAAATTTGGGGTTATGCTGCGGATGAAGATTTATCTAACGATGATCTCATTCGTGAAAAATACCAAGGTATTCGCCCTGCACCAGGTTATCCAGCGTGCCCTGAGCATACTGAAAAAGGACCGCTTTGGGAGCTACTTAATGTGGAAGAGAATATTGGCATGACTCTAACCTCCAGCTATGCAATGTATCCGGGCGCGTCAGTCTCTGGTTGGTATTTCTCTCATCCTGACTCACGTTACTTTGCGATCGCACAGATCCAAGAAGATCAGCTAGAGAGTTACGCCGATCGTAAGGGGTGGGATAGGATCGAGGCTGAAAAATGGTTAGGGCCAAACATTAACGGTTAAATTGATGTTTACCTCGTCCAAATGTAACAACTATTGAAACAACAAAGGGCTGTAGATACGCAGCCCTTTGTTTTATTGAGTTGAACTTACTTCTCAAACAACTCCGTGTGGAGTTTTTGTATGGCTTGTTTCGATACCGATTCATGGAGCAAGAAGCATAAGTTGTGAGGGCTAGCGCCATAACAAATCATGCGTAGGTTAAAATCTTCTAGCGTGCCAAAAACCTGTTTCGCGTAGCCTTTACTCTCACTCATGTTGTTACCAATGAGAGCAACGAGGCATAGGTCATGTTCAACTTCTACCTTACATAACTCTTCTAACTCTTCTCGTGCAGCTTGCGGCAGCTGCGGCGCGCCACCAGAGGTATCAGTTTGATCAAGTGTTAACGATACACTGATTTCAGATGTCGTGATCAAATCGACAGAGATCTTATGCTTTGCAAGGATCTCAAAGACCTTTGCTAAGAAACCGTATGCGTGGAACATATTGGCGCTGCGTAGCGTTACCATGGTTTGGTTACAACGCAAAGCTAGCGCACGGAATAACGGTGAGCTTTCGACTTGGTGGCGAATCCAAGTTCCCCCTTTTTCAGGCTCTTTCGATGACCCTACAAATACCGGAATGTCGTGGCGTAATGCGGGTACTAGCGTAGAAGGGTGAAGGATTTTAGCGCCAAAGTTAGCCATTTCTGAAGCTTCACTAAAGCTGATCTCGGGAATTGGTGAGGCTTTTGGTGCAATTCGCGGGTCTGTTGTGTAGATACCCGGAACATCAGTCCAGATTTCTAGCCCTGCCGCTTTAACGCTCTCAGCAATTAAGGCGGCGCTGTAATCGCTGCCCCCTCGACCTAATGTTGTTGTATTACCGGCTTCGTCAGATCCTATGAAGCCTTGAGTAACAACAACGGATTGTTGGCAAAGTGGTACGAGTTTATCTTGCGCAAGCGTCGAAATTGCTTCAATGTTTGGCTCCGCGCGACCAAAGTTGTCATCAGTACGCAGCACATCGCGGATATCAAAGCGCACAGCTTGAATGCCTCGCTCACACATTAACTGAGTTAGAATATGCGTCGACATGAGTTCGCCACATGCGACTAAATGATCGGTTAACTTCGCACTAGCTTGGATAGATGCAGCCTCGGCCAGGCTGGTTACGGTATCTAATATGCCATACACCTCGGCAGCAGTTTTCGTGCTGTCTTCGAGCTGAGTTAAAATGGCGTCATGAATGTTGGCCAGATTTTGCAGCAGCTCAGTACGGTGCGTTTGATCCTGAACACCGTTGGCGAGTTCTACCAATAGGTTGGTGACGCCAGAGCAAGCGCTGCTCACGACCAGGCGAGTATTTGGATTGTTTTCGATAATGGTGGCGCAACGACTCATTGCCTCAAAGTTGGCAACACTGGTTCCACCGAATTTAGCTACGTTAAATGCGCTCACTGCGTTCTCCCACGACTTCCTAAAAAATTGTACATCCAATGTTTAGTGAGAAAAGGAACAGAGCAAAAAGAGAGGTATTTAGAATGCTATTTGAAAAATTTACCCTCAGAAGCCCTTCATCAGACTGCGCTGATGACAGTTGATGGGATTCAGCCCAATTCAACCGACAAGTCAAATCCTGCAACTTTGACTTACCTCGGCACTACTCCCCCTCAATGATTGGTGTTGGAATTGCGGTTCCACAAATCATCTACCTGGGTAGCGCTCCTCTTCTACATAAAGCTCAAACATTGAACGGTTTTGAGGCCTTAATGTCAATCAATATTTCAACCTTTATGGTGTTTTTTATTAACGATTTTGTGACACTGGTTTGACCTCCATACTTACGGCTAATTGCTGATAGAGGAAAAATCTATTAGGGTGAAGAACCCTACACCTGAGCCATGTTATTGAGTAGAACTTTTAGAATGCTCAGGATAAAAGATAATCAAGGAGCTGACATGTCGATCCAAAGCTTTATTCCACCTCACCGTATTTTAATGGGACCTGGTCCTTCTGATATTTATCCTCAAGTGTTACAAGCACTAAGCCGTCCTACGGTAGGTCACCTTGATCCTCTGTTTATCGGTATGATGGATGAGCTCAAGCAGCTATTGAAGTATGCCTTTCAAACTGACAATGAGTTCACTATTGCGGTTTCAGCGCCAGGTAGTGCAGGGATGGAAACCTGCTTTGTAAACTTGATCGAGAAAGGCGACAAGGTGATCGTCTGCCGTAACGGTGTATTTGGTGAACGCATGCGCGAAAATGTCGTCCGTGCTGGTGGCGAAGTTGTTATCGTCGATGATGAATGGGGGACGCCTGTTTCCATTGATAAAGTCGAGCAAGCACTCGAACAGCACCCAGATACAAAAATTCTTGCTTTTGTGCATGCGGAAACCTCAACTGGTGCAGTCAGTGATGCTCAAGCATTGAGTAAGCTGGCGAAACAGCATAATGCATTATCTATTGTTGATGCGGTGACGTCACTTGGTGGTGTGCCGTTAAAAGTGGATGAATGGCAACTGGATGCGGTTTACTCTGGCAGTCAAAAATGTTTGTCATGTGTACCAGGGCTCTCACCAGTGACGTTTTCTCCTGCCGCGATTGAAAAGATTCAAGCAAGAACAACACCAGTACAGAGTTGGTTCCTCGATCAGAGTTTAGTTTTGGGGTATTGGAGTGGAGAAGGCAAGCGTAGTTACCATCATACGGCGCCAGTTAATAGCTTGTATGCGCTTCATGAAGCTTTATTGATACTGAAAAATGAAGGATTAGAAAACGCTTGGGCTCGTCACCAACTGATGCATGAAAAACTCAAAAATGGCTTACAAAAGTTAGGCTTTGAATTTGTTGTGGACGAAGCCCATCGGTTGCCACAATTAAATGCGATTTACGTGCCTGAAGGAATTGATGAAGCAAAAGTTCGTGCTCACTTGCTAGAAACCTATAACCTAGAAATTGGTGCAGGCCTTGGGGCATTAGCTGGTAAAGCGTGGCGTGTTGGCTTAATGGGTTACGGCGCTCGATCTGAAAACGTTGCGCTGTGCTTAAAAGCGTTAGAAGAGTCACTCACTGAATAAAATCATACAGCAATGAGATAAAGAAAAGCGAAGGTCATCCCTTCGCTTTTTGGTATTTATTACTCAGCTCCTGAAGTGGGGGCTGGTGAGGCAGATATTGCTTGAGAAGGTGGCTGGTAATTGACGTCACTGAAATCAATCTTCGGGAACAAAAACTGCGCTTCAGCTCTAATTTGCTCCGCTTTACTTGAGTCATCTAAGCCTTGGTAGGCCAAAATCAAATTATTATAAAATGCAGGGCGAGGCTTATCTTTGATGATTTTTAGCGACCAATCGATATAAGGCTGAATCAAGGTTGCGTCTTGTTGGTACAGCCCAAGGTTTAAAAACGTGCTATAGACATCCCAATCAAACCTGTCTTTCCAAACTACAGGGTTACTGACTTGATTCAGAATATCAGGGTTAGTTGGTCTAGTGGTCTCAAACTTCGTCAATACATAATTCGTATGTAATGCGCTTACCATGTAAAACGTAAACGCAACGGGAAGTACCAAACTAAAAACACGCAGCAAGCTTTTGGTTACATTACTAAAGCCGACTTGTCGATAACGAGAGACGCGCTGATCGACCCAGTACAGTAGGATAACGAAGATCAACCAATGCACGAGAGAGTGGTAGAAAGGGTATTCCAGTTGTGAGTGCAATACGATAGGTATAAACAAGGCCAGCAACGCAAGACGAGTTCCGCGTTTGGCTTGATAGATTCGATACAGTACCAGTGCCATCGCTAAGAAGATACCGAGTATTGGCAGCAAGCCACCTTCTACTCCCCAGTAAAGCAGCTCGTTATGCGGATGATCCATGGCTGGCAAACCAGCTGGGTAATTCTCATTTAGGGCATGTTGACGAGCCGTATACAGCATGTACTCAGATTCAAACTTACCATATCCATAACCAGTAAAAGGCTTTTCAATCACCATGTCTAATGTTTGCGGAAAAGTATACGCTCGAGGAGACTCCATATTTACTTTTTCTGCGGCTAACCCACCTCCATCAGGAAAGGCAAGATGCATGACAACGACTGAGAATAAGAGCCCACTTACAAGTGACACAACCCAGCGGATAAAGCGCCCTTTGGTTGCAAAACGGTACATGTATGGAATGACCAACAACACGGCGATAACCGAGGCTAACCAACCAGTGCGTGAAGCCAACGCCACAATTAGTGGTAAAGTTAAAACTGGCACGGCATAGAGAAGGTAAACATCGCTTAACTTACGGTCGTATTTGTAGGGCTGACGTGCAAGTAAATAGCTGGCAATCACCAACCCTGTCGCAAGAAAGCTGGCCATTACATTGGGCTGTTGGAAAATACCATAAGGACGATTGGCCACCGTGTCGTAACCAAACGGATTGCCTGGTTTGAGATACAGATATTGTGTCAGACCAAAAATGGCTTCGATAACAACCGCAAGGACAATGAACCATAATAGGCGTTGGCGATGTTTATTACTGAAATGAAATTGTTGTAAAACAATAAAGAACAGGACACCACACCACAGGCCTATGAGCTTATTGGCTGCCAAGCTGCTATTCGCATTTGGGTACAGAATGGGCACTGTCATGATAAGAGCACTAATGAACAAGCCGATGGTTAGTTTTGAGTAACGTAGCACTCGATTATTCGCGAGTTGGTAACACCCAATGCCTAATGCAAAGCTAAAAGCAATCCAAGTTGTCGCATTGAACGAAAGCGAAAGCCCCGAACCGCCGGGGTTGGGCATGAAAAAGTGCATTGCCAACACAAATAGTGTTGCCAAGGCAATGAGAAACTTGCGATTGAGGGGAACCTGTACTTTTTCGGGAGAAAGCTTTGTTCCACTTACATGTATAGTAGCCATAGTTATTGCGTTGTTTTGAATGAAAAAAGACCAGCACTTGCTGGTCTCGGTACTTTACCTGTTTTTTCTACTTCAACATAGGCTTAAGGAAGTGAGCTGTGTGCGATCCCTCGATTTGCGACACATCTTCCGGTGTGCCTTGAGCGATTATCTCGCCGCCACCTTGACCCCCTTCAGGACCAAGATCGATAATCCAGTCCGCAGTCTTAATGACGTCCAGGTTATGCTCGATCACCACGACAGTATTTCCGTGGTCGCGAAGTCTGTGCAGTACAGTGAGCAACTGCTGGATATCATGGAAGTGCAAGCCGGTTGTTGGTTCATCCAAAATGTACAAGGTTTTTCCTGTATCACGTTTGGATAGCTCTCGCGCCAATTTAACACGCTGTGCTTCACCACCGGAGAGTGTTGTTGCCGCTTGACCCAATCGTATGTACGACAAACCCACATCCATCAGTGTTTGTAGTTTGCGAGCGATGGCAGGAACTGGATCGAAGAAGGTGCGTGCATCTTCGACCGTCATTTCTAGCACTTCATCAATAGTTTTACCTTTGTAACGTACTTCGAGAGTTTCACGGTTGTAGCGTTTACCTTTACACACATCACATGGCACATAAACATCTGGTAGGAAATGCATTTCTACTTTGATAACACCGTCACCCTGACAGGCCTCACAACGACCACCGCGTACGTTAAAACTAAAACGGCCCGGCTTGTAACCGCGAGAACGCGACTCCTGTGTGCCTGCAAACAGTTCACGGATTGGTGTAAAGATCCCCGTATAGGTTGCAGGGTTAGAGCGAGGTGTACGGCCAATTGGGCTTTGATCGATATCGATGACTTTATCGAAGTGCTCTAGACCTTTAATCGATTTATAAGGTGAAGGCTGAGCCGTTGTCGCTCCGTTAAGTTGGGTATGCGCAATTTTAAAGAAAGTATCATTAATCAGTGTTGATTTACCTGAGCCAGATACCCCTGTAATACAGCTGAATAACCCAACAGGAATTGAAAGGTTAACGTTTTTAAGGTTATTACCTGTAGCGCCTAATAGCTCAACCGTTTTTTTCGGATCTCGCGGCGTGCGATCTTTCGGTACTGCGATTTCTTTAACACCACTTAAGTACTGACCTGTCAGAGAATTCGGATTCGCGACTATCTCTTCCATGGTGCCTTCCGCAACAACATTACCACCATGTACTCCAGCACCAGGACCAATATCTATGACATGATCTGCACAGCGAATCGCATCTTCATCGTGTTCTACCACAAGTACGGTATTACCTAAATCGCGCAAATGGGTGAGCGTTTTTAATAAGCGTTCATTATCACGCTGGTGGAGACCAATCGACGGTTCGTCCAGAACATACATCACACCAACAAGACCCGCCCCAATTTGGCTTGCTAAACGAATACGTTGAGCTTCACCGCCTGATAAGGTTTCTGCACTGCGTGATAAGTTTAGGTAGTTCAAACCGACGTTAACTAAGAATTGCAGGCGGTCGTTGATTTCCTTCATCACTTTTTCAGCGATTTGGGCTCGTTGACCTTCCAGTTTCAAGGAATGGAAGAATTCCAATGCATCAGCAATGCTGAGTTCAACAATCTCAGGTAGTGTCGTATCAGCAATAAACACGTTACGTGCTTCAAGGCGTAGACGAGTACCGCCACAGCTTGAACAAGATTTAGTGGAGATGTATTTTGCAAGCTCTTCACGGACAGAGTTAGATTCTGTATCACGATAGCGACGTTCTAGGGTATTCAGAATACCTTCGAATGGATGGCGTTTAACGCGAATATCGCCACGATCGTTGATGTATTTAAACTCAATCTCAGTACGACCTGAGCCCTTTAGAATGACATCTTGCGTTTTCTTTGGCAGAGAATTAAAAGGGGCATGGAGGTCAAAACCATAATGATCGGCCAATGAGGTGAGCATTTGGAAGTAGTAGTAGTTCTTTTGATCCCAACCGCGAATCGCACCTTGTGCCAAGCTTAATGAATCATCTTGAATTACTCGGCTTGGATCGAAGTATTGCTGCACACCCAAACCATCACAAGTGCCACATGCACCAGCAGGGTTGTTGAATGAGAAAAGTCGCGGCTCTAACTCTTGCATGCTGTAACCACATTGTGGACAAGCGAAGTTGGCGGAGAAAATAATCTCTTCACCGTCGCCATCCATTGGCGCGACAACCGCAATTCCGCCTGATAATTCGAGCGTGGTCTCGAAAGATTCGGCCAAGCGCTGTTGTAAGTCTGGACGAACTTTAAAGCGGTCTACCACGACTTCAATGGTGTGCTTTTTATGTAGCTCAAGGGTTGGAGGATCGGAAAGATCGCAAGTTTCTCCATCAATACGCGCACGAATAAAGCCTTGAGCCGCTAAGTTCTCAAGCGTTTTAACATGCTCACCTTTACGTTCTTTGACAATAGGCGCCAATAGCATCATTTTGCTGCCTTCCGGCATCTCTAGGACTTTGTCCACCATTTGGCTGATGGTTTGCGCGGCAAGAGGGGCATGATGCGTTGGACAGCGGGGTTCGCCCACACGAGCATACAATAGACGTAAGTAGTCGTAGACTTCGGTAATTGTACCGACGGTTGAACGCGGGTTATGAGAAGTAGATTTCTGTTCAATAGAAATCGCGGGTGATAACCCTTCAATGTGGTCGACATCGGGTTTTTCCATCAGAGACAAAAACTGACGAGCGTAGGCAGAGAGAGACTCTACGTAGCGTCGTTGGCCTTCTGCATACAATGTATCGAAAGCGAGAGAGGATTTACCGGAGCCACTTAGTCCAGTAATGACAATCAGTTTATCGCGAGGGATTGTAAGATTAATGTCTTTAAGGTTATGGGTTCGGGCACCGCGAACTTCTATTTTATCCATCGTTTTTGCTCTATGTATAACCAAGTGGGGCAAGTATTACATAGTGTGAGAAATGTGCAAAGAAAATTACTGGATAAAAAAACAGTAAAGTAAAAAGCCCAGCGTTGTGCTGGGCTTTCGATACAGTAATTTCGTACTAAGACGATGCTTTATACTGCTTTTTGTGTTGCGTGCTTACCTAGCTCAGAGGTTTTTTCATCTTTTAGATACAGGTTTTCAAAACAATAGTTAGTTGCTTCGATGTAACCTTCAACGCTACCACAGTCAAAGCGTTTGCCCTTGAATTTGTAAGCCAATACACAGCCCGCTTTTGCTTGTTTAAGCAGCGCGTCCGTGATTTGAATTTCACCACCTTTACCAGGTTCAGTGTTTTCGATCAGTTCAAAAATATCGGGAGTCAGGATGTAGCGGCCAATGATAGCAAGGTTGCTAGGCGCCGTGCCTTTCTCTGGTTTTTCTACCATGTCGTCTACACGGTAGATGTCGTCTTTGATCATTTCACCAGAGATAACGCCGTATTTGTGTGTTTCTTCGGCTGGTACTTCTTGCACTGCAACGATAGAACAGCGGAACTGCTTAAATAGTGCCACCATCTGAGCCAGTACGCCCTCTTGCTCGTTCACACAAAGGTCATCAGCAAGAACAACAGCAAATGGCTCATCGCCTACCAATTCTCGTCCAGTTAGAATCGCGTGGCCCAAGCCTTTCATTTCGCGTTGACGTATATAAGTGAAGTTTGCAGATTCAATGATTTCACGGATATCTACCAACAGCTCTTCTTTGTTGGTACCGCTAATCTGATGTTCCAGTTCGTAGTTCTTATCAAAGTGGTCCATGATCGAGTGCTTGCCACGACCTGTCACAATACACATGCCGTTCATACCAGCTTGGATTGCTTCTTCGACACCGTATTCAATAAGCGGTTTGTTCACGACTGGCATCATCTCTTTTGGCATAGATTTCGTTGCCGGTAGGAAGCGTGTGCCATAGCCTGCAGCAGGGAACAGACATTTTTTTATCATTGGGGGAATATCCTATCTCGTTTTTATCAAGAATCTGCGCATAACTTTAACACGAGAGGTATCAATGAATCATGAATAAAGTAGGAAAAAATGTGAGACTCGGTGCGGAAAAAAGATGAGCGACTCGTCATTTCAGTTATCAGAGCCGCTCACATTGCATCACGAAATTAAGTTTTGGTCTGCCCAGGCGATTGCCTGTACTCGGTTCTTTACGGATAGCTTTTTGAATATCTGATACAAGTGCGATTTGATGGTGAATTCACTGACGAATAACTCTTCGGCCATCTGACTGTTCGAGGCGCCAGCTTGTAGGCAACGCAGTACTTGTAGCTCACGAATGGTTAGGTCTACCGTAGCTGGTGCAGTATGAGTATTAATGACATTGCGGTAATAGTGTAAAAGTTGACTGGTTACATTACGCGGCAGCCAGTTTTGACCGTTAACAATGCCTTTTAACCCTTCTCCAATTTGCTCTAGCGTATCTTCAGAATAAAACACACCTTTTAATTGACCAAATGAAAGAAGTTCATCCGTGGTTAGTCTTTTAGGCACGTTGAAGACAACGGTTTCAAAGTTTTTCCATACAAGAGGCAAGTTTTTGATCGATTGAACAAGTGATTTATGTTCACTGAAGTCGATCAGTAGAATTTTATTACGGTGTTGTGGCTTGGCTTCCATGAGTGCTTCGGTTGAAATCACCGGGATGCTCATATCAATGTACTTTTCGAGTGCCGCCACTTTTTTTTGCGCATTATCTTCCATACTGATCAGAAATAGCTTTCTTGCGTAAGCCGACTTTCTCACGTGTTCCAATCTCCCTGGGTTCAATAGAAGCCATAAACTGGCATTAAAGAGAGGCCATAACCATCGCTTTACTGAATAAATGCGTTCGAATTCAAAGCTTCACGAAACGATGTCTGCAACGCGAATCAAAAATGCTACACACGTAAGTTGAAATACGATTTGGGTTCTAGAGGGTGACTCAATAGATCACAATGGTATTAGACTTTAATCAAAACATTAAAGCGTGCTATTCTAATGCGCTAAAATTTTATATATCCAGAGTGAAACGGAGCACATCATGGCCAGCCGTGGAATTAACAAAGTTATTTTGGTGGGGAATCTAGGTAACGACCCTGAAATTCGTTACATGCCGAATGGCGGTGCAGTAGCAAACATTACTATTGCGACTTCTGATTCATGGCGTGATAAAGCGACTGGCGAACAGCGCGAAAAAACGGAATGGCACCGTGTTGTGTTGTTCGGCAAACTTGCGGAAGTAGCAGGTGAGTACTTGCGTAAAGGCTCTCAAGTCTACATTGAAGGGCAACTGCAAACTCGCAAATGGCAAGATCAAAGTGGTCAAGATCGCTACTCAACTGAAGTCGTTGTTCAAGGCTTCAATGGTGTGATGCAAATGCTTGGCGGTCGTGCTCAAGGTGGCGGCGCACCTATGGGCGGTCAACAGCAGCAACAAGGTGGATGGGGTCAGCCTCAACAGCCAGCTCAGCAGCAGTACAATGCGCCTCAGCAACAGCAACCACAACAACAGGCTCCGCAGCAATCACAGCAGCAGTACAATGAGCCACCAATGGATTTTGACGACGATATCCCGTTCTAAATTCTGCTTATGCTTGAATCGAAAAGGCCGCGAATATCGCGGCCTTTTTTATTGTCGCAATCTAATGATTTCACAGGCTTCTCTTGGCAAGGTTAGGCGTAACAATAAAACTTATCAATGAGTGTGATTTTCTTTATGCTCCAGCCTCTCACTATCAGACTAATCCGATTGTTTGATGAACTCTTATCAAGTATAAATATTTCAATAAGGTATATGATGAATAAAAAAGGAATTTGGTATTCATGAGGTATACCCCAACTCTTAAGTTAAGCACACGGCTGGTGGCCTTTGTCACCATGATCGTTATCTGCGCCATGTTTATCTTGTTTGTCGGTGGCACCCTCTCTTTTAAACGTCTTGGGCAGGAATATCTCACCCATTATTTAGAAGGGATCGTAGAGGTGGTCGACAAGGAGATGGAAGATCCTGACGCCGCTTATTCTATGCAGCGCTGGATGCCGAAAATGCTGCAGGCTTCCAATATTGTCGAAATGACGTTGTCGACCAACAACGCCGTTGTTTATCGCTTCAAAGATACTTCTCATCAAATGGAAGCGTCAGTCTTGTTTGAGGCAGAGTATCAGCTGACTCACAATCAAGATTACACGATTCACTTTAAAGCAATTCCCCCTTACTTAGGTTACAGCTACTCAATGCAGGCGCTTTGGTCGATCACGCTTGCCGTTATATTGATCATCTTCTGCTTAATGCGCGGCGTGGCATGGCTTAAGGAGCAATTAGAAGGCTCCGAAATGCTCGAAGAGCGAGGCAGAATGATCCTGGCTGGTAGGGTGGAGCAGTATGCCAAAGGTGACAAAAAAGAATGGCCTTACACCGCCAGTGAAGCGCTCGATGTATTAATCGAAGAGTTACAAGATGCGCGTCAAGAGCGAAGCCGATTTGATACCTTTATTCGAACTCAAACCTTCCTTGATAAGCTAACCGGTACCGCTAACCGAGTGTTATTTGATAGCAAGTTGGAATCGGCGTTACTAGAAAGCGGGGCTCGCGGCGCCGTGTTGCTAGTTCGTATTCAAGACTGGAAACTGGTTGAAGAAGAGCAAGATAAGCAAATTACGGATGAGTTTATTGTTGAAGTTGGGAGTTTATTGTCCAATTTAGTTCAACGATACCCAGATGTTGTATTTTCCCGTTATTACGATGCTGATTTTGCGCTTTTTCTACCGCACCAAAGTGCGAAAGATGTGGCTAACCTTGCCTCGCAATGCATTCGCCAGTTAGAAAAGTTAATGCCGCCAGAGCCACTTGATCCAGACAACTGGTGCCATATTGGCATCACCACTTATAAAGAAGGTGAGCGACACAGCCAAATCATTGATGAAGCCGAGACTGCTTTGCGTAGTGCGCAACTACAAAATAACAATAATTGGAGTCGCTTCAAAAAATGGAACCACGATGAAGAAGCTCGCGGAAGTGTGAGATGGAGAACGTTATTTGACACAGCACTTACACCTGAAAGTGTGATACTCTACGCACAATCTGTGCATCCAATAAGTGACGCGACGCATAAAAAATCATTATATGAAGAGTTAACATGTCGGATTCGCGATCCTGAGAATGGGATTGTTAAAGCGTCTCGGTTCATTTCTGCGATCAGACAGGTTGGTTATGAAGCGCAAATGGATAAGTCAGTTATTAATAAATTCTTAAGAGAGTTTAAGGATAATTTTGATAACTCAAGATCGTATGCGCTCAATTTGAATGTAACGCCATTTTCTAACCGAGAGTACTTTAAATGGTTTCGTGATGAACTCTTACAGTTGTCACGTGAGCAGAGAAAGTGTCTCAGTTTTGAGTTTGTTGAAGCACAATTTGTAAGACACTTAGACTTTATGCGACCAGTCGCTAAAATGCTGGCCGGTTTGGGGTGCCACTTAATGGTTGGGCAGGCTGGGCGTACCATCGTCAGCACTCACTATTTAAAAGAAGTGGACATTCGTTACCTAAAACTTCATCGCAGTTTAGTAGCAAAAATCGACCAACGACATGAAAACCAGCTATTTGTCCGCAGTATGCTAGGTGCGGCGGCAAACAGTAAAACTAAAATTATAGCAGTGGGAATTGAGAATCAGAACGAGCTCAACACATTAGTTGAGCTCGGGGTTTATGGTGGGCAAGGGCGTTACTTTTCTGCGGAGCAGCAGTTTCTTCCTCGTCCCCAAGCGTTGCCGAATTCTCAATCAGAATCCCAAGTTAAATTGGGAAGACGAAATCGCTGGCGGAAAAAATAAAGATAATAATCATGGATTTCAAAGCACTATTCGACAAGCTTAAGCGATCATCTAGTGGTGGTCGCTCCTGCTTTTTGGTTATTCAGCCAGACGCCGTTTATTTATCATCTTCAATCAAAAGTAGTCGTCCATACCAATTTGATATTTCTGAGTCCAATTGGGAAAAAGCCGTTGAGCAAGCATTGAGCGTTGCAGCGAGTGCGTATGATTCATTAACGGTTGTTCTTTCTCATAACTATTACCAGATGTACCAAATCGACAAACCGGTCATGCCGCGTCAAGAATGGCCAGCCGCATTACCGTTTTTGTTGAAAGAACTGATCTCTGAGCGCGCCATCGACATTATTGCCGATGCGGTCGAGTTACCGAATTCAACCAAAGTGCAAGCATACGTCTTATCGCGAAAAATATTGGATAAGATTGTGTTACTGGCCAGCCGAGCCCAGTTACCATTAGAAGCCATTCTTCCTGAAGACGATATTTGGGGAGAGACTGCGGGTGAACTAGGAAACTTCCTATTATTACAACGCAGTGTGCGTGGTCATTTCCGTATAAGCGCTTTTGTTGAAAATACTATTGCGTTCCACCGCTCTATTCGCAGTGTGACGCCACCGTTAACGGGGGTTCCGTCTAGCGATTTACAGATGGACAGTCTGTCGTTAGAACTGCAACGTTCGATTGACTATCTTTCATCTCAGTTACGCCACGTGCAATTACATCAATTGAAAGTGTGCTGTGATGAAGAGGATGAGAGCGAGCTTGTTCAGGCTCTGAACTATCGTTTAAGTACTAAGGTTTCACCGTTATTACCACCAGAACATGAGCTATCAGGACATGTTTTGGCTGACACTGCGGCTACTTCAAATACTCGACGCGTCAACTTATATCCCGATTACTTAAAGCCGAAAAAAGAGCTCCTGACGCTAAAAAATATCGCGTTATCTTGGGGCGTTGCGGCGGCTGCAATTCTATTTTCTTACGGTTATGTCACTTGGCAGAGCAGCGGTTTGGAAGATGAGATTGCTATTGTAAAAAGTAAAGGCGATATCATGAAGTCAGAGCTTGAACGTTATCAAGTCAAGCTACGTAAGCATCAACCTGACAATAATAAGCTGGCAGCTAAAGCCCGCTTAGAGCGTGAAGTCAAGGCGAAGCGAGACTCGCTTAAAGCTGTCGGGAAATACGATGACTCGCAACGCACGGGTTACTCTGGCGTGATGCAATCATTAGCGAAGCTAGGAAACCAAGAAATTTCTTTGTCCGAAATTCGAATCAATACCCATACCTTAGACCTGAAGGGACTAGCGAAAAAACCGAGCTCAGTGCCAAATTGGGTCAGCCAATTTAAAAATGAAATTAGCTTGGTTGGCCGAACGTTTGACGACGTCAAAATAGGTCGAAATGATAAGGATATTGTGACGTTTGAACTAAAAACGCGCGAGGATAAAGAGAAATGAACGAATTCTGGCTCTCATTAGAAGGGCGCTTTGGCGAAATGAGTACGCGTGAAAAAGTGCTCACTGCATTGTGCGGTTTAGTTGTCGTGATCATGTTGCTCTTTACGCTGGTATTGGAGCCAAAGCTTAACGAGATCATCAGTAATGAGAGGCAACTAAGTAATTTAAAGCAAGCCAATCAAAAGATTGAAATCGATACGCTACGTATTCAGGCGCAACTTAAGAAAGATCCAAATGCTGAGATTGATCGCGCGATATCTAATCTGTTAGCTGAGAGTCAGCATCTTTCGATGCAATTAGCGGAGATCATCGAGCATCTTATTACACCTTCGCAAATGGCTGAGCTGCTTGAAAATGTGTTGGAGCAGCAAAGTGGCATTCACCTTTTATCTCTGCAAACCTTGCCATCTGAGCCAATAACGGAAGATAAAGAAGCATCGCAATACTCTGGTTACTACGTGCATCCTGTTCGTATGGAACTGACTGGTGACTATTTTTCTATTGCTAATTATCTGAATAAATTGGAGAGCCTTCCTGCGAGTTATTACTGGCGCAGCTTTAGTTATAAAGTCGAAGAGTACCCGAAAGCGAAGCTTGTGTTAGAAGTCTACACACTAGGATCTAGAGAGGAGTTTATTGGTGGTTAACAAACTCATCATCTCATTGCTTGTTATGGCAGCGGCAGGAACCGCTTGGGCAAACCAAGACCCAACGGCCCCACTTGGTTGGGAAAAACCAGCGGTTGAAACGTCAGCGAAACCAAAAGTTAAACGGTATCGACTGCCTAAGCTCAACAGTATTGTGTGTAAGCCAAGTACTGATTGTATCGCGATTATGGATAACAAACTTGTCGAAAAAGGCGAGCTATTTAAGGGTTATCGCGTCGCGAGCATTAATAGTGAATTTGTAACTTTAAAGCGTGGTAACCGTCAGTGGGACCTAGAGCTTTTTGATTTAAACGTAAAACAATAATAACCAGAGCCCGATCAGATATGCGCAAATTAGTTGTAGGAATAACGATTGCTTCTTTAATGGGATGTTCAATGGGTCATCGGAATCCAGTGGAAGTTAAAGAAGCGCTCAATGAATCGATCAATCAAGCGAACAGCCGCACATTGGAAGAAATCCCTTCTTCTGTTGAGGCAGACTTGATGCCAAATTTAGACTCGAACGTTGCATCAGAGCAAGGCACCTCGAAGCGTTTTCGTATTCAAGCGAATGCGGTCGATGCAAGAAGCTTTTTCGCTTCGTTGGTGAAAGGCACAGAGTACAGTGTGGCGATTCACCCATCGGTACAAGGTAATATCACTGTCAACTTGTCAGATGTGACATTGGATGAAGTTCTGAATGTCGTACAGAATATGTATGGCTATGACGTGGTGAAGTCTGGCAAAGTAATTCAAATCTACCCAGCAGGTATGCGTACTGTGACCATTCCAGTCGATTACCTGCAGTTCAAGCGTTCTGGTCGCTCATTAACCAGCATTGTTACGGGCTCTGTAACCTCGGCTGGTACGTCTAATTCTGGTGGTAGCTCAGACAGTTCTGACTCGTCAGACTCTAACAATGGAAACAACAACGATAGCTCAACCACATCTACGGGTGGTACACGCATCGAAACCATCACTGAAAGTGACTTCTGGCCTATGCTGCAGCAAGCCGTTGCGAATCTAATTGGTTCAGGCAAAGGGCAAAGTGTGGTTGTAACGCCACAAGCAGGAGTTATTACGGTTCGAGCATTTCCAGATGATATTCGCGAAGTACGCGAGTTCTTAGGTGTATCGCAGGAGCGCATGCAGCGCCAGGTCATTCTTGAAGCTAAAATCCTAGAAGTGACGTTGAATGATGGCTACCAACAAGGCATCAACTGGTCAAACTTATCGGCATCAATTGGTAACTCGGGTAGTATCGTAGTCAACCGCCCTGCGTCGACATTACCACCATTGGATGCGATTGGCACGCTATTGGGCGGTCAAACTAACGTGACTATTTCGGATGGTAACTTCAATGCTGTATTGAGCTTCATGTCTACGCAAGGTGACTTGAACGTCCTTTCGAGCCCTCGTATTACCGCTGCCAACAACCAAAAATCTGTTATCAAAGTGGGTACCGATGAGTACTTTGTTACCGAGCTATCGAGCAATGCAGGCAACGGTGAAAACTCAAATGCGGTTCCTGAAGTGGAACTGACGCCATTCTTCTCGGGTATTTCCCTTGATGTGACTCCGCAAATTGATAACAAAGGCAATGTGTTCCTGCATGTTCACCCCGCAGTTATTGAAGTCACGGAAGAAGTGAAGCAATTGAACTTGGGCGGAGATTTCCAAAACATCCAACTGCCATTAGCGAAAAGCTCTATTCGTGAATCAGACTCGGTTATTCGTGCTAAAGATGGCGATGTTGTGGTTATCGGCGGGTTGATGAAACAGCAAAATCGTGAGCTTGTTTCTAAAGTCCCATTTTTGGGCGATGTACCAGCACTGGGGCATTTGTTCCGCAACGTGAATAACGTAACTGAGAAAACAGAATTGGTCATCTTGCTAAAACCGACCGTAGTTGGCGTGAACTCTTGGCAGAAAGAGCTAGAGCGCTCTCGTGATCTGCTGCAAGAGTGGTTCCCAGATGCGCAATAAGCGCTGGGAAAGGTTCTGTTTTTTAATAGGTTTGTGATTCGAGTATGTACTTGTCCCACTTTGGATTCCGAGTTCAGCCTTTTTCGTTAACCCCAAATACAGAAATGTTCTTGGGGTTAGTCCCTCACTATGAGGCGATCCAAACCATCCTAGCTGCCGTGCAAATGGGAGAAGGGGTGATTAAGGTGACGGGAGAAGTCGGCACTGGAAAAACCATGGTATGCCGTAAGCTGATCGAGCAGATTGAATCTGAAGTTGAGCTTATTTACTTACCCAATCCAGTGTTGAATGGGGAACAGTTGCAGTTTGCTGTCGCCAGAGAGTTAGGTATCGAGAACGATGATCCGCTGCGCATCGTTTCCCTCATTCAAGAGCACTTGATTCAAGTACATGCCTTGGGAAAGAAAACCGTCTTGATCGTTGATGAAGCGCAAGCTCTTTCCCCACAAGCTTTAGAAACATTGCGTCTATTTGGCAACCTAGAAACGGAACAAGATAAGCTCATTCAATTGGTGTTATTCGGACAACCTGAGTTGGATGAAAGATTGGCTAACCATGAGCTAAGGCAGTTTCGTCAACGCATTACGTTTAGCTGCCAGTTACGTCCTCTCTCTATCGATGAAGGCGTGGCTTACATCAATAATCGTTTAGATAAAGCAGGCAATGGGGCGCACATTTTTTCTATTGAACAGAAAAAAGCGATTTGGCGTTCATCCATGGGGATTCCGCGCTTGATAAACCAAATTAGCCACAAGTCGTTGCTTGCTGCATTTAATGAGCGTTGCACACTATTGAAAAATCATCACGTTTACGCCGCTATGCACGATACGTTTGATGCCCGTAAACCTAAGTTTAAAACACCCGTATTTTGGGGATGGAGTCAACCTTGAGTGCCATCAATAAAGCATTATCAGAACTTGCTGAAAAAACATCGCCGTCAGAGCTTACTCGTGCGGAGATTCCAAGAGTCTCACGCAGTAAACCTTGGCTTTGGCTTGTCGCCGGTTTTTCGTTAAGCCTTGCGGTTGGTAGCTGGGCGGTCTCTCGCGGTCCTGTCCCTTCAGGCGAGCTATCACAGTTTCAAACCGACGCTATGCCACTGTCGTCTGTGAATGTCTCACCAATTGTTTCATCGGAGCGCACTCACTCGCCAACGAGTAAAATGACGCCCGATACAACTCATGTGGTTTACACCAAACCAGCCACGCAGCCAGTAGCGCAACAGCCTCACATGCAAGAGACTGATAGGTTCACGCCAAGATCTGAGATAAATACCGCCTCTGAAGAGGCAGTTTTACTCGCGCAGTTAGCAACGATGCCGAGCGAGGAACAATACGATCCCGTAACCCACACGACATCAGAAAACAGCTCAATGCGTATTGAGCAGGTTGAGCTTACACATCGTCAGCTTTCTCTTAAGGCAGTTAGTCGAGCGGAAAAAGCACTCGATGCTAACGATATGCAAACGGCGTTATCGGCTTATGCCGAGGCGTTGCGTTATGAGCCAATGAATGCAGACACGCGTCAAAAGCTATCAGCGTTGTACTTTGGTAAAGGTGACACGCGTAAAGCATATGAGATTATTCAAGAAGGTATCAACCTAGATACGAACAACCAAGTACTTCGCTTGGCCTTGTCTAAGTTGTTAGTGAAAGCTAATCAACCTGAAGCGGCGCTGAGCCCGCTTGTTCATTTGCCTCCAGTACCAAGTCGAGATTACTTGGCGATGCGTGCGGCATTGGCACAAAAACACAAGCAAAATGACATTGCGCTTGAGAGCTATCAACTCCTAACTCAGCGTGAGCCGGAAAACGCGCGCTGGTGGTTAGGTTTGGCTATTCAACAAGAGCGCGCCCTGGCTTTTACTGCCGCGATCAACTCTTACAACCAAGCTCTGGGTAAAGTTGGCATTTCGAATCAATCGCAAGCATTTATCCGTGACCGTTTGAGCATCTTGAAAGAGTTGGAGAGCGCACAATGAAAATTCAGTTGAGAAAACGCTTGGGCGATCTTCTGGTTGAGGAAGGTATCGTCTCTGAAGAACAAATCCAGCAAGCACTAAACGCACAACGCAGTACCGGGCAGAAGCTAGGGGATGCGTTAATTGACCTTGGCTTTATTACCGAAAAGCAAATGTTGGACTTCTTGTCTCAGCAGCTTGGTTTGCCACTGATCGATCTTGGTCGTGCACCTGTGGATGCCGAAGCCGTGCAGATTTTACCTGAGGTACACGCACGTCGCTTACGTGCGATGGTCGTTGCTCGAAATGGGGACACACTGCGCGTTGCTATGAGTGACCCTGCGGACTTGTTCATCCAAGAATCATTGATGAACTTGTTAGGTCAATACAACCTTGAGTTCATTGTTGCTTCAGAGCGTCAGCTTATTTCAAGCTTTGACCGTTATTACCGCCGTACTAAAGAGATCGCCTCCTTTGCTGAACAGCTGCATGAAGAGCATAAAGATGTACAAAGCTTTGATTACGGTATTGATGAAGCCGATAGTGAAGAGGTTACCGTTGTAAAGCTGGTTAATTCCATGTTTGAAGATGCGGTACAGGTTGGAGCTTCGGATATTCATATTGAGCCAGACGATCAAGTGTTGCGTTTGCGCCAGCGTATTGATGGCGTATTGCATGAAACGCTCTTAAATGAAGTGAATATTGCATCGGCTTTGGTTCTTCGACTGAAGTTGATGGCACACCTAGATATTTCTGAAAAGCGCTTGCCGCAAGATGGCCGATTCAATATCAAAGTTCGTGGCCAATCAATTGATATTCGTATGTCGACGTTACCAACGCAGTACGGAGAATCTGTAGTAATGCGTCTGCTTAACCAGTCCGCTGGTTTGCGTCCGTTAGAAGAGTCGGGCTTGCCGCCAGACTTGCTTGCTCGCTTACGTCGACAGTTGGCGCGTCCGCATGGCATGATTTTGGTTACCGGGCCGACAGGTTCCGGTAAAACCACCACGCTTTACGGCGCATTGAGTGAGCTCAACGAGCCTGGGAAAAAGATCATTACAGCAGAGGACCCGGTTGAATATCGTCTGCCTCGCATCACTCAGGTACAGGTTAACAGCAAGATCGATCTAACTTTCTCGCGTGTTCTTAGAACCTTTTTACGTCAAGACCCAGACATCATTCTTGTTGGTGAGATGCGTGACCAAGAGACGGTAGAAATTGGTCTGCGAGCTGCACTAACGGGTCACTTAGTATTGAGCACTCTCCACACCAACGATGCTGTCGACAGTGCGTTACGTATGATCGACATGGGTGCGCCGGGTTACTTGGTTGCTAGTGCAGTCAGAGCTGTGGTGGCGCAGCGTCTTGTGCGCCGAGTTTGCCCCGATTGTAAAACAGAAGACCACTTAGATGAGTCTCGCCAGCAGTGGTTAGCTGGGCGTTTCCCAAATCAAGTTAGCACCATTTTTTATAAAGGCGCAGGTTGCCAAAACTGTAATTTGACTGGTTATCGAGGCCGAATCGGTGTGTTTGAAATGCTCGAACTTGAGCAAGAGATGATGGATAAGTTGCGCGCTAATGATGCGGTTGGCTTTGCGCAAGCCGCGCGCCGCTCAGAAAACTATAAGCCACTGCTTGCTTCTGCAATGGAACTGGCGCTACAAGGCACCGTCAGTTTGGACGAAGTGATGACCCTAGGTGAGGGCGATGCTTCTGGTAAGACTGATCCCATTTTCATATAGGTAAGTGAATGCCAACTTTTCGTTATCAAGGCCGCACGCTAGACGGCTCATCAACTAACGGCAAAATCGAAGCAGTGAACTCTGAAGCTGCAGCGGAAGCATTGATGAATAAAGGGGTCATCCCGCTCAATGTACGTTTAGAGAAAGAGTCGGCAAAAAGCCAAGTGAGCTTATCTAAGCTGTTTGTGCCTGCTATTCCGTTGGAAGTAATTATTCTTTTCTCTCGCCAGTTGTTTAGTTTGACTAAAGCTGGCGTACCTTTGCTGCGCTCTATGCGTGGCTTGTTGCAAAATTGCGAAAACAAACAGCTCAAAGAGGCGCTAGAAGATGTCGTTTCTGAACTGAGTAATGGCCGAGGTTTGTCTTCTGCGATGCAGCAACACAGTAAAGTATTCAGCCCTCTGTTCGTTTCTATGATCAACGTCGGTGAGAATACGGGTCGGCTTGACCAAGCGCTATTGCAACTGGCGAATTACTACGAACAGGAACTTGAGACTCGCAAACGCATTAAAGCGGCGATGCGTTATCCAACGTTTGTCATTATCTTTATCACCATCGCCATGTTTGTATTGAATATCTTGGTGATCCCTGAGTTTGCATCGATGTTCACGCGCTTTGGGGTTGAGCTACCATTGCCGACGCGTATTTTGATCGCGACTTCTAATTTCTTTGTTAATTATTGGGTGTTGCTGGTTGTAGCAATGATTGGCGCGTTTACGGTGTTCAGAGCGTGGGTGGCGACGGCTGATGGTCGGGAGAAGTTCGATAAGTTTCGGCTTCGGCTGCCAATTGTAGGCGATATCGTTAATCGTGCGCAGCTTTCTCGTTTTGCTAGAACCTTCTCGTTGATGCTGAAATCAGGCGTTCCACTTAACCAGTCTTTAGCTTTAGCCGGGGAAGCCCTGGGGAACCGCTTTTTAGAAAATCGAATTCTTGAGATGAAATCCGCGATTGAAGCGGGTAGCACCATCTCAGTGACTGCTATCAACAGTAAAATCTTTACCCCTTTGGTGATTCAGATGATTGCAGTAGGGGAAGAAACCGGTCGTATTGATGAGCTGCTGCTAGAAGTGTCGGATTTTTACGATCGAGAAGTCGATTACGATCTAAAAACACTAACCGCAAGAATAGAACCGCTACTTTTGGTGATTGTCGCCGGCATGGTCATGGTGCTAGCACTGGGTATCTTCCTGCCAATGTGGGGAATGCTAGACATCATCAAAGGCGGCTAATAGGTGGTTGAAAATCAAAGTCGGGCGACGCTAATCGTTTTTGGGGTAATTGCTACCATCATTGCTGTTGGCTTGGCGGTCAAATTACGTCCTGTTACCGAGCAGGCGCAAGTGACCGGAGCGAAGTTGGCGAGAGTTTGGATGCAAGATAGTGTTCAGCGTTATCGTCAAGCTTGGTTAGTACAAGGCGAGCCAAAACATATGCTGATGGATGGTTTTAACCTTACCATGACTGAGGGCGGGCTAGTGTCTCCCTTTACTCAACAAGGTGTTTTAGATTGTGGTTATTGGCTAGCGGTGCATTACCCCCAACGTAAAATAATGACCAACAAGTTAATAGATATCAGTGGAGCCATCAAAACTGATCGTTATGTCTGTCAATACACTTATGAAAATGGTCGGTCGATTGTAGTTATCTCAACTGCTAATCAACTGAAAATAGACGTCGAAATGTCGGCAGAGTGAATTTTTTGACACCTAATCACTATAATTGGTAATGAAAGTCGGTATAATGCAATCATTACCATAAGTAACAGGCTGTAATAGTGGGTAAACAATAATGTGTTTTTCTCATTGCAGCATGAACTGAATAATGGCGAATCGTCATTCTGCTCAAGCGGTAGATACAGTATCCACTTCACGGTCAGTTTTAGTGAACGTTGCTGCCCCAAACCGTTTTGACAATATCCAAAATGGTCGCGTGACCTAAACAAAACTTTGCAGTTGTACTGCATGCTTACATAGAGAGAGTAAACAATGAAAAGACAAGGTGGTTTCACCCTTATCGAATTGGTAGTGGTAATTGTAATCCTAGGTATTCTAGCGGTAACTGCAGCACCACGTTTCCTTAACCTACAAGATGATGCTCGTAACTCTGCGCTTGAAGGTCTAAAAGGCGCGATGGCTGGGGCTGCTGGCATTACTTACGGTAAAGCTGCAATTGATGGTAAAGAAGCTCTATCTTCTGCTGCTCTTACAATTAAGTCGACTGACGATCTAGCAATCGCATACGGCTACCCTAAAGCAACTTCTTCAGCTCTATCTCTAGTTGTAGAAGGCTTGGCTGATGATTGGAAAGTGATTAGTGGTGGTACAGGCTCATCAATCACATACGGTTACGAAGGCTACACCAAGTGTTACGTAACTTACACCCAAGCAGATGCTGACGATGCAGCTAAAGCTGAAGTTGTTGGCTCATGTAAAAACTGATAGTTCGACAACAAAGGCCAGCTAGTCTGGCCTTTATCTCTTTATTTTGATTAATTTCGGAATAGTTCATATGCGTAAATCATCAGGTCTTAGTGCAATTGAGTTTGTGGTTGTACTGATTATCTTAGGTGTGATCGGTTATGTGGTATTACCAAGATTTATCAGCTTTGAACCAGAAACTTACGAAGCGAAGTGGGAGCAAACCAAGCAGACCGCTGAGCACGTTTCTGAGACGCTAAGCAACAAAGAAACTTACGATCGAATTGAAGAAGAGATTAGTCGTTCAAAAAGGCAAAATAACTAGATATTGGTTATTTGTTCGTCTGTTCACACTTCGAATCGAAAAATTATAAACCTATCATTAATCTCATAATTTCATCGTATACTTATCTCGCTTGTTCTAAGCCTAAGGTTGGGGTATGAAAATTCGCAGCTCTGCATTAGGGGTCACGTTAATGGAGTTAATCCTAGTGATTGTTCTCCTCTCCATCCTTTCACTTTTTGCAGCCAGCCGTTTTATGGGCTCTGGCAGTTTTTCTGCATATGCATTACAAGAACGTGTGATTTCTGTGATTCGCCAAGTGCAGGTGAATCGTATGCAGTCGAATGTTGAGAAAACTGATGATAACTTTCGTTTGCAAGTTTCTAGCTCATGTGTTGGTTCAGTTGCTGCCTGCGCATTAATAGGTAGTGCACAAGATGCCCGTAGTGACGTGGTTATCGATAAGTCCGCAAAGTTTTCCGTTATCAGCGGTGCCGCAAATACAATTAATTTTAACCTTCTCGGCAATCCTGTAAGTGGTGCTGTAAACATCTTAATTGAAGATAAACATGGTCGAAGCCGCTGCCAAGTTGAAATTAATACTCAAGGCTATGTTTCTAAAGGTACATGCTCATGAAGAAATCTAGTGGCATGACGTTAATAGAAATGATCATCGCGATTGTTTTAATGGGCATTGCGATGGTGGCGTTTACTTCTTTTCTTGTCCCTCAAATTCGAGATTCCGCCATCCCTCATTATCAAACCCGCGCTGCCGCATTAGGCCAAGGTTTTATGTCACAGATATTGGCGCGAGGCTTCGATGAAAACAGCGACTTTGATGGTGGTTTAGTACGCTGTAGTGAGACTGTCCTTGGTGGTAAGGATTGTTCCACAAGTCTTGGGGCAGATAGCGGTGAATCAAACCCAGCTAGTTTTAATGATGTCGATGACTATATCGGTTGCTGGTATACACAAGGTACAAAGGCCAGCTGTAACTCTACGCCGTTATACGAGCTGAGTAACGTTCTTGGCACGTCTATGGCAAATGATTACAAGAACTTTCGAGTTGAAGTGAAAGTGCAATACGTTGAATCAGATGGAACGGGTGTCAATAATCCTTCACAGGAAGATATCACGCCTTATAAACGAGTCACTATGACTATTTACGCCGGACAAACACAGCCTTTAACACTGTCTGCGATAAGGGGAAATTACTAATGAAAAATTGTGGTTTCACTTTAATAGAAATGGTCATCACTATTGTGATTAGTAGTTTTATCATGCTCGGAATTGCTGGTTATTTGCAGTTAGGAGCAAAGGGCTATGCTGATACTATTGATAGGCAGAGACTACAAACTCAGGCGCAATTCGTTATTGAGAAAATATCTCGAGAGATTCGTCATGCGGTGCCGAATAGCTTTTTTATTGATGAGAGTGAAAAAAACTGCCTGATTTTTATGCCTATAGAGCACTCTGGTTTTTATGCGATTTCTGGTAATGATATACAGTTTGTGGTGGGTTTTTTTGGTAATAATGCTCCCGAATTTGATAGTGGCTTGAAAATGGTGATTAACCCAACACGGTTAAGTGATTTAACCTCATCCACTCATAGTGTTGATGTCGGAGCCCTTTCTCCAGATTCGAATAAATCATACAAGATCATTAACGGCGCTAGTTCAGTAACTAGTCGCTCCGTTTCTAATCGACACTATCTCTATGATCCATCTAAGTCAGTGAAATATTGCTTTGTAGGCACACAGATACAGCGTTACGGCGAAATAATTGCCGACAATCTTATTTATGTTGATGATCAATCTCAGAGTTATTTCAAATATGACGATACATCGCTTCATCGAGGCGGGCTCGTGCATCTGAGGTTCGTGTTTGAACAGTCCGGTGAAAGTAGTGTGTACCAACAAGATGTGCAGGTGCTGAATGTTCCATAATAAGCAAAAAGGCAATGTGTTAATTGTGACGCTCTTTGTCATTATCGTAATGGGGTATTTGGCTGCGTCACTAATGAAAGTGACTTGGTCTAATCAAAGTGGTTTAACGCGTGAGTTTTTGGGTACAAAGGCATGGTTTACTGCTCAATCGAGTAATGACTGGGTGTTAACTCAGTTTTTCCCTTTAAGTAGTTCCGCTGCTGTTAAAACTCGTTGCGATGATATTGAAGCTAAAAGAGTTAAGCCTGACAGTGACTTGTTTGATAAAGCATGCAAAGTTACAACGATCGAATGTCAGGAGGCAGGTAAGCTACCAGGTGACTTTCCTGGTAAAGAAGTGGAGCTATATGTGGTTAAAAGTGTGGCTGTTTGTGGTTCTGGAGTGTCTAAAGTTCAACGACAGCAAGAAGTTTGGGTGAGGGAGTAAGATAATGAAAAAAATAATAATATCGTTACTTGCGGTAGCTCTTTTCCTTTTTTCGTCAATCAGTTTTGCTGCAGTAAATAACAACCCTCAGTTTGAATTTGGCACCATCCCTGCTGAAAATTGTAAGGTATTGAATAATGAGCGTGGTGTTACATGTGATATCGAGTTTCAGAACACCTACGATGAAGAGCCGCTTGTCTTTGTGATGTCGACGATTGATGCGTCAATGTCTAACTTCGCGGATAAGAGGACGGAGTATCCTTCAAATTTACGTATATGGTCAAAGTCCAAAACTCAGGCCACAGTAAAGCAGTTGTTTCCGCCACACAGCGCGGCATGTAAGCGATTGAAGCAAAACAATAACGGGAAGTGGCGATGCACGGACAACAATAATCAAGGTGAGAGGGTGACTTTCGTTGATGCTCCCATGGAAGACATAGACTACCTCGTTATCGAACCTGGTGTTATCAAGTTTGATGGGGATGCCATGATTGTTGCAGGTAAGGTAAGCTCCGACCTTACTTATTCGAATATTGGCGGTACAACCTACAAAAGTAAAAATGTGCTATTTAGGGACTTTGGTCTAAATACTTCTTTTGCGTCTGCCCCTGGCGTCTTAGTTCAATTACAAACTAAGAATAACTACATTAATGGGCAACCTTTGTGGCTGAGTTCAATTGCACTTAATCCTACAGTGCAAGGCTTCTCATTGATTTTAGATCGTTCAGAAGTTACGAAGAATGCTGTGCTAGCTAAATCTGAGGACGTAGCTTTTGTTGCTGGTCTCGGGCAAGGCTTTGTTAATGGTCGTAAGTTCTGGTTAGGGGATGGCTCTACACGAAATACGTTGGGAGCATTGGACGACAACGTCATTAAACCAATTACAGAGGGTTGCTTACAAGTGAGTAATTTTCCTGTTTCTGGCTTTAAGTCTGCACCTGTATTACTTGCGTCTAAAAGAACGCGTAATGGTAACAATGGTGGTTGGCTACGTCGCTGCTCAGTGACAAAAACAGGTGTAGCTCTTATCAATGAAGAAGATATGCAGAGAGACTCGGAACGTGGTCATGTTGTCGAACCATTCTCCTACTTCCTTTTCGATAAACCTCCAGTTGATGGGGTTTGTGAACTTTTCCCTTCGCCAGCTCAAACATGGTCTAGCAACACAAATGCTTTGTTACAGATGAGCAATAGAACCAAAATAACGGGAGCTCAACTCAGTAATGGCAAGAGGTATGTTGGTTTTTCTCCAAGCTCGATTGATATAAGAAATGAAGCAAGCTGTGATGGGCAAAGTTGTTTGGGTGATTCCGGGTTAATGGTTACAAAACAAGAGCTCGAGAGCTTTAGGAGTCCGGATGACCCTAACTTGAATAATGTCAATGTTTGGGAGAGTGAGCGTGAATTTTCGAATAATGAAGTTATTGGAAACCTTTCAGTCGGTAAAGGCACAGTAACTTTTAAAACGGGTACTTACTGGGTTGCCAGCATCGACATTAATAATGGTGGTGTGATTTCGATACCTGCTGGTGAAAAAGTTACTATTCATATCAAAAAGCTTTCGATGAGCGGTAAGAAGGAAGACGGTAAGAAAAGTTGGTTTAAAGAAGAGAATACCACGACTAAATCTGGAGAACTTGTCGTTCTTGTTCACGGTAGTCAAGATTCTAATGTTCTACTAAGTGAAGATAGTGAGTTTGTCGGTCTGCTATATAGCGAGTCAGATGTTAAAGTGGATAATAACAGTATCGTCCGTGGTGCGGTAACTGCGCGTCAAATCTATATGACAGAGGATGCGCAAATTATAGCGACCGACAACCACTGTTTTACGCCTTCTGACAACTATGAAGTAACGCTATTTCCAGCAACACAATATGCGCTGATGTGCGGGACAGAGCAACCTAGCTTTGAAATAGAAACCAAGAATGATGGCTATGCGGAAAGTACAGGGGTTACTGTGCAGGTTTATCCTGATGCCGATAAGTTCTCTGTAGAAGTCGCTGATAGCACTGGTACAGGCACTTACCCAAGCTTTACTACAAGCAATGTGTCTTCGAAGCTTGGTAAGTTGAAGCTACAAGTTACCGTTACAGATCAAAATGGTATTGAGCTTAATGACGAATATACGTTAAAGGTTACGGTGGACAATGATCCATCAAAAACGCAGACGTCTACCTTCAAATTTGTACCATTCAAGTTTGACATAGATGACCAAGCAATCGTAGCTGGTAAAAATTATCAAATAGAAACAAGAGTATTAGCTTGTAGCGATGGCCAGCAAACGGTAGTGAAAAGTTACACGGGCTCACCAAGTGTTCAGTTGGAAATCGAAACACCAGCTGACGGGCGCAGTGACGCGAGCTTATTAACATATGAGCCTAAATTTATTGACTCAGAGCAAGGTAAGACATCTGATACCTTTAAGCTAATGGAGTCGGGCTTGTACACAATCAAACTCGAAGATGCGAATTTCACGTGTGATCCTCAGTACTCAGATGGGTGTCCAATCGCTCCGGATGAAGAGAAAGGTGAGCAAGAATCAGTGGTTCTCAATGGCTCATTCAGCGTTAAGTCTCGACCATGGAAAATTGCCGCATGTAATATTGTGGCGAAAAATGGTGGAAAAGCTAACCCTGAGACACAAGCTACTGGTGATGGCTTTATTGCCTCTGCTGAAAGCTTTAATGTGACCTATAAACCAGTCGTTCATAGCGACTCACGTGGTAATGCTACCAATGTTTGTGAATACCCACTGACACAAAACTATTTCTCTGATTCAAATACGGCTGCACCACTTGATGCTGAGTTTTCTGTCTTGTATCCATTGGGTGGTGAGATCGCCAACTTAGACCCAAGTAAAGGTTCAAGCTTAGACTTTAGTTCGGAAGAAGCTAAAACGGGTAAAACAGTTGAATATGTTTGGGGTGAAGTTGGCGCTTTAAACCTTAAAACTAAAGCAACGTATTTGGGAGAGAAACTAGATGAATATGACGTCACAGTTGGTCGTTTCTATCCTGATTATTTTAAAGTAACAGGAACCGAGTGGACTTATCCTGATAATCAGAATGACTCCGTTTATATGGGGCAAAACTTTGCGTCAGTTAAGTTTGAAGTCACTGCGTACAACGCTGATGGGTATGCTACGCAGAACTATGGTAGTTTTGCTGATTCTTTGAAAGCAGACTTGCACTTAGCTGGAAGCTTTTCTGACCGACTTAGTATCTTGGACTCTGATCTAACCAGTAAAAACTGGTCTGGTGCGATTTGGAGTAAAACCTGGGTTAATTCTGTTGATTGGAGCAAAGCTGTTAATTTAGATGGTCCATTTAACTCCAAAGTATCAACAGATAGTTCTACTGAGTCATCAATTGCGTTGTCTCTCAATAATACAGCGAGTACGAAGACAGCACATATTGACCCAACTCTATTTCTGACAGAAGGTCATGATGGCAAACAATCTCGTACCGTAGAGCAACAACTGTTATCTCAACCTGATGTTAGGTATGGGCGTATGGTTTTAGATGATATTGGCGGAAGACAAGGGGATACACTCAGCATTCCTCTTAAAGTTGAGTACTGGAATAAGAACCGATTTGTCGTCAATTCTAAGGACAACCGAACGGCCGTTTCTGCTGTAGAGCAAGGCGATGATAAACTGATTTGGAGCAGTCCAGATGGTGTTACTGCCTGTGATATCGATATTCAAGTTCTTGATTCAGCAGACAGTGAAACATCCAGTGCTAAAGTTACCGGGGGCATATTACCAAATGCAAATAGAGAGCGTTTAACCGCTGTACAAGGTTGTGATAATGAAGTTCGACAGCAATCACAAGTTTGGTTAGATCTTGATGATTCAAAAAATGGCTTACCTTGGCTCAAGTACAACTGGGACAATAAGAAAGCTGGTGAAGAAAACCCATCCTCCGTCGTCACCTTTGGTATTCACCGTGGTAATGACCGTGTGATTTACCGTGGTGAGCCAGGGTTAACCGGACAGTAACAACTTAGGTTTTTGCCCTTAAGTTAGGAAACTGCAAGAAATTGAGGCTTTCTGCTCATGTTTGTGTACCAATACCTTGCTGTGACAGCGAGGCATTGGTACATTTAGAGCAATTTTTGTCTTCTATATTTTTGCAGGATGAGCGAAGAGTATGTTTAAGAAACTTCGTGGCATGTTTTCTAACGATCTATCTATCGATTTAGGTACAGCCAACACTCTAATTTACGTAAAAGGGCAAGGAATTGTCCTTGATGAACCTTCTGTAGTTGCTATTCGTCAAGATCGTGTAGGTTCTGCAAAAAGCGTTGCTGCAGTCGGTCACGCAGCAAAACAGATGCTTGGTCGTACACCTGGCAACATTTCCGCTATCCGCCCAATGAAAGACGGCGTAATTGCTGATTTCTATGTAACCGAAAAAATGCTTCAGCACTTTATCAAGCAAGTGCACGATAACAGCATCCTAAAGCCAAGCCCACGTGTTCTTGTTTGTGTTCCTTGTGGTTCTACCCAAGTTGAGCGTCGCGCAATTCGTGAATCAGCACTTGGTGCTGGTGCGCGTGAAGTTTACCTAATCGACGAGCCAATGGCGGCGGCAATTGGTGCTGGTTTACGTGTATCTGAGCCGACAGGTTCAATGGTGGTCGATATCGGTGGTGGTACAACTGAAGTTGCCGTTATCTCTCTAAACGGTGTGGTTTACTCATCGTCTGTACGTATCGGTGGTGACCGCTTTGATGAAGCTGTGATCAACTACGTACGTCGTAACTACGGCAGCTTGATTGGTGAAGCAACGGCTGAAAAGATCAAACACGAAATCGGTTCTGCTTACCCAGGTGATGAAGTTCAAGAGATTGAAGTTCGCGGTCGTAACCTTGCAGAGGGTGTGCCACGAAGCTTTAGCTTGAACTCAAACGAGATCCTAGAAGCGCTTCAAGAGCCGCTATCTGGCATCGTATCAGCAGTCATGGTTGCACTAGAACAGTGTCCACCAGAGCTTGCTTCAGACATTTCTGAAAACGGTATGGTACTAACAGGTGGTGGTGCACTACTTAAAGACCTAGACCGTCTACTAATGGAAGAAACTGGTATTCCTGTGGTTATCGCGGAAGATCCACTAACGTGTGTTGCGCGTGGTGGCGGTAAAGCACTAGAAATGATCGACATGCACGGTGGCGATCTGTTCTCTGAAGAATAAAGGTTTAGGTGAAGCTCATGTCGGGCTTCACCTTCATTTCTGCTCTCTCTGTAATTCAAACATGCTCCATACCTAAAAGTATTTAGTTAAGTATTTTTAGGTTGCCAAGTAAGGCTCAATAATCATGGAAGCAATCAGGTCAAAAACAAGATGAAACCGATTTTCGGCAGAGGTCCGTCTCTGCAATTACGTCTGTTTTTTGCTGTCATCGTGTCGGCGAGCTTAATGCTGGCCGATAGTCGTCTAGATACGTTTTCCAACGTTCGATACCTACTAAACAGTATGGTTGCACCGATTCAGTACGCAGCGAATTTACCTCGTAGTATGTTCGATGGCGTATTTGAACGTTTTAATTCTCATCAGGCATTGGTTGAAGGCAATCGCAGCTTAAAGCGAGAAGTGCTACGCCTGAAAAGCGAGCTTATCTTGCTCGACCAATATAAAGAAGAAAACCAACGCCTACGTAAGTTGCTAGGATCTTCATTTGTCCGTGATGAAAAGAAAGTCGTGACAGAAGTAATGGCGGTGGATACTTCACCTTATCGGCATCAAGTGGTGATCGATAAAGGCCGTATTGATGGTGTTTACGTTGGTCAGCCTGTTATCAACGAGAAAGGCATCGTCGGTCAGGTCACGTTTGTCGCAGCGCACAACGCACGTGTTCTGCTGCTAACGGACGCGAAAAATGCAATTCCTGTCCAGGTGATCCGCAATGATATCCGAGTGATCGCATCGGGCAATGGTGAAATGGATGAAATCCAACTGGAGCACATTCCAACCAGCACAGATATTCAGGTTGGTGATTTATTGGTGACATCCGGTTTAGGTGGTATTTACCCTGAAGGATATCCAGTCGCGACGGTTACCAATGTGGATCACGATACGCGTCAAGAGTTCGCCTCAATCAAGGCTGAGCCGGTAGTGGAATTTGATCGCTTACGCTACCTACTGCTGATTTGGCCGAATGAAGACCGTCAACACAAAGTACTGCGGTCCAATGTAGATGAAGGGTTAGAGCAAGAACAAGAGGTAACCGATGGCCAATAATGTATTGAGTAGCCGAATGGTGATTGGCGTCAGTTTCTTCGTTGCGCTGGTACTGCAAACCATTCCATGGCCAGGTGTGTTAGATGTGTTACGCCCTTCATGGTTGTTCCTTGTTACGTGTTATTGGGTGTTGGCACTACCGCACCGAGTGAACGTCGGAACTGCGCTAGTGTTGGGCTTATTATGGGATATCTTGATCGGCTCAACGCTTGGAATTCGTGGCATGATGATGTCGATCGTTATCTACCTCGTGGCGCTGAATTTCCTGTTGATTCGCAACATGGCTTTGTGGCAACAGTCGATTTTAATTGCCTTTTTTACTGCGTTATTGGAAGTTTTGATATTCTGTGGGGAATATTTGAACCAGGACGTAGTATTTAATCCATTATCTCTGTGGACGGCGGCAATAAACTGTATACTTTGGCCATGGATGTTTTTATTAATGCGACGAGTTCGTCGTGCATGGCACGTAAGGTAAAGCGGTGAAGAAAAGCTTATCTCTCGTTCTCGCATCGGGTTCTCCGAGAAGAAAAGAGCTGCTTGCTCAACTGGGTTATGATTTTGAGATCGTATTGCCTGATATTGAGGAAGCCAAACAGGCTCATGAGCAAGCACGAGATTACGTGTTGCGTCTTTCTTTGGAAAAAGCTCAGGCAGGCTTAGCGTTGGCTAAGCCTGATTCCGTTGTATTGGGCTCTGATACGGTCGTCGTATGCGATGACCGTGTGCTAGAAAAACCAAAAAGTTTTGAAGATTCAAAGCGTATGCTTACTGACTTATCGGGTCGTCGCCATCAAGTGATGACTGCGGTGAGCGTTGTATCATCGGAACAACAACATTCAGTGGTCGTTACCACTGACGTGTGGTTCAAACCACTGACTCACGAAGAAATCGAACAATATTGGCAGTCAGGAGAGCCATGCGATAAAGCTGGAAGTTATGGTATTCAGGGACTCGGAGGGCGATTTGTCACCCGAATCGAAGGCAGTTATCACGCTGTAGTAGGCTTACCTTTGTTCGAAACCGATCAGCTAATTCAAGAATTTTTATAATTGTTTTGAGGTGTGCACATGAGTGCAGAATTGCTGCTTAACGTGACCCCGAGTGAAACTCGTGTGGCCATGATTGAAGGTGGAGTACTACAAGAAATACATATCGAGCGCGAATCGCGTCGCGGTATTGTGGGCAATATATACAAAGGCAAAGTAAGCCGAGTGTTACCAGGCATGCAGGCAGCTTTCGTCGACATTGGTTTAGATAAAGCGGCGTTTTTACATGCGTCAGATATTGTTCCCCATACCGAATGTGTGGCAGAAAACGAAAAACAGCAGTTTCAAGTCCGTGATATCTCTGAGCTGGTACGCCAGGGACAAGACATTGTTGTTCAAGTGGTCAAAGATCCGCTCGGCACGAAAGGTGCGCGTTTAACGACGGATATCACCTTACCTTCGCGTTATCTTGTTTTTATGCCGGGGGCCAGCCATGTCGGTGTTTCGCAGCGTATTGAAAGTGAGAAAGAACGTGAGCGTTTGAAAAAGGTGGTGAACCATTACTGCGATGAGCACGGTGGTTTTATCATTCGTACCGCGGCAGAAGGCGCTGATGAAAAAGAGCTCTCTCAAGATGCGGCATTTCTAAAGCGTTTGTGGCTAAAAGTCATGGAGCGTCGCTCAAAATACAAAACGCGTTCAACACTTTACGGTGAACTCGGCTTAGCTCAACGCATTCTGCGTGACTTTGTTGGCACAGAGCTTGATAAGATCATGGTCGACTCCCGCCTTGAATATGAAAACCTGAAAGAATTCACTTCTGAGTATGTACCGGAGTTAACAGATAAGCTTGAGCTTTACGAAGGTGACAAGCCAATCTTTGACATGTACGACACCGAAAACGAAATTCAGCGTTCTTTAGAGCGCAAGGTCGAGCTAAAATCGGGCGGCTATTTGATCATCGATCAAACCGAAGCCATGACCACCATCGATATCAACACGGGTGCATTTGTTGGTCGTCGTAATCTCGAAGAGACTATCTTCAATACCAATATAGAGGCAACGCAAGCTATTGCGCGTCAGCTACGTTTACGTAACCTCGGCGGTATCATCATTATTGATTTTATCGATATGGCATCCGAAGAGCATCGTCAGCGAGTACTTACCTCACTGGAAACGGCGCTGGCGAAAGACCGAGTAAAAACCAACATCAACGGCTTTACCCAGCTTGGCTTAGTTGAAATGACGCGTAAGCGCACGCGAGAAAGTATTGAACATATCTTGTGTTCTGGCTGTCCTACTTGTGAAGGCCGTGGCAGCGTGAAAACGGTCGAAACCGTATGCTTTGAGATATTACGCGAGATTACTCGTGTGAACCGTGCTTACGACGCCGATAATTTTGTCGTGTACGCATCGCCGTTTGTTGCTGAAGCGCTATTGGGCGATGAGTCTCATGCGTTGGCTGAGCTCGAAGTATTTATTGGCAAGCAAGTGCGAGTTCAGGCTGAACCCCTGTACATTCAGGAACAGTTTGACGTCGTAATGATGTAATTTGGAACATTTGTGAATTCTGGTGTTAACCGTTTTGGGCGTTTTTGTGCGTGGAGTTTAGTTACTGTATTGGTGTTATTAGCCATATTAGTGACCACGCTGCGCGTCACATTGCCGCAACTTAACCATTTCCAAGATGAGATCAAAACCTGGGTCAAGCAAGGCACAGGTTTTGACGTTTCTATTGCCAATGTCGCAGGGACGTGGCGCAATAATCATCCCTCAATCGCGTTACTGGGTTTAGAGGCAAATCTACCAAACGTGCAAGATGCACGCTTCGCTGTTGAAGAAGTCCAAATTGAGTTCGACCTTATTCAATCTCTTTTTCAACTTAAACCTGTAGTTGCAGACCTTACCATTCATAACCTCGCTTTAGACATTCACACGGTAGACATTCTGCCGACTTCTCATCGTCAAGATCCGAAGCCTGAAGTGGATAAGAGCGAAGTGAAACTCATTGACCAACTCGACTCACTTCTTTTACGTCAGTTCGAAGACTTCACTATTAGCGATTCACGGATTTGGTATAAGTCTGTGTCAGGTGAAACTCGCCGTTTAGATATTGAGCAGCTTCGTTGGAGTAATCAAGGGAAGCGTCACGTAGCCGAGGGCACGGTTAGCATTGCCGATGTTCGCCTGAACTCATTGTTAGTAAGCGCTAACTTTAAAGATCATGGCTCGTTGCGCGATGTATCTGGTGAGTTTTACGTGAGTGCTCAAGATGTCTCGGTCACACCTTGGCTGACCACTTACATGCAAGAAGAGTCAGGAGCAGAGTCGGGTAAAGTCAGCTTAAATACTTGGCTAACGCTCAAACATAGCCAACCGCATGATGCTTATGTTGAATTACTGCCTTCCGAGTTGGTGTGGAATGAAGATGGACATCATGAGCTGTTTATTGAGTCTGGAATTTTCAATCTTCGACCAGATAGACAAGGCTGGAAAGTAAATGGCCACTCACTTCAGATCAGAACCGACAACACCCCTTGGCCAGAGCTAGACGTCGCGTTTGATTGGCAACCAAACGGCTGGATGCTCAATCTCTCTCAAATCGACATCGAAGCACTCATTCCGCTCATCAAGTTGGCTCCAGAGTCAGAGTCGACCAGTGACCTTATTAACAAACTAGCACCGAAAGGTCGGGTCGAAGATGTCCGATTGTCAATGAACGGCGGTTTAGACACCTTACGCTACTCGGCTGAACTGGATGAACTCGCGATGACACAATGGGAGCTCCTACCCGGGTTTCATCACGTACAGGGCAGCGTATCGGGGGATGTGAATCAAGCTAAAGCAAAAGTCACCGTCATTGATGATGTCTTTCCGTACGGCGATGTATTCCAAGCTCCGCTGAATATCAAACAAGGTGAAGTCGATATTATCTGGCAGCAAGATGATGCGGGTTGGCGTTTGTGGGCGGATAAAGTGACGGCAGCAACGCCTGATCTTCAAGTCTTGGGGGCATTCCGTCTTGATTTTCCAAAAGAACAAAGCCCATTTTTATCGTTCTATGCCGAAGCGGATCTCTACAACGCGGGTGAAACATGGCGCTATCTACCGACTCTGGCACTTGGACAAGACTTGACCGACTATCTTTCGACCGCGATTCAGGGCGGAAAAGTGAATACAGCGAAATTGTTGTGGTATGGCGAGTTAGGTGATTTTCCTTACAAAGAACATAATGGCATGTTCCAAGCTTGGGTTGGATTAAAAGACGCGAAATTTAGCTTTGATACGGCATGGCCAACCATCACGGATTTGCAGCTAGACTTGCTGTTTGAAAATGATGCCATGTATTTGGATTCAAAATCAGCCACACTAAATGGCGTTCATGCTAAGCGTATCACTGGGCGAATCCCTGAGTTGGCAGAAGGTGGACACATCGAGATTGAAGCGAAAGCAAGCGCGCCGGGTAATGAAGTCCGTGACTACATGATGGCGACGCCATTAGTGGATTCAGTCGGTGCCGCATTGACAGCGCTGCAAGTGAGTGGTCCCGTTTACTCTGAGTTTCAACTCAATATACCGTTTGATTTTGAGAAAGAGTCTCGCGCTTGGGGTTATGCAGATTTAACAGAAAATCGTGTTGATATTGAAGCGCCGCCAATGACGCTTGAAAACGCCACAGGGCGTATCACCTTCGACAATGATGTGGTTACCACATCGGGTTTGTCGGCCGAATTATTACAACAGCCTATCTCTCTTGATTTCCATGGAGAGAGTGCGGAGCAAGGCTACAACGTGACAATTAATACACTAGGAGATTGGGATGTCGAGCCGCTCAAACCCTATGTCGGTGAGCGTTGGTTAAACCTTGTTTCTGGCCATGCGCCGTGGCAAATGGATATTGACTTGCAACTCAATGATGTTGGTTTCACTTATCAGCTTGAAGTGCTGGCGCAGCTAAATCGTCTGGCTAGTCAATATCCTTATCCTTTAGCGAAAAAAATTGGTGAGTCTGGGCAAGCGAAACTGCAAGCATCCGGCAACCAAGAGAGTATTTCAGCACGACTACAGATCCCAAATGTGAAGTATCAAACTGAGATAGATATCGCTGGCGATGTCCCGGTTCTGACTGCGACTCATTTAATGGTTGGCAAAGGTGGCTTCCGGATTAGTCCTATTGTCGGGCACGATGCTTCGGTGCGTGTCGAAGAACTGAATTTAGACCAATGGGCGGAGCTTGCGCAGGTCTCTGAGAGCAAGCCTTCATCGTCTGTTTTGGCAAGCATGAAAACGCCGACCATTCCATTGCCGACACGCATTGAAGTTGAAACGCCAAACTTACAGCTCGGTGGGATTGAGTTTCATGATGTGGATTTTTCAGCAAGCAAGAAAAATTTGAGTTGGCAACTCGAGGTGGACAGTCAAGAGGTTAAAGGGAAAGCTAACTATCTGAAACCCTATGTTCTATCGGTCTCTCTAGAGCACTTGCATCTGTACATCCCAGGGTTTGAAGAGATGACCAAAGAGCGCAGTTCAATCTTTGCGAGTGAAGATCAAAACGCACCTTTGATTACCAATTTTGACCGCAAGTTTCACGCAGAGATGCCAAACTTAACTTTGAACATCGATGATTTTTGGCTGCAAGGTTACAAAGTGGGCAAAGTTAATGTTGATTTGCAGCGTCGCGAGAACCGCTTGGAGTGGAAAAATATCACCTTTAGTAGCGGCAAAAACCGCATTGATATGAGTGGTTGGTGGGACCTGACGAAAGAGAGTAGTCATTCCAACTTAACCATGAAAATGAAAGGTGATAACAACACCGATCTTATGGAGCGCTTTGGTATTACATCAGGCATTCAACAAGCACCATTTGAGATCAATGCCAATATGGAATGGGACGGCGCACCTTGGTCAATGAAGACACAAACCTTGCAAGGAAACGTCTCAACGGAATTTGGTAAAGGCGTGATCAGTGAAGTTAGTGGTGCGGCACGCTTGTTAGGCTTGTTTAGCTTGGATTCTATCATCCGTAAGATGCAGCTCGACTTTACCGACGTATTCGATAAAGGCATGGCATTCAACTCGATCACGGGAACCGGCAAAATCCAAGACGGTGTGTTTATCACCAATGATATCGTAATGGATGCGTTAGCAGGGGAAATGCAAATCCGCGGCATCGCTAATATGAACAGCAGAATGGTTGATGCGGAAGTGAAATTCACACCAGACATCACATCAGGCCTACCAATGCTGACCGCGTTTGCCGTTGCGCCTCAAACTGCTTTGTATGTCTTGGCCATCTCTACGGTGATATCTCCGGTGGTTGAGGTCTTCACTCAAGTCAATTATGAAGTGAAAGGCCCACTAGATTCACCAACGGTGAAAGAAATTTCGCGAAGTAAAGGTGAATACAAGCTGCCAGAAAAACTGCGTGAACAGGCCAAATAACTCACCGAATATAATGGAATAGGGAGGAAACACATGGAGCGTGTTGGCATTATTCAAATGACTTCGGGTCCGGATATTAACGCGAATTTGGACTTCATTGAAAAACAGTGTGCTTTAGCGAGCAAGCAAGGTGCCAAACTTGTTCTTACTCCTGAAAATACAGTGCTATTTTCCAGTCGCGAAGCTTATCATCAACATGCAGAGCCACTTGGCAGTGGCATGATTCAACAGCGGCTCTGTGAAATCGCTAGAAAGAACCAGTTAACGCTAATTGTCGGAAGCATGCCCATTCAAACCGCAAAAGGTGTCACCACCACAACACTGGTATTTCCGCCGCACGGTAAATGCATTGCTCACTATGACAAACTGCATATGTTTGATGTCGACGTAGCCGATGGTTATGGTAGTTATCGTGAGTCGGATACGTTTATGGCGGGTAATCAAATAGTCGTTGCGGAAACTGATATCGGCAGTGTTGGATTGAGTATTTGTTATGATTTACGTTTCCCAGAACTTTATAAAGTATTGCGTCAAGAAGGGGCGGATATCATTGTGGTGCCCGCTGCGTTTACCGCTGTGACGGGGCAAGCTCACTGGGAAGTATTATTGCGATCTAGAGCGATTGAGACACAATGTTGGATTTTGGCAAGCGGACAAACTGGAACGCATCCATGTGGACGAAAAACATGGGGACACTCAATGGTCGTTGACCCTTGGGGACGTATCCATAAACAGCTTCAGGATGAAGTAGGTTTATTGGTGACTGAGATAGATTTGTCACAAAGCCAACAAGTAAGGCAGAATATGCCGCTGACTCAACACAGTCGCTTTCAAAATGAATTGAGACGGAAATAAAAGAGCTAACTATGAGCACAAACCAAATAGAACAGGCACTCCTTGCCCCAAATGGTCTGACAGAACAAGACATTGCTGACACGCTTGCCAGCATTGCGACGCGCCAGATCGATTATGCGGACATTTACTTTCAGTCCAGCTGGCATGAGTCTCTGGTTCTAGAAGACAGCATCATCAAAGATGGCTCTTTTAACATTGATTGTGGTGTTGGTGTCCGTGCAGTAACTGGCGAGAAAACCGGCTTTGCCTACTCTGATCAAATCCAGCCTGAAGGCCTGAAGCAGAGTGCAATGGCGGCGCGCGGTATTGCTCAGCAAGGGCAGAATGGTAAAGTCCAAGCGTTTAAACGCACCGAAAACCAAGCGTACTACGCCGCTGTGAATCCACTAGCTGAATGGGAAAAGCAGCAAAAAACAGAATTGCTCAAATCTCTAGATGCTTACATCCGCACTAAAGAGCCATTGATTAAAGAGGTCTCGATCAGCATCAGCGGTGTGCATGAGCAGATGCTTGTTGCGGCAACAGACGGTACTTATGCAGGCGATATTCGTCCTTTGGTGCGTTTGTCTATTAGCGTGCTCGCACAAAAAGGCGAACGACGTGAACGCGGTAGCGCTGGTGGCGGCGGCCGTTTCGGTTACGATTTCTTTTTAACGGAAAGCAATGGTGTGAAACAAGCTTTCCATTATGCAGACGAAGCGATTCGCATGGCGTTAATCAACCTTGAAGCAGAAGCAGCACCAGCAGGCATGATGCCAGTGGTATTGGGTTCTGGCTGGCCTGGCGTGTTGCTACACGAAGCGGTAGGTCATGGACTAGAAGGTGACTTTAACCGCAAAGAGTCGTCAGTGTTCTCTGGAAAAATGGGTCAACAAGTGACGTCTTCACTGTGTACCATCGTAGATGACGGCACGTTAAAAGACCTTCGTGGTTCACTGAATGTGGATGATGAAGGGGTAAACGGTCAGTACAACACGCTTATCGAGAATGGTGTGCTGAAAGGCTATATGCAAGACAAGCTAAACGCGCGGCTAATGGGTGTAAATCCAACGGGTAACGGTCGTCGTGAATCGTATGCACACTTGCCAATGCCTCGTATGACCAACACCTACATGCTTCCAGGTGAACATACGCCAGAAGAAATCATCTCGACGGTCGAGAAAGGGTTGTATGCGCCAAACTTTGGTGGCGGCCAGGTGGACATTACTTCGGGTAAGTTTGTGTTCTCTGCATCGGAAGCGTACTTGATTGAAAACGGTAAAATTACGCGCCCTGTTAAAGGTGCGACGTTGATTGGCTCAGGTATCGAAGCAATGCAGCAAGTCTCTATGGTCGGTAACGACCTAAGTATCGACAAGGGCGTTGGCGTATGTGGTAAAGCAGGTCAAAGTGTGCCAGTTGGTGTTGGTCAGCCGACCTTGAAACTGGACTCACTGACAGTGGGTGGCACTGAGTAACTCAGTTGAATCGTTATAAAAAGAGCGCTCATTAGAGCGCTCTTTTGCTTTGTGAGTCGGTGTCAATTACAGGTTTTCTTCAGCAAATTCCGCCAAGCGGCTACGAACCACGCCGTTGAGGTGAATATTTGCGCTGCCTTCAAAGTTCTTGAAGCGCTCAACCATGTACGTCAATCCTGATGTCACTGGGGTGAGGTAATGAGAGTCAATCTGCGCCAAGTTACCGGAGCAGACGATTTTGGTTCCTTCACCACAGCGGGTAATGATGGTTTTGATTTGTGATGCAGTGAGGTTTTGACACTCATCAAGCAGTACAAACGCATTTTGAATCGAACGGCCACGCATAAAGTTGATCGATTTAAATTGAATGTTGGCTTTATCGCAGATGTACTTCAATGAGCCTTCAGTGCAGTGATCGTGTTTATGTAGTGCTTCCAAGGTATCGGTCACCGCCGCTAACCACGGCATCATTTTCTCCTCTTCGGAGCCGGGTAAGAAGCCGATGGATTCACCGATATCTGGCGTGTTACGTGTTACGATAATTTTATCGAACATGCTTTTTTCAATGGTTTGCTCCAATGCTGCTGCCATTGCCAGTAATGTCTTACCACTACCCGCCGCACCCGTTAGAATCACCAAGTCAATTTCTGGATCGAGTAAGGCATCTAACGCCATTCCCTGGTAGATATTTTTAGGTGTGATGTCCCAAGCCTTGCGATGCATTAGGCGTTCGCGGCTCAGGTCGAGAAGCGTTAGCTTGTCTTCATTGATGGTTTCTACGCGACCAGCAAAGTCACTGTCTTCATCAATAACGTATTGGTTGATAAAGGTTGGGTCGAAGGGTTCGCGACTGAGTTTGTGGTAAGTTTTTCCGCCCAGTGCATAGCTTTCTACTTCCTCAATACCGCTCCAGAAATCACCTTCACGCAATTGAAAGCCTTTGGTTAGGTATTGAATGTCGTCAATCAGTTGGTCGGTTCTATAGTCCTCAACAAAGCGTACACCAGCCCCTTTGGCTCGCAGACGCATGTTGATGTCTTTCGTGATCAGTACCACTTCACGTGGTGCACGTTTATTTTGCAGATAAAGCACCGCGTTGAGAATACGGTTGTCACCGGCTTTGTCGGCGAAGGCTTTGACGGTTTCCTGCAGTTCAAAATCCGCCAAAATGGAAATAGTACCTTGGTCGGGGTTGTCTTTAGAAACAGGAATGCCTTCAGAGATTTCATCTGGCGTTGCTTCTTTAAACAAATCTTCCAAGGTGCGAATAGCCACGCGCGCATCTCTTGCAACGTCGCGCTTACTGTCTTTGATTCGGTCGAGTTCTTCCAACACGGTCATGGGGATAACGACATCGTGTTCTTGGAAAGAGAAGATGGCAAAGGGTTCATGAAGAAGAATGTTGGTATCGAGTACAAACAGTTTCCGATCGGTATCGCCCATAGCGTCTCCTTGCCGTAGTACGGCTCTGCATGCGAGTTGTTAGGTCGTTTCCAAATAGGTGTGAAGTGACCTAACTCTGATTGCTTGCAATAGAGGTTGTCGGGCTGATGTCGGCTAGTGTGCAACCGAGTAGCAAGACAACTTACTGCAAACCCGTGTTGATCCTAATCGTGTACTAACGCGCTTAAATCATATGCAATGGTTTTAAACGCCCCTCATTAGAAGTATACGTAATATTTACGTTCTACAACTTAATAATTGGCATGAGTATTTTACAATTTGATTGCATTTAGAGTTTGGGAAAAAAAGTTTCTGCTTGGTGCGGTTTCGGCGTGACCTAAATCACAGCTTCAAGTAAGATTAGCGACCTTTTTCTGCGTATAGGCTACGTCCGATTTATCATGTTGAGCTGGCTTAAAAAATACTCAGTTCATACTGGAATGACGAATGCTATCGGCATAGCAGAAGCCAGAATCAGATCTAAACTATTATCCATGCCTACGGGCATGAGTAGACCAACAAGAAATACGAATCAAGAACTAATAACGAGGTAGTCAATTCATGACATTTGCTTTGGGGCAGCGCTGGATTAGCGATACGGAAAGCGATTTAGGTTTAGGTACCGTTGTAGCAATGGATGCTCGTACTGTGACATTGATGTTTGCAGCGTCAGAGGAAAACCGAGTTTACGCACGTAACGATGCACCTGTTACCCGAGTCACCTTTAATGTTGGGGATGTCATCGATTGCCAAGAAGGTTGGTCTCTAAAAGTAGAAGAAGTACTGGAAGATGAAGGTCTTTACACCTATTTCGGTACTCGTGAAGACACGCAAGAAACCGCTGTTGTTCTGCGTGAGATTTTCCTTAGCAACCAAATTCGTTTTAACAAACCTCAAGATAAGTTGTACGCCGGTCAAATCGACCGTATGGACAACTTTGTTCTGCGTTACCGTGCGCTAACCAACCAGTTTGAGCAGCATAAGAGCCCAATGCGTGGCCTATGTGGTATGCGTGCAGGTTTGATCCCTCATCAGCTTTACATCGCGCACGAAGTTGGCCGTCGTCACGCGCCACGCGTCTTATTGGCGGATGAGGTAGGTTTGGGTAAAACCATCGAAGCGGGCATGATCATCCACCAACAAGTTCTGTCTGGTCGTGCCGAACGCATTTTGATTGTGGTGCCTGAAACACTGCAGCATCAATGGCTGGTTGAGATGATGCGTCGTTTCAATCTGCATTTCTCTATCTTTGACGAAGAGCGCTGTATCGAAGCGTTTGCGGATGCAGAAAACCCATTTGATACTCAGCAATATGTGCTGTGTTCTTTGGATTTCCTACGCAAGAGCCGCAAGCGTTTTGAACAAGCACTGGAAGGTGAATGGGACCTACTGGTTGTCGATGAAGCGCACCACCTAGAGTGGAGTCAAGACAAACCAAGTCGCGAATACCAAGTGGTAGAAGGCTTGGCTGAACGTACTCCTGGTGTGTTGCTACTGACTGCAACGCCAGAGCAGCTTGGTCGTGAGAGTCACTTTGCTCGTCTGCGTTTGTTGGATCCAGACCGCTTCTATGATTACGAAGCATTCGTTGAGGAAGAAGAGCAATACGCGCCCGTAGCAGATGCGATTACTTCACTCTTTTCCGGTGAAAAGCTACCTAATGAAGCAAAAAACCAGATCACTGAGTTGTTGTCTGAACAAGACGTAGAACCACTTTTCCGTATTATTGAAAGTGAAGCGGACGAAGAAGCTAAAGCGTCGGCACGCCAAGAGCTGATCGATAACTTGATGGATCGTCATGGTACAGGGCGTGTTTTGTTCCGTAACACGCGCGCGGCCATCAAAGGCTTCCCTACGCGTAACGTGCATCTGATGCCAATGGATATTCCACCGCAATACACTACATCAATGCGTGTTGCTGGAATGATTGGCGGTAAGATGAGTTCTGAAGCACGTGCGATGAAGAACCTTTACCCGGAAGAAATTTTCCAAGAATTTGAAGGCGATGACGCGAGCTGGTGGCAGTTTGACTCGCGTGTGAATTGGTTGCTTGAAAAAGTAAAAGAGAAGCGCAGCGAGAAAATCCTCGTGATTGCTTCTCGTGCGAGTACCGCACTGCAATTGGAGCAAGCACTGCGTGAGCGTGAAGGTATCCGCGCCACCGTTTTCCACGAAGGTATGTCGATTCTTGAACGTGATAAAGCGGCGGCTTACTTTGCGCAAGAAGAAGGTGGAGCACAAGTTCTTATCTGTAGCGAAATCGGCTCTGAAGGTCGTAACTTCCAGTTTGCCAACCAACTTGTCATGTTCGACTTGCCATTCAACCCAGACTTGCTTGAGCAACGTATTGGTCGTTTGGACCGTATCGGTCAAAATCGCGATATCGACATTCATGTTCCTTACCTGAAAGGCACATCGCAAGCGATCCTAGCACGTTGGTTCGATGAAGGCCTGAACGCTTTTGCGGAAACCTGCCCAACAGGCCGTGCTGTTTACGATAAGTACTCCGATGATCTGATTGAAATTCTTGCCTCTGGTGATACCAGCACGCTAGATGAGATCATTGAAGCGTCAGCAAAAATGAATAAAGAGCTGAAATCCCAATTGGAGCAAGGCCGTGATCGCCTATTAGAAATGCATTCGAATGGCGGGGAAAAAGCACAACAAATCGTTGAGAAAATTGAATCAACTGACGGCGATACCAATCTGGTCACCTTCGCACTTTCTCTTTTTGACACGATTGGCCTGAATCAAGACGATAAAGGTGAAAACGCCCTGATTGTGACCCCATCTGAGCACATGATGGTGCCAAGCTACCCAGGTCTGCCATACGAAGGAGCGACGATCACGTTTGATCGTGATACAGCGTTATCTCGTGAAGATATGCACTTTATCAGTTGGGAACACCCAATGATCCAGGGTGGTATCGATCTTCTTATGAGTGAAGGGGTGGGGACGTCTGCGGTATCTCTATTGAAAAACAAAGCGTTACCAGTCGGGACTATTCTTCTTGAGTTGATTTACGCGGTAGATGCGCAAGCGCCAAAACGCAGTGGTATCGCGCGCTTCTTACCGAAAACGCCAATCCGTTTAATGATGGACTCGCGTGGTAATGATTTGTCTGCTCAAGTGGAGTTTGAAAGCTTTAACCGCCAGCTCAGCCCTGTAAACCGTCACTTAGGTAGCAAGTTGGTTACGTCGGTACAGAAAGACGTACACCGCTTAATTGAAGCTGGTGATGTTCTTATTGAAGAGAAGGTCGAAGAAGTACGCAAGCAAGCTCATCAAGATATGCAGCATAGTTTGAATGCAGAACTTGAGCGTTTGCAAGCACTGAAAGCGGTGAACCCAAATATTCGTGACGAAGAAATTGAAGCTATCGACGCACAAATTAAAGAGCTTACTGGTTATATCAACCAAGCTCAGGTTCAGCTCGACTCGCTGCGTTTGATTGTGGTGAGCCACAACTAAGTAAGTATTTATTGCTCATTAAAAAAGGTCTTCAGTTGAAGACCTTTTTCTTTATTTACGGTTTAGTTTCTTTATGCGGAATGCATTAATCACTGATAGCTATCTCATTTACATCAACCACTTCCACCAGATAAATACAGCCAAGAAGCCAAACAAGTAAATCAGGCCTGCAATCGACAACCACTTTAGTTTAGGTCCAACAGCCAAAGGCTCAGGTAACTCAGTTTTGCTCACTAAGGTGTAATTTAGCAGAGCAAAGAATGGCGTGGTCATAAAGGCGAGAATCATCGCAAAGTTCAGCATAGGCAATAACGCAGAAGCCCAGAAAACCACAATACCTAATGCAAGTAAGGAGACTACCAGCATGATCGCTGAAGTGGTTTTAGGGTTAGTGTCTGGTTGCGAGCGCAGTAGGCGTTGAGAATCCGAAATAACGCGCGAGTAGCCATCAATAACGGTAATCGTGCTGCCAAAGATACAGAAAAACGCAATTACCGCGATCAAGTAACGAGACCATTCGCCAATCGTTGCCGCATATAAGCCAACCAATTGGTGGGAGAAGCCAACGCCAGAGCTTTCAAGCGCAACGCCAGATCCATAAAGCATCAAAGAGCCTAGCGATACAAAGATAATGGCAAGAAACGCCGTGCCAATATAACCGACATTAAAGTCAAATAGAGCAGAGCGGTATGTTACTTCTTGCTGGCTTGATTGGCGTTTTAGCCACGCTGAGGTTAAACAGGAGATCTCTATCGGTGCAGGCATCCACCCCATTGTCACAACGATAAAACCAATAGCCGCAATAGACCAAGGTGACGGCGGCTCGAAGTTGGCCACTTGTTCAACAGGGTTACCAAAGGCGATAGAAACAGCGAGTAAAGTCGCGATGGTTAACACCGACATGATCACTTTAGATAGCGTATCGAGCGCTTTGTAATGGCCAGCAAATAATATGAGCAGGCAGGTAACAATCACAATGATGCTGAGTGATGCCATTGATAGTGAAAACGGAATGAAGTAGCCCAGCAAGCTAGCGCTAAACATTAACAAAGCGGCGGTATTGATGACGGCCGATACCACGCTCAGAAATAGAAATAGCCATAGATAAGGCCGACCTAATTTCGCGTAGCCCTCAACCAAGGTGAGCCCTGTCCCCATGGTGTACTGTACGCCCGCTCGGAAAAAAGGGTATTTAAACAGGTTTACGAGCAGAATCAGTGCAGCCAATTGCCAACCATAAATCGCACCAGCCTTGGTTGATGCGACGAGGTGAGAGCCACCGACCGCAGCAGATGCCATTAATATGCCGGGGCCTAGCGAACGAAAAAATAAGGAAAGTTTGGATTGGGGTTTATCTATAACGGCGGAGTCCATTGCTTATTGTCCTTTTTATCTTATGTATCTTTCTAAAGAGATACATACCGCAGTACATGACAAGCTGAGCGCTCGCCCTATACTGCGCAACGGTAATGTCTTTTAAATGCTGTGTTTTGGTGTATTTATTTTAAGTATTCTTTGCGAATATCATGCTGTGTGCATCTAGCACTCTATTCAGTTATGCGTCTTGTTGTCAAACTAAATTTACAACGTGCTATTTTTAGTTTTTATGCTAAAGGATTGACTTTGTTTTATTGGGTTGAACTTTTCTTCAGAATCCTGCATCTGGGTGCTATTTGGGTATATAATCGCGGCGTTTTTATTTTGTAGAGATCTCCCATGGCAATGCTTGAATATACCCCTCCCACCGATCCTTGGGTCGATATCGTTTTTGAGGATGACGACATTCTGGCAGTGAATAAGCCATCAGGGCTGCTGTCTGTCCCTGGTCGCCTTGCAGAGCATTACGATAGCATGTGGAGCCGCCTCAAAGAGTTGCATCCGGAAATTCAAGTTGTGCATCGCTTGGATATGTCGACATCAGGGTTGATGTTGCTGGCGAAAAACAAACCCGCGGAGCGAGCATTAAAAAAGCAGTTCCAATATCGCCTCACTCACAAGGTGTATTACGCACGTGTGTGGGGGCATGTTGAGCCGCAAGAAGGGAATATTGATCTTCCATTAATTTGTGATTGGCCAAATCGTCCACGACAAAAAGTATGTTTTGACGACGGCAAACCATCTCAAACTTTATTCCAAGTAGTGAAGCGTGAAGTGCACCCTGATGGCACCCATACGACCGTTGTGCGACTACTGCCCATTACTGGTCGATCGCATCAGTTACGCGTGCATTTGATGGCGATTGGTCATGCGATTGTGGGTGATGAGTTTTATGCAAGCGAAGAGGCGTATCAGTTTTCAGAACGTTTAGAGTTGCACGCTGCGGAGCTAAGTTTTTATCATCCAGCTACGGGTCAGCTGAGCAGTATTTTTGTACCCTGTGACTTTTATTCTGAAGCCGAGGCGATGATCTTTAACTATTTTTCGCCAGAGCGTACATTGCCTGATTATAAAACGTTGCCACACCCTTAATGCCAATTGCACTCAACAACGGTTCTTTCTAGTTCGCTATTTTTGGCTATTTCGTTACTGTGGTTGATGTATCCTGTCTTTCAGCCGTGAACAAGGAGTTGTTATGTCTTTGCCAAGCATCGTATTTTTAGACCGAGCGACCATCCCAGAACATATTGAGATCCCACGACCTGGCTTTCCGCACCACTGGCGTGAGTACGACCTAACTGCGCCTGGGCAGGTAATAGAAAGGTTAGCAGATGCCGATATCGTGATTAGCAATAAAGTCGTGCTTGACCAACATGTATTAGAGCAACTACCAAAATTACGGATGATCGCGGTTGCCGCAACTGGTTTTAACAACGTCGATGTGAACTACTGTGCTAATAATGGTATTGCGGTTGCTAATGTACGTGGTTACGCGACGCGTTCGGTGCCCGAGCACGTGATGGCAATGTTATTCGCTTTAAGACGAAATTTATTTGGGTACCACCAAGATATTGCCGCAGGTGAGTGGCAGCGTAACCAGCAGTTTTGTTTTTTTACGCACCCAATCGGGGATATTGGTGGTAGCACGTTAGGTGTTGTTGGTAGTGGGGTACTAGGGCAAGCGACGGCGAATCTGGCTCAAGCGTTAGGAATGACCGTCTTGTTTTCTGAGCGTAAAGGGGCGGCAGAATGTAGACCAGGTTATGTGTCGTTTGAGGAAGTATTAAAACGCTCCGATGCGCTGACTTTGCATTGCCCGCTCAACGATCATACTCAGAATTTAATTGGTCAAGCAGAGTTGAAACAAATGAAGTCCAACGCCATTTTGATTAATACAGGGCGTGGAGGTTTGGTGGATGAGAGCGCACTGGTGGATGCCTTAAAACAGGAAGAAATTGCAGCGGCTGGTTTTGATGTTTTTACACAAGAACCGGCTGATGAGAGCAATCCGCTGATTGCCAATATGAGTTTACCTAATTTGTTACTGACACCGCATGTTGCATGGGGCAGCGACTCATCTATCCAACGTTTAGCGGAAATCTTGATTGAGAACATTAACGCTTTCGAGCGCGGAGACCGCGTTAATCGCTTAGTGTAACGCTGACTGTAAAACCAAAGATAAAAAAAGCAGACATTGACGTCTGCTTTTTGCGTTTAAATCGAATGCTCATTGCGTGAGCCCTCGAATTAAAACTCTTCTTCGTTTAGACCTTTAAGGATCTGAAAGATTTCGCGGTACGCTTTTGCTGGTTTCCCAGCTTTTTTCTCTTTCGCTGCTTGGCGAGCAAGTTGGCGTAGACGCTGACGATCCGCTTCTGGGTACATTTCCATTACGTCATCAATGGCTTTGTCACCTTCTTCCACTACGCGATCACGCAACGCTTCAAGTTTGTGGAATACCGCCGTTAATTGAGAGTGCTTATTACGAATTTTATCCAGTGCGGCTTGGATTGGCTCTGGATCTTCGTAACGCATCAATTTGCCGATACGTTGCAATTGGCGACGACGCGCTTCATTTTTAAAGCGTTGCGCGTCAGCAATTGCTTCTCGCAAATCTTCGCTCAATGGAAACTTTTCTAGAACTGAAGGTTTGAGGCCGACAAGCTCCTCACCTAGCTTTTGCAGTTCTTCCATGTCTCGCTTCATCTCGGATTTACTTACCCAGATGATCTCTTCTTCTGGTTCCCATGGCGCTTTTTGATTCTTACGTGCCATTTCAGTTGCCTGTGTTTTGATTAATATTATGACTATTTTAACAAGAATCATGGGGAGAAAGCGAAATTCTTGTTATCCTATTGTTCATCAAAGACAAGATGTGAAAGACAATGGATATTAAACAGCAGGTTGCTGAGCAACGTACCGAGCTAGAGCAAGCCGTAGCAAGAGCCTTAAAGCTTGCATCGGCAAAATCTGACGCCGCCGAAGTCGCAATTACTAAAAGCACTGGTTTAAGTGTTTCAACTCGTATGGGTGAAGTAGAAAATGTCGAGTTCAACAGCGATGGTGCGCTGGGCATTACCGTTTACCGAGGTCAACGCAAAGGCAGTGCTTCCACGTCTGATTTAAGTGAAGCTGCAATCGAGCAAACCGTTATAGCGGCGCTAGATATTGCACATTACACATCTGAAGACCCATTTGCAGGCCCTGCAGCGAAAGAATACATGGTGCAAGAGATCCCTGAGCTTGATCTTTTCCACCCTGACGCACCCGATCCAGACTATGCTGCCAATGTGGCGATTGCAGCAGAAAAAGAGGCGATAAATTATAATAGTGCAATCAAACAAAGTGATGGCGCGAGTTATGATAGTCATTACGGCGTGAAAGTGTATGGCAATAGCCATGGCTTATTAGCTAGTTATGCGTCTAGCCGACATAGTACTAGCTGTTGTGTAATTGGCGTTGGTCAAAACGGCGAGATGGAACGTGATTACAGCTACACCGTGGCACGTCATCGTGATGACTTATGGACCCCAGAAACGGTGGGTCGTAAGGCGGCAGAGAATACGGTTAACCGCCTAGATGCGCAGCGTCTAAAAACAGGTCAATACCCAATCATGTTTGCGGCTGATGTTGCGACAGGCTTGATTGGCCATCTCGTTATGGCGATCAGCGGTGGTAACCTGTACCGAAAATCTTCTTTCTTACTTGACCATCTAGGCAAACAAGTGCTTCCTGAATGGTTCAATATCTCAGAACGTCCGCATGTATTGCGTGGTTTGGCATCAAGTCCATTCGATAGTGAAGGTGTGTACACTCAAGACCGTGAGATCATTACCGACGGTGTGCTAGCAACTTATCTGTTAACCAGTTATGCCGCACGTAAAATGAAGATGACGCCGACAGGTCACGCTGGTGGGATTCATAACTGGTACGTGAAGTCGACAGGCCAAAACTTCGAACAAATGCTTAAAGAGCTCGGTACTGGTCTTCTAGTGACAGAAGTCATGGGACAAGGTGTGAACGTGGTAACGGGGGATTACTCTCGCGGTGCCGCAGGCTTCTGGGTTGAGAATGGTGAAATCCAATACCCAGTATCAGAAATTACCATCGCAGGTAATCTAAAAGACATGTTCACCAAGATTGTGGCGGTTGGTAGTGATATTGAAACGCGCTCACAAATCCAAACGGGCTCTATCCTACTGGATACCATGAAAGTGGCGGGTGAATAAGCTTTTCTAGCAATTCAGAATCAAAAAAGCCTGATGTGTTCATCAGGCTTTTTCGTTTTTTCTGTTAGGTAATCAGTATTGTGGCAAGCCCTAAGAAGACAGATAAACCAATCACATCCGTCACTGTTGTTAATGCCATACCACCAGCTAAAGCGGGATCGATGTTCATTTTTTTCAATAGGATTGGAATCGTTACTCCGGCAATACCTGCGACCAATAAGTTGGTCAGCATGGCGGCGGAAATGATTCCTCCGAGCATCCAGTTACCTTTCCAAGCAACAACAATACCACCAATAATTAGCGCCCACATGATGCCGTTAAGTAAGCCGATCGAGGCTTCTTTCATTAACAGTTCGCGTTTGTTTGAGTCTCCGATATGACCAAGAGCAAGACCACGAATCACTAGTGCGACGGTTTGGTTACCAGCGACACCACCCATGGACGGAACTATCGTCATCAATACCGCAATGGCGGCCATTTGGTCTAATGTGGCCTCAAACATGTTAGAAACGGAAGCAGCAGCAAGGGCGGCTAATACGTTAGCGCCAAGCCAGATACTGCGTTTGCGAGCTGATTTTACAACAGGCGCGAAAGTATCTTCGTCATCGTCCATACCCGCCATACTCATCATCGAGTGTTCCGCGTCTTCACGAATAACGTCAACCACGTCATCGATGGTGATACGACCGACCAAATGCAAGTTTTCATCAACAACAGGTGCAGATACCCAATTACGGCGTTCGAACAGACTCGCAACATCTGAGTCGCTAGTATCGACGGTGATGGCCTCGTCCGCGTCTTCCATTACATCAATGATTTTTACGTCTGGCTGAGTGGTAATAAGCGTAGTGATCGGCAGTTCACCGATGAGCTTACTCTCTTCATCGATCACATACAGGGCATCCGTAGCTTCTGGAAGCTCGCCTTTCATACGTAGATAACGCAAAACTACGTCCACATCTACGTCACCACGAATTGTGATGACGTCGGTGTTCATCAGTCCACCCGCGGTGTCTTCTGGGTAGGATAGGGCGGTTTCGACCCGTAGGCGGTCAGATGAGTCCATTTGCGACAGGACTTCGCGTGACAGGTTGTCAGGCAAGCTACGCAGTACGTAAGCCACGTCATCGGTATCCATGCCTTCTGTCGCTTCTGCAAGCGCTTCTGGTGCCATTTTGGATACGAGGCTGTCTTTGACGTCTTCGTTCAGCTCGTCAAGGATTTCACCATAATCTTCAGGGTCGGTGAGTTGCCAAAGAACTTCACGGCTCTTACGTGGGGAGGCTTCTAAAAGGTGAGCGATATCCTCAGGTTCCATGTCCTGTAATTGACGACGAACATGGACGAAGCGGCCATTTTCTAGCGCTTCTGTGACTTCTTGGAGGGCTTGGTGAGCTTGGTCGAATTCAATTTGCTCTGCCATTCATTCCTCCCAATTCCTGATATTTACAATGCGTTGAATAATAACTTAATTCTAGGCGCCTTTTAATAACAACTTATGATACTAAGCAAATTTATTTATTAGGTCAGGGAAGAGAAAGATAATGGGAGGTAAGAAAAAAGCGAGTAAACTACTCGCCTTCATCAAATTTATCTTCGATCAAATGGCAAACGGCATCCAGTGCTTCTTCCGCTTGCCCACCCGTTGCGTGGATCGTGACGTATTGTCCTTGAGCGGACTCTAGCATTAACAGGCCCATTACGCTGTCTGCTGTGGCGGTTTTGTCTTCTTCATTGTCGATGGTGATGACCGCTTCAAAGCTCTGTGCCAGTTCGACCAGTTTGACTGCTGCACGAGCATGTAAGCCAAGGCGGTTTTGAATCAATACTTTACGACTTAACTCCACGGCTACTCCTTAGCGTTTTTCTCTAGTGAGGTATGGCGAATTTGTACTTGGTGTCCTTTGTTGGCGAAGTATTCACCGATTTGCTGAGTTAAGTACACCGAGCGGTGCTTACCACCAGTACAACCGATTGCAACGGTCAGGTAGCTGCGGTTGTTTTTCTCAAGCAGAGGTAACCAATTCTCTATAAAGCTTTCAATTTGATATTTCAAACTTAACACCGATTGGTGTTGCTCTAAAAATGCGGCGATAGGAGCATCCAGACCTGTAAGCGGGCGTAGTGCTGGTTCCCAATGTGGGTTAGGTAAGAAGCGAACGTCAAATACGTAATCGGCATCGGAAGGCAGGCCGTATTTAAAACCAAAAGACTCAAATACCATAACGAGCCCTTTGCGATCTCTGCCTTCAACGCGCATACGCACGGTTTCACTCAATTCATGCAAAGACTGCCCACTACTATTTAGGACCAGATCTGCATGCGCTTTGAGTGGCGTCAAAATTTGTTTCTCACGCTCGATGGCTTGATCGAGCGAGAGGGAGGTGCCACCTAAAGATAACGGGTGAATTCGGCGTGTTTCGCTGTAGCGTTTGAGTAGCGTTTCTTTATTGGCGTCCAAGAAAAGCATGGTCACATCAAGCTCAGTTTTTAACTGTTCTAGTGTACTCGTCAGTTCTTTTAGCTTTTTAGGAATATTACGAATATCAATGCTGACTGCAACATTCTGTTTGCTGTCAGCAACAGAATGAACAAATGCGTCCAGCAAGTTAACTGGCAGGTTATCAACACAGTAGTAACCTAAGTCTTCCAGTACACGAAGCGCAATACTTTTACCGGCACCTGAGTGCCCGCTAACAACGATTAGTCGCATGGAGTTAGTCCTGCTTATTGGTGAATCATGATGTCGTAAAGTTCTTCATCACTCTGAGCATTACGCAGTAGTTTTAATACTTGCTTATCGCTCAGACGTTCTGCCATAGAGGATAGAGTCTTGAGGTGCTCTTTGCACTGTTCTTCTGGTACAAGGAGCGCAAAAAGAAGATCGACAGGTCGATTGTCAATCGCATCAAATTCGATTGCTTCATCACATTGCAGTAAGACAGCAATGGCCTTGTCGCTTGATTGCATTCTCGCGTGAGGGATCGCAATACCGTTTCCGATACCGGTACTGCCCATTTTTTCTCTATTGAGCATGCATTCGAACAGCTCGGTAGAATCTTGGCCCGTTTGATCAGCCACGATACGGCTGATCATTTCAAGGGCGCGTTTTTTACTCGTGCAGTGGACCGCACTTTTGGTGCAGTCCAATGACAGTATTTCGCTCAGTTGCATGATTAATGACTGTTTAGTTTTTCTTTGTGCTTATTAAGTTGGCGAACCAATTTATCTACCAGCGAATCGATCGCGGCATACATATTTTCGTCATCGGCTGATGCGTGGATTTCGCCTTGATTTATGTGAAGCGTAGCTTCCGCGATTTGAGTAATTTTTTCAACTTTTAGTACAACATGCACTTGATTGATATGGTCGAAGAACCTTTCGAGCTTCTGAAACTTAGAATTTACATAGTCTTGCATTGAATCGGTAAGATCAACGTGATGGCCTTGAATATTGATTTGCATAGACTTTCCTTTTCAGTTAGTGCCTTATAATAGGCGTTTACGCTGACTTGAAGGGGCAATTCCCAAGGATTCGCGATATTTGGCTATCGTACGTCTTGCGACCTGAATCCCTTGGTCAGCCAGAAGAGCAGCAATCTTGCTATCACTCAGTGGTTTGGCAGTATTCTCTGCTGCGACCAGTTTTTTAATGAGTGCACGAATTGCTGTTGACGAACATTCTCCGCCGTTGTCAGTACTAACATGGCTAGAGAAGAAGTACTTCAATTCAAAAATACCACGTGGTGTATGCATAAACTTTTGCGTTGTTACACGAGAAATCGTGGATTCATGCATGTCCACAGCCAAAGCGACATCATTGAGTACCATTGGCTTCATGGCTTCCTCACCATACTCGAAGAAATCTTGTTGATGTTCAACAATACATCTTGCAACTTTGAGTAGCGTCTCGTTTCTACTCTCTAAGCTCTTAATTAACCATTTTGCCTCTTGCAAATTGCTGCGGATGTACTGGCTATCCGCGCTATTACCTTTGCCTAATTGAGCATATTGTTGATTTACTTTTAATTTTGGCACGCTATCCGGGTTTATAGAAACGGTCCATTTGCCATTGTCTTTAAAAACGGATACGTCTGGAATTACGTACTCGGTATCATCAGGAGTGATGCGACTACCTGGACGAGGATCTAACTGTTGGATAAGCTTTAAGACTTCACGAAGATCGGCTTCTTTCAGCTTAGTCTCTTTGATGACGAGCTTGTAGTCTCGGTTGCCTAGGTGATCAATATGATCCGCAAGTATCATTTTGGCTTCAGCAAGCCACGGCGTGTCTTCTGGGAAGGTCGTCAGTTGCAGTAACAAACATTCTTGTAAGTTACGTGATGCAACTCCAAGAGGATCGAATTGTTGAATGCGTTTACGAACGGCTTCTACTTCGTCTAACTCTATCTCTTCATTATCGAAGCTCTCATGAATCTCTTCAGGCGACAAAGTTAAATAGCCGTAGTCGTCAACAGCGTCAATAATCGCTAATGCAATCGTGCGGTCGGTTTCACTGAATGGTGTTAGGTCAAGCTGCCACATGAGGTAATCATGTAACGATTCAGTGGTTTCGCCTTGGTAGACGGGCATATCATCATCAAGAGCTAAGCCAGTGCTACCAGTATTAGCGCTGTAGACGTCATCCCAAGTCGTGTCGATTTCAAGTTCAGAGCTAATTTCTGATTTCTCTATCACATCGGAGCTATCTGGAACGTCAATTTCTGTTGGTTCGCTAGCACTGTTGCTATCAGCAGCCTCGACCGCTGACTTATCTTCACCGTTTGCTAGAGGCTCGTCTTGGCCTTCTTCAACTTCCAATAATGGGTTTGAGTCCAACGCTTCTTGGATTTCTTGTTGAAGATCGAGTGTCGACAATTGCAATAAGCGAATCGCTTGCTGCAACTGTGGCGTCATGGCTAACTGCTGACCTAGCTTGAGTTGTAATGAAGGTTTCATTCAGTGTTACTTACCTTGTAATGCTCAGAATCTTACCGTTCCTAATATAATCATAGACGGAATTGTTCGCCGAGATAAACTTGTTTCACCTGTTCATTATTGAGAACTTCTGCCGGAGTTCCCGATGCAATTAGGTGCCCTTGGCTCACGATATAGGCTTTTTCACATACGTCCAGTGTTTCACGTACATTATGGTCAGTGATTAACACTCCGAGACCACGATCGCGCAGATGCTCAATGATTTTCTTGATGTCATTAACCGAAATTGGGTCAACACCAGCGAAAGGTTCATCCAATAAAATGAACTGAGGGTTGGCCGCTAAAGCTCGAGCGATTTCCACCCTGCGTCGCTCACCCCCTGATAGTGCCATACCAGCACTGGTTCTGATGTGCTGGATGTGGAATTCTTCCAACAAATCTTCCAGTTTATCTTGGCGCTCTTCCCTCGTCATTTCTTGACGAGTTTCAAGTACGGCCATGATGTTATCTTCTACTGAAAGCTTACGGAAAATCGACGCTTCTTGCGGAAGATAGCCAATGCCAAGTCGTGAACGGCTATGCATCGGCAAAATACTGATGTCATTGTCGTCAATGGTAATGGTGCCTTCATCGCGAGGTACTAAGCCGACAATCATGTAAAACGAGGTGGTTTTACCCGCACCGTTTGGACCGAGCAGCCCAACAATCTGACCAGATTCAACTTCTAAGCTAACATCAGTGACGACTTTGCGTTTTTTGTAGCTTTTCGCCAAGTTTTTCGCACTCAGTACTGCCATATTAGTTCTCTATCTGATTGGGTTGCAAAATGGTCGTAACGCGCTCTTCCTTAGAGCTATCTGCGACTAGCTTTTGTTTACCAATTTGGTAACGAATCGAAGAACCTTTGATGGTGTTGTTGTCTTGCGCCAGCTGCGCTTGACCTTTCATGGTCAGTTCGTCTGTAGAAATACGGTAATCCAACTCCGTAGCTTGACCACTAAGTGTTTTACCATCGTCCATCAGCTGAGAAAACTTCGCAGGTTTACCAAATGCTTGAATCTGTTTAATTGCTTCGGTTTTAGGATCGCGAGTTACCACGATTCTATCAGCATCGATATTGATGCTCCCTTGCTTAAGAGATACATCGCCTTCAAAAACAACCTGGTTACTCTTCATATCCACCTGTTGGGTGTCAGAGTTTATGTAAACCGGCTGTTGAGTATCCGACTTGAGTGCCAGCGCTTGAGGCGCCGCCAATACCAGTGCCAGTAGGCTAAGGTGTAACGGTTTCATATCGACCTTGAACTTCATCTGTCAGAGTCGCAGTATGCTGTTTTAAGTTGCCTTGCATTGCGCCTCCAGTAGTTTCAAATTGTGGTCCAACCAACATCACTTGTTGGTCAGCTTTAAAATCACGATTGGTTAGATTAATGACCAATTTGTCTGTTGCCATGGTATCAAAACTCGCACCAGGCAGAAGATTTTGCATTAAGACTTTGTCATATAAAGTCAAAACTTGGTCTTCATCTAACACTGCTCTTGTGGCAGTCACCTTCCATTCAATGACGCTACCTTCACGGTAAACCATCAAAGTCGGGTTATTAAAAATAGTATCTCCACTCTTAGCATAATGGTCTAAGTTAGTGGAGCGAATGATGTAACTGCGGACACCATCTTCACCGTAGGTGATGTTTTCTAATCCAGAACCACTGAACATGGGCAGTTCAGAATCTGGTGCTACTTGAATTGCGTCGTTGCCTTTAGGGGTTAGTAGGTAATAACCGCACCACGCTACAACGAAGATCAAGAGCAAATAAATAAGGCGAGTAAAACTCATATAATGAAGGCCTATCGTTTAGCTCAGTACTTCCCTGACCATTGCCTTTATTCGTCTAATAAATGATTTAAATGTTTGTGCTGATATTACATCACGCCAGCTTTTAGTAAATCGTGCATGTTCAGTGCACCCACAATTTTTTCGTCTTTACATAAAATCAGAGCGTTAATGTTTTTATTCTGCATCAAGTTCAAACCTTCAACCGCCAGCATATCAGGGTGTGCTGTGGTTGGGTTTGTCGTCATGACCTCGCCAATTGCCGTCGTATGAATATCGATACGCTTGTCTAAGGTACGACGTAAATCACCATCGGTGAATATACCAAGCATAGCATCGTGCTCATCGACGATGGCTGTCATGCCTAACCCCTTTTCTGAAATTTCAAGCAGGGCATCGCGAATTAATGCGTCAGGAGAAACTTTAGGTAACGCTTCTCCAAAGTGCATAATATCAGACAACTTAAGTAGCAGTTTTCTCCCCAGTGCACCACCTGGGTGAGATAGGGCAAAATCTTCGGCAGAAAAACCACGAGCTTGAAGCAGAGCTACGGCTAATGCATCTCCCATCACTAATGTGGCAGTCGTACTGCTAGTTGGCGCCAGGCCTAACGGACAAGCTTCTTGAGGTACCGTAATTTGCAGGTGTAAGTCAGACAGCTTGGCCATATTTGATTCTGGCTTACCTGTCATGCTGATGATCTTAATATTCAGGCGCTTTAATACTGGAAATAGAGACAGAATTTCGTTTGATTCACCAGAGTTAGAAATTGCCAGCACAATGTCACCAGGGCTAATCATACCCAAGTCACCATGTGCGGCTTCGCCTGGATGAACGAAAAACGCCGAAGTCCCAGTGCTTGCCAGAGTGGCGGCAATCTTGTTACCAATATGGCCTGACTTGCCAATACCCATAACGACAACTTTGCCGTTGTTGGAAAGGATAAGTTCACACGCTTTTTCAAATTGATCATCAAAGTAGGTATCTAGCTCTTGCAGAGCAGCAACTTCGATATCAAGAACTTGTTTAGCAGCAGCGCGAAAATCAAATTGATTGGACATATCAGATCTCTACTTATTGATCGTGGTAATTAAGCGGTCATGTTTGCGAATAAGTACACTTGGTAACCTAAGAAGCACACAAACAAGATGGCACCTTCAATACGGTTAATACTGCGTGATTTACCCAAACACATCGCGACAAGTAACAATGAAACGCCTAACATGACCCAGAAGTCACGTCCCATCGCGTACTCACTGAGCACCGATGGATTAATGATGCCAGGAATCCCCATTACCGCCAGAATGTTAAACACATTCGAACCGATAATGTTACCGACAGCCATGTCGTCTTCACCCTTTAAAACTCCCGCAAGTGATGCGGCCAGTTCAGGCAGGCTAGTGCCAATGGCGATAATAGTTAGACCGATAACAAGGTCGCTCATACCAAAGTGTTTAGCAATAATTACCGCGTTATCAACCAGCATGCTGGCTGCCAAAGGAAGCAGTATCAAGCCAATAACCACCCACATGATTGCTTTAGGGTTACTGACGCCTTCAGGGATCTCTGACTCTTGGTCATCAAGAAAAACATCACCTGATTTTTGCTCTTTGCGGCTGATTTGCAACATAGCAAATAAAAATGCCCCAAAGAGTACAAACAATAAGACACCCTCATAAAAACCGAGATGGCTATTCCAAAGCAGAATACCAGCGAGTACGGTTACGGCTATCATGAGTGGAAGTTCTCGGCGGATGACGGCGGAGCTAATCGACAAAGGCTTGATCAGCGCTGTAATACCTAGGATTAACGCAATGTTCGCTATGTTTGAGCCTAATACGTTACCCACCGCTGTATCTGTTTTGCCATCCCAAGCAGCGGTTGCAGATACCATCATCTCAGGGGCGGATGAGCCCATCGCGAGGATTGTCATGCCGATGACAAGCGGGGAAATACCGACGTTGCGGGCTATCGCTGCAGAGCCAAAAACAAGTTTATCTGCACTCCAAACAAGCAAAACAAGACCGACTATAAGCAACGCAACGGCTTCGAGCATGAGAATTCCTAAGTATTAAATAAGTAAAATGAATAACCGCTAATTTTGACCTTTTGCGGCCTAAAATGGAAGATAAACGAAGAATAAATTAAAGGTTAGTAACGAAAATGTATGTAAATCTCACTCATTTAAATGAGCAATTCTGGTCTAGGATTTAAACACTTCGTGCTAATTCGGTCATAAACCATGAGAAATTGCAGGGATATACTCGACTTTATTTAATTGAACAGTGCTTTAAATTCAACGCCAATGTGCTTATGATTGCAGCCTAATAAATGTACCGACGTTACTTTATTAAACGTAGAATTCAACTCCGATGAGTATCTGCTTGATGATTCCGTGAGTTGCAACGCTCCTACAGTAGAAGAGATGATATGTCGAACAACGATTTAGTCACCGTGAACAACCTCACTTTTTCACGGGGAGAACGCATGATCTTTGATGATATTGATCTGCATGTTCCTGAGGGCAAAGTGACGGCCATTATGGGACCATCGGGAATTGGTAAAACAACACTGCTGCGTTTGATTGGTGGTCAGTTGTATCCCGAGCAAGGAGAGATCTGGTTTGATGGCGACAATATTCCCTCTCTCTCGCGTAAAAAACTCTACCACGCTCGAAAGAAAATGAGCATGTTGTTCCAGTCAGGGGCTTTATTCACTGATTTGAATGTTTTTGATAATGTCGCCTTTCCATTAAGAGAGCATACCGATTTATCGGAAGATTTGATTCGCACCATGGTGTTACTCAAGCTCGAAGCTGTCGGTCTGCGCGGCGCGGCGCAATTAATGCCGAGTGAGCTTTCAGGTGGTATGGCAAGACGCGCTGCTTTGGCTCGGGCAATCGCACTTGACCCTGACTTGATCATGTACGATGAGCCGTTTGTGGGGCAAGACCCAATCACTATGGGCGTTTTGGTTGAGCTAATTAGCAATCTAAACCAAGCGTTAGGTTTGACCTCTATTGTGGTTTCTCACGACGTACCTGAAGTCATGAGTATTGCTGACTGGGTATACCTGATGGCCGATGGAAAAATCATCGCCTATGGTACGCCAGAAGAGCTGACTCAAAACTCTGATCCTCGTGTCCAGCAGTTCTTACAAGGTGATGCCGACGGTCCTGTACCGTTTCGTTTCCCTTCTCAAAGTATCGAAAAGGACTTATTTGATGGTCGATAACTTCATTCACTTTGTCGCCTCGCTGGGTCGACGCACGCTTTCTATTTGCGGAGCATTTGGTCGTGCGACTTTCATGTTGATTGGGGCGCTATTTTCTAAGCCACAACCGATCAGAAGCTTTCCTCTGCTTGTTAAGCAACTTTATTCTGTTGGTGTTCAGTCGCTGGCGATCATCGTCGTATCTGGTCTGTTCATTGGAATGGTTTTGAGTCTACAAGGCTATGTTGTGTTGGTGGATTACGGCGCAGAAGGCAGTTTGGGGCAAATGGTAGCGCTTTCGTTACTCCGTGAATTAGGACCCGTTGTTACTGCACTTTTGTTTGCTGGTCGTGCCGGTTCTGCGTTAACCGCAGAGATAGGTCTAATGAAAGCAACGGAACAACTGTCTAGCCTTGAAATGATGGCGGTAGACCCATTGAAACGAGTGATTGCACCACGGTTTTGGGCTGGGGTTATCTCAATGCCTTTACTGGCTATGATTTTCATGGCTGTGGGAATTTGGGGCGCTCAGCTTGTTGGTGTTGACTGGAAAGGCGTTGATCACGGCAGTTTTTGGTCAGCGATGCAGTCCTCTGTTGAGCTAGGGCAAGACATTGGTAACAGTATGATCAAATGTTTTGCGTTTGCAATTACGGTTACTTGGGTCGCTCTATTTAACGGTTATGATGCTATTCCAACATCGGAAGGGATCAGCCGAGCAACTACGCGCACTGTTGTGCATTCTTCTTTAGCAGTACTAGGATTAGACTTTGTACTGACCGCATTGATGTTTGGGAATTAATCATGCAACAAACACGTAAAACTGAATTATGGGTTGGCAGCTTTGTATTAGCGGGAATTTGCGCGATTCTTGTGATGATTTTTCAAGTTGCTGACGTAAAAAGCATTGGCTCTGGTGATACTTATACCCTCAAAGCCGAGTTCGATAATATTGGCAGTTTAAAAGTTCGTTCTCCCGTAAAAGTGGGGGGCGTTGTGATTGGTCGAGTAAGTAGTATTTCGCTTAACCCAGACAACTTATTGCCAGTTGTAACACTATCTATCAATAGCAAATACAATCAGTTCCCAGAAACGTCGAGCGTACAAATTTTGACATCTGGCCTGATTGGTGAGCAATACATTGGTTTAGTACCTGGCTTCGTTTTTGATGATGAAGTCATGCTAGTGGATGGTGATACCATCGAAGACACCAAATCGGCGCTTGTGCTTGAAGACTTAATTGGTCAAGTACTATACAGCGTAGGTGGTTCAGACGACTCAAGTAAGGAATAACTATGTTAGCGAGATTACTACTTTCAGTTTGTGCTGTGTTTAGCGTCTTTGGAGCAACAGCAGCAGAGGTGGATAAAACTGAACCTTATAAGATGATGAAGCAGGTAGCTGAAGTCACGTTCGAAAGATTGAAAGCCGAACAGCCGAAAATCAAACAAGATCCAAATTTACTTAAAGTGATCGTTGAAGAAGAGCTAATGCCTTACGTCAACTACCGCTATGCAGGGTTAAAACTTCTTGGTCCAAACTTAAAAGGTGCTAAGCGTGAAGATGTACTTGAGTTTATCGATGCATTTCGTGCGTACCTGATTGCGTCTTATGCACAAGTGTTGACGCAATACTCTGACCAAAAAATTGAGTTTGGTCCTGAGCCTAGCATTGATGACTCTAAGCGTATTACAAGCATTAAAGTTGATATCATCGATACTCCGCGTCCAAACATCAAACTTGAGTTTAAACTGCGTAAAGACAACCACTCTGGTGAGTGGGAAGCATTCGATATGATTGCAGAGGGCATTAGTTTGCTTTCTAGTAAACAATCCGAATGGAACAGTAAAATTCGTCAAGAAGGTATTCTATCTGTTGCTAAAGACCTAGAAAAATTGGCCGCAGAACCGATCCGCTTCGAGGCTAAGAAATAATGGCCCAGACTCCCGCTCAGTGGCAATTGGATCAAAACATTCTTAAGCTAACAGGGGCACTTGATAGAGATACAGTGCCTTCATTGTGGGCGTATGCACAGCAATGGCAACCTGCTCAATCGGAGCTGGAATGCTCGCTAAAAGAGATAGAGCGTGTCGACTCTGCAGGAATGGTGATGTTAATCCACTTATTAGAGCATGCAAAAAAGCAAAACTGTCATATAATGCTCAGTTTCGTGCCGGCGCAACTGCGCACTTTGTTTCAACTGAGCAATGTTGAATCTTTAGTGGCCAAACACATACAGAATTATCAGGGGTAAATTGTGGATAGCGCAAAAGTACAACAGTTATTAGAAGAAGCACTAAACCTTCAAGAAGTGCATGTGAAAGGTGAAGGTAGCCACTATGAAGTGGTTGCTGTTGATGCTTGTTTCGATGGAATGAGCCGCGTTAAGAAGCAGCAGCTAATTTATGCTCCTCTGATGGAATACATCCAGCGTAACGACATTCACGCATTATCAATCAAAGCGTTCACACCAGAAGAGTGGGCTCGTGATAAGAAATTGATGTCGCTTTAAGGTTTATTGATGGAAAAGTTTCGAGTTATTGGGTCAGATAAACCACTAGTTGGTGAAGTGACCATTTCAGGTGCAAAAAACGCAGCACTGCCGATTTTATTTGCGTCTATCTTGGCGGAAGAGCCAGTAGAAGTGGCAAACGTACCACACCTTCGTGATATCGATACAACCATGGAATTGCTTAAGCGTTTAGGCGCGAAAGTAAGCCGCAATGGCTCTGTTCATGTTGATCCAAGCAGTATTACAGAATACTGTGCGCCTTATGACTTGGTGAAAACCATGCGTGCTTCTATTTGGGCTTTGGGTCCTTTGGTGGCGCGCTTTGGTCAAGGTCAGGTTTCTTTACCAGGCGGTTGTGCTATTGGCGCTCGTCCTGTGGATCTACATATTTCTGGTTTAGAGCAGCTTGGCGCAACCATTACATTAGAAGATGGTTATGTGAAAGCAGAAGTGGATGGTCGTCTAAAAGGCGCGCACATCGTGATGGATAAAGTCAGCGTAGGCGCGACGATCACCATCATGTGTGCCGCAGCGCTGGCGGAAGGCACAACAACACTAGATAACGCTGCGCGTGAGCCTGAAATCGTCGATACCGCTGATTTCCTAAATAAGCTTGGCGCAAAAATCTCTGGCGCTGGCACAGATACCATTACGATTGAAGGTGCTGAGCGCCTAGGCGGTTGTAAACACAACGTGGTTGCTGACCGTATTGAGACGGGAACATTCCTTGTCGCAGCAGCAGTATCTGGCGGTAAAGTGGTATGTCGCAACACTAATGCTCATTTGCTTGAAGCGGTTCTCGCCAAGCTGGAAGAAGCTGGCGCGCTTGTCGAAACGGGTGAAGATTGGATCTCCGTTGATATGACCGACCGCGAGCTAAAAGCGGTAAGTGTACGTACTGCGCCACATCCTGGTTTTCCGACGGATATGCAAGCTCAATTTACGCTTCTGAATATGATGGCGAAAGGTGGCGGCGTGATCACAGAGACTATCTTTGAAAACCGCTTTATGCACGTACCAGAACTCATGCGTATGGGCGCTAAAGCTGAGATCGAAGGCAATACGGTTATCTGTGGTGATGTTGAGTCACTCAGCGGTGCGCAAGTGATGGCAACCGATCTACGAGCTTCGGCTAGTTTGGTTATTGCAGGTTGCATTGCTAAAGGCGAAACCGTCGTTGATCGTATTTACCATATCGACCGTGGTTACGACAAAATCGAAAATAAACTGGCTGCACTTGGCGCAAATATTGAGCGAGTGAGCTAGGCAAGTTAAACTGCACCGCAGGTAACTTGGATATCAAGAGAGCCGAAACCTGAGTTTCGGCTTTTTTATATCACTCTCATGACCATATTTTCCCTTTATGGAAAGAGAGATATTAATAGCTGTATCTGGCAAAAGCCGGTTCCTGGAGAACAAGAATGATTGCACTGTTACGTGTATTTGCTGTCGCTATCTTTGCGATTGTTATGTTTATTGGTGGTTGTGGTTACTGCCTATTAAGCCCTAGAAACCCTAAGCACGTTTTCACTTTTGGCCGTTTGTTTGCCAAGATGTCTCGTGTGTTTGGGATTAAGTTAGAGTTGCGTATCCCTGAAGATGCGTATTCACGCGGCCAACATGTTTACATTGCTAACCACCAGAACAACTGGGACATGTTTACTGTTTCTGCGGCTGTGACTCCGAAAGTTGTGACAGTAGGTAAAAAGAGCTTGGCTTGGATGCCACTGTTTGGTCAGCTTTACTGGCTTACGGGTAACATTCTGATTGACCGAGCGAATCGCTCTAAAGCAAAAGGTACTATCGATCAGGTCGTGAGCAGCATGAAAGAAAGTGATGTTTCGGTGTGGATGTTCCCAGAAGGCACGCGTTCTCGTGGGCGTGGTTTGCTGCCATTCAAAACAGGTGCTTTTCATGCGGCAATTGGTGCAGGTGTGCCAATCATTCCTATCGTATGTAGCTCGACGAATAAAATTAAGCTGAACCGTTGGAACAATGGTCATGTGATTGTTGAAATGCTACCTCCAATCAGCACTGAAGGCTATGGTAAAGAGGGCATTCGCGAGTTAGCGAATATCTGTCGTGAACAGATGAAAGAGAAGCTTGAATCGTTAGATGAAGAAGTCAAACAGCGCAACGCTGCTTAAGTTTTACTGCGATATCATCACGAGAAAACAATAAAAAACGGGTAGCCTGAGCTACCCGTTTTTTTATGTTTGTCAGCAAGTGCAATTATTTGCGAACAGCGATTGCTTCAATCTCGATGCCAACATCTTTTGGTAGGCGAGCCACTTCTACACAAGAGCGTGCAGGGTAGTTTGCTACGCCGTGCTCATCAAAGAACTTGCCGTAAACTTCGTTCACTGTGCCAAAGTCATTTAGGTCTTTAACAAAAACCGTTAGCTTTACAATATCAGATACTTTAAGACCTGAAGATTCAACTACAGCCTTTACGTTTTCTAGAGACTGACGAGCTTGTTCTGCGATATCAGCAGACACTTCACCTGTCGCTGGGTTTACTGGGATTTGGCCTGAAGTAAGAACCATGTTACCTAGATCTACGCCTTGAACGTAAGGACCGATTGCTGCTGGTGCAGACTCAGTGTGAAGTACTTTCGTCATTTGATTTTTTCCATCAGTTGTAGGGAATAAAGATTCTCAGTTTGCCTCTAAACCCTCGGTAGGTAAAGAGCAAAATACCCCGACATTGCAGGGTATTTTAAACGTATCAAAGCCTAGTCGTGCGGCGTGTTTATCGCTCGGTTACGATCTCGCGTGAGAACACTTTCTCGCAGTATTTACACTTTAGGCGGATTTCTTGTTTCTTCTCGAACACGCTAAAGCTGCTTTCTACTGGTTCATTATGAGAAATACAGTTTGAATTCGGGCATTCAAATACATCATTGATGCGCTCAGGAAGCTCTAACGCGAGCTTTTTCACCACTTCATAATTCTCGATTTGATTCACGGTCGCGTGAGGAGCATACAACGCTAGCTTGCTCGCTTGCTCTTCATTGATAAACACATTTTCGATTTTGAGTAGATCTTTATGACCGAGTGCTGATGATGGCAAGTTCAGTCCAATCGTTACGCGTTGTGATGAATTGTGCATATCGAACAGTCTTAATACTTTGATGCCGATTTGCGCAGGGATGTGGTCGATGACCGTACCATTTTTGATTGCTTCTACCTGCAATTGAGTTTCTTTAGCCATGATTTTTCCCCTCGATTACAGTGTTTCGTTTAGAACAAGCGCCAGCAGTGCCTGGCGAGCATACACGCCATTTTGAGCTTGCTGGAAGAAGTAGGCATGAGGCGTTTTATCAACATCAGTTGTGATTTCATCCACACGTGGTAGTGGGTGCAGTACTTTCAAGTTCTCACGCGCGCCTTCTAGTAGTGCCGCCGTTAGGATGTAAGCCGACTTAATATGTGCGTATTCCGATTCGTCAAAGCGTTCTTTCTGTACGCGTGTCATGTACAGAATATCCAGTTCAGGAATCACACTTTCCATGTCTGTGTGTAGGCTATATTGAATGCCAGCTTCGTCTAGTTCTTCGCAGATGTAATCTGGCATTGCCAGCGCATCTGGTGCAACAAAGAAGAAGCGGATGTTGTTAAACTTTGCTAAGGCTTGAGTCAGTGAGTGCACTGTGCGGCCATATTTTAGGTCACCTACGAATGCGACGTTCAGGTTGTCTAGACGCCCTTGTGTTTCCGCGATGGTGTATAAGTCGAGTAGCGTTTGAGTTGGGTGTTGGTTTGCACCGTCGCCCGCGTTGATCACTGGCACGCCATTTGAAAATTCAGATGCCAAGCGAGCGGCGCCTTCTTGTGGATGACGCATCACAAAGGCATCGACGTAAGAAGAGATGACTTGTACTGAATCTGCGAGTGTTTCGCCTTTCTTCGCCAGAGAGGTATTACCATCATTATCAAAGCCAATCACGTCACCACCAATGCGCTGAATCGCTGTTTCAAACGATAAACGTGTACGTGTTGATGGTTCAAAGAAACAACTTGCAACGACTTTGTTTTTAATCAGTTCTGGTCGAGGTGCTTTTTTAAGGCTACCTGCTGTTTCTACGATAAGTTCCAGTTCTTCGCGTGAAAGCTCTGGAATAGAGATGATGTGCTTCTGGTAAAGCGAGTTCGCCATGATCTTCTTCCCTATAACATTGATGACTACATCCAAATAACCGAAAGGAATTTTGGACATAAAAAAACCTCCCCAATGGGGAGGTTTTAAAATTCAATAGAATTAACGAAAATAACACCACGTAAGCGTAGTCGCTTAGCGAGAGCAAATCGCGTTTTTACGTCAGCAATCAGCGTGGTCATTTCTTAATCCTCAGACAAATTGCCGAGCATTATACGCTTAACTTTCGTGAGCGCAAGCGATTACATCATGGTTTTTATCGGCTGTTTTTGCGCACTGGTTTAGCTTCCTAGCGTCGCAACCATCACGGCTTTGATGGTATGCATACGGTTTTCAGCTTCGTCGAATACGATGGAGTATTCCGATTCAAATACCTCTTCTGTTACTTCAAGGCCTTTCATACCGTATTTTTCAGCGACTTCTTTGCCGACGGTGGTTTCATCATTGTGGAAAGCTGGAAGGCAGTGCATGAATTTCACATGTGGATTACCCGTTTGCTCAATCACGTCCATATTGATTTGATAAGGTGTCATTAACGCTACACGTTCATCCCATGCCTCGGCAGACTCACCCATAGACACCCAAACGTCGGTGTATAGGAAGTCACAACCTTTCACACCTTCCTCAACGCTTTCTGTTAACGTGATTTTTGCACCGGTTTGTTGCGCGATAGTTTGACAAGTTGCCACGAGCTCTTCTTCAGGCCAGAACGCTTTTGGCGCGACAAGGCGAATATCCATGCCCATTTTCGCTGCGCCCACCATAAGTGAGTTACCCATGTTGTTGCGCGCATCACCTAGGTAAGCGAAGGTTATTTCATGCAGCTGTTTACCACGGCCGTGCTCTTGCATGGTCAGGAAGTCAGCAAGGATCTGGGTTGGGTGGAACTCATCCGTTAAACCATTCCACACTGGAACACCAGCATAAGTACCAAGCTCTTCAACAATGGATTGGCCAAAGCCTCGGTATTCAATCCCGTCGTACATACGACCAAGAACACGAGCGGTGTCTTTCATCGATTCCTTATGACCGATCTGCGAGCCAGAAGGGCCGATGTAAGAGACTTGAGCACCTTGGTCAAAGGCAGCGACTTCAAACGCACATCGGGTACGAGTCGAAGATTTCTCAAAGATTAGTGCGATGTTTTTACCTTGAAGTTTCTTCTGCTCTGTTCCTGCATATTTAGCTTTTTTCAGCTCTGCAGACAGTTCGAGCAAAAACTGGATTTCTTTGGTTGAGAAGTCCAATAGCTTCAAAAAGTTGCGGTTACGTAAATTGAAAGCCATAGCTCGTCCCTTAGTACATGTGATTAGATTAATAGAATTCATTAAAACATATAAATGCTTTTATTGTGAATAATTATTTTCAAATAAAGCTAAAAAAGGTTGATGTATTCACATCAACCTTAGTTTTGATTCACCTAATGTAAAGGGACGAGTAAGTTATATATCGTCTCGCTCTATTGGACAGCTCATACAGCGAGCGCCACCGCGACCACGACCAAGCTCGTTACCAGGTACTGTCAGTACTTTGATGCCAGCTTTATCGTATTTTTCGTTGGTGTATACGTTGCGTTCGTAACCAATTACTACGCCCGGTTTTACAGTTAGAACGTTATTGGCATCATTCCATTGTTCGCGTTCCGCTTCATAGCTGTCGCCACCAGTGGTGATGATTTTCAGCTGATCTAAGCCAAGAGCGGACTCAATCGCGTGCAGATAGTTATGTGAGGCTTCAACATGCATTTCACCGTTGCCTTTTGGTGTTAAGCGCCATGTGTCGAGATCTTTGCGCATGATCTCTGGGTAGACAGAGAAAGTATCTACATCCATATGGGTCATCACGGTGTCTAAATGCATACATGAGCGGTGTTTAGGCAGATCAATTGCAATCACTTCGGTCGCTTGGCCTGCTTTAAATAGGCTCGCTGCAAGGTTCTCTACGCCTTGCGCGGTCGTACGCTCAGACATACCGATCAGAACTGCACCTTTACCAATAACCAACACATCACCGCCTTCGACATTAGCATTATCATAATGCAGATCATCGTCACCGAAGTATTTGATAAAATCTTGGCCAGCAAAAATTGGGTGCCAACGATAAATCGCACGTAGGTGGTTTGTTTCACGTTGGCGTGCAGGCATCATCATCGGGTTAAGAGAAACGCCGCCATAAACCCAACATGAGGTATCACGAGTAAAGAGGTGATTAGGCAGTGGCTCAATAACAAAGTCGAGAGGACGCTTCATTTTTGGCAGCATAGAAGATGAGGAGATCGGTAGCTCTGAGTATGCTAAGCCACCTAAAAAGATGCAGGCAAGATGTTCATCATCCATTTCTGAAAAGTATTGGCGTAGGTCTCGCGCAAATGTTGGCCCGTAGCGAAAGTCAGAAATCTGAGTGTTCAGCAGCCATTGTTTTGCTTCTGGAACAGCGAGGGTTTCGACCAGTAAATCGTGGAGGAGAAGCACTTCAACGTCTTGCTCGCGCAGCGTACGTGCGAATGCATCGTGCTCTTCACCTGCCGCTTCTACAGCAAGAACGTCATCAAATAGCAACTCATGACAGTTTGACGGAGTTAAGTGGGTTAGGGCGCGTTCAGGGCGATTTAATAGAACTCGTCGAAGTTGACCAACTTCTGATCCAACGTACAGCTTGCTCATTTTGTATCCTTACAAATTTTCCAGCCATTAGTTATGACAAGCTTCCTAGAAAGATGCAAGTTATCAAGCTTTGTTTATATTCTGGTGTTTCTGGTTTTGTGAGTTTTTTATTTTTATTTTGATTCTTATGAAATTTATTATTAGATATAAATGCTATTTTACTAAAATTAGAGTGCGTGCGTTTTTATTCTAATTTTCCCGTTGAGAAAGAATACACGCACAGTGCATAAAACGTGCATTTTTATTCTAAATTATGCATTATTAAAGTGAATTTATTCGTTATGCTTCTTCGTTTTACACGTGAGTGTATTCAAGAAAGCATCATAAACACGCATAGAAAGAGAAAATAACCACATTAAGTGTCAATTAGGATGTTCTGAATATTAAAAAATGCCATTCTTTGTTAATTTTTTGTTTCTTTGTGTGGTCGGTTTAATATTTAGATTCAAATAACCGATAAGAATCGCAGTGGTATGATGTTTGTTTGTGGCTTTTCATCGCAATCCATGCCATATTTCACCGGATCAGCATACTCAGTATCGGGTATTGTGTTTCCATCAAGTAACTAATCTGGAGCCAAAACATGTCTCACGAAGATGAATATCTATCAGTAGAAGAATTAATTGAGATTCAAAAGGAAGAGACTCGCGATATCATTGCAGCATTGCTAGAAGATGGCAGCGATCCAGATTCGCTATACGAAATTGAGCACCACCTGTTTGCAGAAGATTTTGACACGCTAGAAAAAGCGGTAGTTGAAGCATTCAAGATGGGCTTTGAAGTTCTTGAAGCAGAAGAAACTGAAGATGAAGATGGTAACAAGTTGCTTTGCTGTGATGCGACTATGGAGTCCGCACTAGACGCAGAAGCGATTGATGCGCAAGTTGAAAAATTGATTCACTTGGCAGAAAAATACGACATCATCTATGACGGTTGGGGTACGTACTACGAAGGCGAAGATGCGCTTTACCCTGAAGAAGATGAAGACGACGAGTAATCAAAGCTCACTACTTTTGGAAAAACCAGCGTTTAACGCTGGTTTTTTTATTCCTTGAAAAACTGACGAATGTGGAGGCGATAAATAATTCACATTGAGTTTATAGGGGATTTCTCCCTATAATGCGTGAAAATTGATCTAGCTCAAGGTGTATATGCAACTCTCACTCGCCGGTTTATGGCAAGTCTCTCCACTGACGGACCTTTCTATCCCACAGGATGACATTACTTTCCCTGCTCCTTTGAGTCAGGTATTGCCAGCTGAACTGACAGAAGAAGCAATTCGTCAGCAAGAGTGGCACCTGATGCATGACATTGAAGTGGACGAATCCATGATGGCATTCCCAGCGGTAGAAATGGTGTTGGGTGGTGTGGATTACCATGCAGAAGTGCGTTTGAACGGAGTAGCATTGTTCGACTGTGACGGTTCTCAAAATGTCTACAAGAAAGACATTCGTCCGTTCATGCAAATGGGGCGTAACCGCTTTGAAATCTTGTTCTTAGAGGAAGAAGAGGATCTTCTGTTTGATGAAGATAAACCTGAGCTGTGCTCTCTGTCCGATCATGAATATAAAAAAAGTGATGAGCGCTTAGGGGTATGGCAAGAACCGTATCTGCAGTTCATTCGCAATGTACGTTTAGACCGCGTGGCAACCGAGCAGATTTGGCACCACGGTGGTGGTTGCGAGTTTAAAGTAGACTTGTACTATCAAACTTTTGCGCCGGGTCTGGTCTCTGCATCGGTTAAGTTTAATGGTATGACTTACCATATTCCTATTGATGTCCGAGCGGAGCATGCGAGCGCTTTATTCCAGATCGAAGCGCCAAAGTATGCCGATCTTACTGATCCTGATCCAAGTGATCTCTACCAATTGTCTGTTGAGTTGGATGGGCAGCACCAAAACTTCACTGTTGCCTTGAGCCAGGAGCTTTGTGTTACCCATGTTGTGCTTTAACTTCTAATAATATTATCTATTACAGCATCTTAAGCATTACGACTTCACATGCATCATGCCCTGTTTGTCCAAGCGGGGCATCGAGATGCTCAAAGCCTAGCTTTTCATACAAGCTTACCGCTTCTCTCAGACATTCAGTTGTCTCTAAATAGCACTGCTGATACCCAAATTGTTCCGCCAATTGTAAGCTCAATGCGACGATGCGTTTGGCTAAACCGTGTCCTCGTGTTTGAGGTAAGAAGTACATCTTTTGTAGTTCACACACATTTGGCTCGCCAGCTAAAGGGGCAAAGCCACCGCCACCAACGATCTCTCCGCGATGTTCAATGACCCAATAGGCGGCCCCGCATTGATTGTAAACCGAATACATATCATCAAGCGTTGGATCGGCCACACCATAACCTTTGTCTGCGGTTAAGCCGTATTCTGCAGAGACTTTACGAATCACATCTGCGACTTGCGGGTTGTCTGCTTTAGTAAGAGGCCGAAGAACGTATTCCTCAGACTGACACACTTTTGTTAGCCCTTTTAGGTAAGTCTCTAGACCAAGTTTGAGTTGCTCTTGCTCGCTGTCATCGAGTTGGGTAAGCAGTTGTTCAAAGAAGTGGTTTTGCTGTTGGTCCAGTTGTGATAACGCCTGTTGGCCTTGCTCTGTAATCGCTACGAGTTGACTACGTTTGTCTTTTGGGTTTTCGATGCTCTCGACCAAACCTAATTTAATCAAACCAGTAACGGTTCGGCTCGCGTTGGACTTGTCGACATTAAGCTGCTGTGCCAGCTGATTGATGGTCAATGGCTGCAATTGGATTTCACCCAATGCGTGCGCTTGCACTGGAGTGAGAGCGACATCGCCGCATTGTTTATCAAGCATACCAAGCAATCGGACGGCTTGACGGGAGTAGTGTCGAAGTTGACGAGCGTTCATTATCACTTACCTCTAAAAATAAAGTTGCGCACCGCAATTAAATTAATTGCGGTGCGCAACCTTGTCAATGGTAAATGTCATTTTTCTCGTTAGGAGACGTAGTGAGCCTCCATGTTTAAGCGTGGTGATGTAAACAAAACTGCGGTGCTGGAGCTTTTTCTGATGATTTACGCATCCATACTTTCTCGTGGAAGTAGTAAGCCACCGTGTTCAAACTCGGCTCTAGCATCGCCATTACGCCGCCGACAAATGCATCACCTGTTAGTAAGTAAACCACGGTAAAAGCGACGCTGAAGTGCACGGTCGCAAAGCTTGCGGTTTTTAATTTGGTCATCCACTGACGAGCTTTAAGTGCTGGGACTTTTGCCCATGCCTTTTCATGAAAGTAGAAGGCTACGGTGTTCACTGAAGGCTCAATCATGGCAATTAAACTACCAATTAGAATGTCGCCTGTGAGTACGTAAGCGACACTAAATGCGATAGTAAAATGCAGTGCTGCGAAAGTTAGTGTCTTTTTCATGATAATTACTCAATCGTGTTTGTTTCGATGAGTTCATTATCGATAATAATTCTCATTAATGCTAATGGGTAATGAGTATTGTTGTGATAGGGGGAAGCTATTGATGATGGTTTTGGTGAAATGTATACAAAAAAGGTTGGCCATGATGACCAACCTTTGAACCAAAAGTGAGAAGTGTTAATTCTTCTCTTTCACTGAGGCTTAAAGCGCAGCGATCGTTGTCTTCTGCTCTTCTAGCTTAGCTAGTGTCTCTTTGTAGCCTTCAAGCTTCTCACGCTCTTTAGCAACAACTGCTTCAGGTGCTTTCGCTACGAAGCCTTCGTTACCTAGTTTGCCTTCGATACGCTTGATTTCGCCGTGAGTCTTCTTGATTTCGCCATCTAGACGAGCAAGCTCAGCATCTTTGTCGATCAGACCTGCCATTGGGATCATCAACTCAGACTTACCAACCAGTGCTGTCGCACATGCAGGAGTTTGTTCGCCAGTTTCAAGCACGCGTACTGCTTCTAGCTTCGCTAGTGACATCAGTACTTGCTTGCTTGCTTCTAGACGAGAGGCATCTTCTGCATTTGCTGCTTTCAGCATAACGTCAAGCGGCTTACCAGGGTTGATGTCGTATTCAGCACGTAGGTTACGGATGCTGGTAATGAACGCCTTCACCCATTCGATATCATCTAGCGCTTCTTGGTTGAAGTTTGCTTCGTCGAATTGAGGAAGTGTTTGTAGCATGATTGTCTCGCCTTCTACACCTTCAACTAATGGCTTGATGCTTTGCCAGATAGTTTCAGTGATGTAAGGAATCACTGGGTGAGCTAGACGTAGAGTCTTCTCAAGAACCGTGATTAATGTACGACGAGTACCACGCTGTTGTGCTTCAGTACCTTTCCATAGAACTGGCTTAGTAAGCTCTAGGTACCAGTCACAGAATTGGTTCCAGATGAATTCGTAAAGCGTGTTCGCAGCTATATCTAGACGGAAGTTGTCGATATGGTTGTTGAACGCTTTCGCTGCTAGTTCAAACTGAGACTCGATCCACTTGTCTGCTAGTGAGTATTCAATCTCACCACCGTTGAAGCCACAATCTTGCTCTTCTGTGTTCATCATTACGTAACGGCTTGCGTTCCATAGCTTGTTACAGAAGTTACGGTAACCCTCAAGACGCTTCATATCCCAGTTGATATCACGACCTGTCGATGCCATTGCTGCAAGAGTGAAACGCAGTGCGTCTGTACCGTATGCTTCGATACCGTTTTCAAACGTCTTACGAGTGTTCTTCTCGATCTTCTTCGCTAGTTGAGGCTGCATCATGTTGCCACAACGCTTCTCTACGAGAGACTCTAGGTCGATACCATCGATCATGTCGATTGGATCAAGGACGTTACCTTTCGACTTAGACATCTTGTCGCCGTTTTCATCACGGATTAGACCAGTAACGTAAACCGTCTTAAATGGTACTTGTGGTTTGCCGTTTTCGTCTTTCACGAAGTGCATGGTCATCATGATCATGCGCGCAACCCAGAAGAAGATGATGTCGAAACCAGTTACTAGAACGTCTGAAGGGTGGAATACTTTCAGGTCGTCAGTTTGCTCTGGCCAACCTTGAGTACCGAATGTCCATAGTGCAGAAGAGAACCACGTATCCAGTACGTCTTCGTCTTGGTGCAGTTCAATGACTGACTCTAGGTTGTTGTTCTTACGAACTTCTTCTTCAGTGCGACCTACGTAAACATTACCTTGGTTGTCGTACCAAGCTGGGATGCGGTGACCCCACCATAGCTGACGAGAGATACACCAGTCTTGAACGTCACGCATCCAAGAGAAGTACATGTTTTCGTACTGCTTAGGAACAAATTGGATGTCGCCGTTTTCTACTGCTTCAACTGCAGTTTTCGCTAGAGGCGCAGTACGTACGTACCATTGGTCAGTTAGCATTGGTTCGATAACCACGCCACCACGGTCGCCGTAAGGAACTTGTAGATCGTGATCTTTCACTTCTTCAAGTAGGCCTAGCTCGTCGAATTCAGCAACGATAGCTTTACGAGCGGCAAAACGCTCCATACCGTGGTATTTAGCTGGTAGCTCAGTGCTGTAAGCGTCGCTTGCTTCGCCGTTGGTGTTGAATACTTCAGAAGCATCACGGATGTTTGCGTCGAAAGTCAGAATGTTGATCATTGGTAGCTGGTGGCGCTTACCTACTTCGTAGTCGTTGAAGTCGTGCGCAGGTGTGATTTTCACACAGCCAGTACCTTTTTCCATATCTGCGTGCTCATCGCCCACGATTGGGATGCGACGATCAACGATAGGAAGGATGATTTCTTTACCGATAAGATCTTTGTAACGTGGATCTTCTGGGTTAACTGCAACACCCGTATCGCCTAGCACGGTCTCTGGACGAGTCGTTGCAACAACGATGTAGTCTTTGCCATCGGCTGTTCTAGCGCCATCTGCTAGTGGGTAGCGGAAGTGCCACATGTGGCCTTTAGTGTCTTTGTTCTCTACTTCTAGATCTGAAATCGCTGTGTGTAGCTTTGGATCCCAGTTAACCAGACGCTTACCGCGGTAGATTAGATCGTCTTCGTATAGACGTACGAAGACTTCTTGAACGGCGTTAGATAGACCATCGTCCATCGTAAAGCGTTCACGATCCCAGTCTACAGATGCGCCAAGACGACGAAGCTGCTTAGTGATAGTGCCGCCAGATTCGCCTTTCCATTCCCAGATTTTGTCGATGAAAGCTTCACGACCGTAATCGTGTTTTGTTTTGCCTTCTTCTGCAGCGATCTTACGCTCAACAACCATCTGAGTTGCGATACCAGCGTGGTCAGTACCTACTTGCCAAAGGGTGTTTTTACCCTTCATACGTTCACAACGGATAAGCGTATCCATGATCGTATCTTGGAACGCGTGGCCCATGTGTAGGCTACCAGTGACGTTCGGTGGCGGGATCATGATGCTGTATGATTCTTTAGTAGTGTCACCGTGTGGCTTAAAGTAGCCTTTCTCTTCCCAAGTCTGATACAGAGCTTGTTCGATTGAAGTTGGGTTGTATGTCTTTTCCATAGCGCTCTTTTAATGGATACGTTGATGGTTGAATCTTAGTCAATCTTTATAAGTGAGGGATCTTAACAAGATCGCCTTAACTATAAGGATTGACCGTTAAGGATATTGAATTTCGATCGTTTGCAGCTGGTAACCTGCTTGACGGTAAATTTTATATCTTTCTCTTGCGAGTTGTTTAGCTTTTTCTTCGCAGGGCACGAAGTCTACCACTTGAGCAAACTTGTTCGCAAAGGTTGTCTCATTTTCCGCCAAATTAATTACCAGCTGACGGTTCCAATTAGGTTTTACACCTTCATGGCCGATTTCAATGTTGGTGGCGTATTTCGGTCCCTCGCCTACGAGGTTATGTGCCATGAACTTGTCTGCATCAACTTGCCAAAAGGCTTCAGCGAGCTGCTCGGCGTGTGGTTTGTCTTGGCAGTTTAAATACACTTTAGCGCCTTGGCGAGCAAAGTGCTGAGCCAAAAACACGATGTATTCTTCAAAGCCAGCCACCGTTGCTTGCGGGCTCTCTTCGTTAATGATGTAGAAGGTTGCAGTTTGCATCATTCTCTCACTTGCCTTGGGTCTCTTCCTAAGACCATCTTAAGTCCCACTTTCATTTTAGAAAATTAGGATAATAAAAAAGGGCCTTGCGGCCCTTTTAGATGTTGTTCAGAAATTACTCTTCTGTCTCTTGGCCGCTGCGGTTCAAAAGGAATTGGACAAGCATTGAGACAGGACGGCCCGTTGAGCCTTTCGCTGCGCCTGATTTCCACGCGGTACCTGCGATATCGACGTGTGCCCAGTTGTACTTCTTCGCGAACTTAGATAAGAAGCAACCCGCAGTAATTGTGCCACCAGGGCGACCACCAATGTTTGCCATATCCGCAAACGGGCTTTTCAACTGTTCGTGGTACTCGTCTGCCATTGGTAGACGCCATGCACGGTCACTCGCTTGCTCAGAAGCGTTTACTAGCTCATGAGAAAGAGGGTTGTGGTTAGAGATTACGCCGCTGATATGGTGGCCTAGTGCGATAACACAAGCACCAGTTAGCGTTGCAACGTCAACCACGCAGTCTGGTTCGAAACGCTCTACGTAAGTCAGTGCGTCACAAAGAACAAGACGGCCTTCAGCATCCGTGTTCAGAACTTCTACAGTTTGACCAGACATGGTCGTTAGGATGTCACCTGGACGGTAAGCGTTGCTGCCAGGCATGTTTTCACAACCCGCTAGAACACCAATAACGTTGATTGGTAGGTTTAGCTTCGCCAGCGCTTTCATTGTACCGAATACCGATGCCGCACCACACATGTCGTACTTCATCTCATCCATACCTTCGCCCGGCTTTAGAGAGATACCGCCTGAGTCGAAGGTTAGACCTTTACCTACGAGCACAATCGGTTTTGCATCTGAGTCAGGGTTACCTTTGTACTCGATGATAGACATCATAGATTCGTTTTTAGAACCACGGCCTACTGCTAGGTAAGAGGTCATACCCAGTTTTTCCATCTCTTGCTCACCAATAATTTTGGTGGTTACGGTTTCGTAGTCGTCCGCTAGACGACGAGCTTGAGAAGCAAGGTAAGCTGGATTAGCTACGTTTGGCGGCATGTTGCCAAGGTCTTTTGAGGCTTTGACACCTGATGCGATAGCAAGACCATGAGTGATTGCTTTTTCACCCAAGTTCAATTCACGACGCGTTGGTACGTTGAAAACAAGCTTGCGCAGTGGGCGGCGAGTCTCAGGTTTCACGCTCTTGAATTGATTAAATGTGTATAGACCATCTTTAGTCGCTTCTACAGCCTGGCGCACTTTCCAGTATGTATCACGACCCTTAACATGCAGTTCAGTTAGGAAACATACCGCTTCCATTGAGCCTGTCTCGTTAAGTGTGCTGATCGTCTTTTGAATGATTTCCTTGTACTGGCGCTCGCCAAGTTCACGCTCTTTGCCGCAACCGACAAGTAAAACGCGCTCTGACAAAACACCTGGTACTTGATGCAGTAGCAGCATCTGACCAGGTTTACCCTCTAGATCACCACGGCGAAGTAGTGAACTGATGTAACCGTCACTGATTTTATCAAGTTGTTCGGCTACTGGAGAAAGGCGACGTGGTTCAAACACACCAACAACGATACATGCGCTACGTTGTTTCTCTGGACTGCCACTTTTTACACTGAACTCCATGCGTACTCCTACATCCTGAAGACAAATTGCTCTAAATGTTAGATAATGATCGCTTACTTGTTGAATTTTAGCTCCAGGCTTACATGCAGAGCTGATTAAGCGACTAACATCTAGTTTATAATTTTTAAAAAAATAAATGGTTCAACGGGAAACTATAGTGATTCGACCAAAAAAACAAGTTTTGTATAGGTAATTTCAGCGTGATTATTGTTAGATATTTGATCCGCGAAACACTCAAGAGCCAATTTGCGATTTTTTTCGTACTTTTTTTGGTGTTTGTAAGCCAGAAATTCATAAGTGTTCTTGCTGATGCTTCTGATGGGGATATTCCTGCTGGATTGATTTTCTCGATTGTTGGTTTGAACATGCCAGCAATGGGTCTGTTAATGCTGCCTTTAAGTCTGTATATCGGCATATTGATCACATTTGGTCGTCTGTATGCAGAGAGCGAAATTGTCGTAATGAACGCGACAGGTATTGGTAATAAATTCTTGGTTCAAGCGGCCTTATACCTAGCGTTGATTACTTCAGCGGTGGCGGCTTTCAATGCGTTGTGGCTATCGCCGTGGTCTCAAGACCGCGTTGAGCAGCTTTATGAGCAGGTAGCGTCAGAAAACAGCGTTGACCTACTTAAAAAAGGTCAGTTCCAAGGTACACCAGACGGTTCATCGGTTGTGTTCATCGATGACATTAAAGACAATACCTTGAGCAACGTTTTTGTTGCGCAGATGCGCCCTCGAGATTCAGTGTTACCGAGTGTGATGTTCTCATCTTCTGGTGAAGTAAAAGAGCTTTCGGACGGTCGTCAGATCATCACTATGAAAGAAGGTACGCGTTATGAAGGTGTGCCTACTCGCGTTGAATATATGATCACGAAATTCGATGAATACGAAGGTGTTATCGGCCAACGTGAGGTCAAAAAGAAAGGGCGAGACTGGGAAGCATACCCAACGGTTGACTTGATAGGTCACCCAGATCCAGAGGCGCAAGCGGAGCTACAATGGCGAATTTCGTTATTTGTGTGTATTCCACTCTTAACAATGCTCGTTATTCCTTTGTCTGCGGTGAATCCGCGTCAGGGACGGTTTGCCAAAATGGGGCCTGCGATTCTGATCTATCTAGCGTATTTCTTGGCGATCAGTGCAACCAAATCTGCATTAGAAGATGGTGACATCCCGGCTGCTATTGGTATGTGGCCAATCAATGCGATGTTGCTGATTGTTGCTATCATGGCGAATATGATGGACAGCGTTGCTGCTAGACGAATAAAAGACAAATTCCGCAAGAAGAGGCTCGCGTAAGCTGTGTTCAAAATCTTAGACCTTTACATCGGTAGAACCATCATCTCTACCACTGCCTTGGTTTTAGCGACGTTTGTTGGCTTATCGGGCATCATCAAATATGTAGAACAGCTACGTAAAGTAGGGCGAGGTGTGTACGACCTCACTCATGCGTTGTACTTTGTGTTACTCAGTGTGCCGCGTGATATCGAAATGTTCTTTCCAATGGCGGCATTACTCGGTGCCCTGATCGGCTTAGGTATGTTGGCTTCAAGCTCTGAGCTGGTGGTGATGCAAGCTGCTGGTTTCTCTAAGCTGGATATCGGGTTATCGGTACTAAAAACGGCCGTCCCACTCATGATTGTCGTTATGGCGTTAGGCCAATGGGGCGCTCCTGAGGCCCAGAAGATGGCCCGTGACTTACGTGCGTTTGCGATATCAGGTGGTAGCATTGTGTCTGTGCGCTCAGGTGTGTGGGCTCGTGACGCAAACGACTTTATCTTTATCGGTAAAGTCGAAGACGACAAGCTTTATGCTTTAAATATGTGGCGTTTTGATGATGATAAGAATCTACAAAAAGTTATTTTCGCCGAAGAAGTCGACTACCAACAAGATAACAACTGGCTGATGCGCTACGTACAAATTACGGACATGGAAAATGAAAACGTAATTTCAAAGCAAGACATCGAACAGATGGAGTGGCACACCTCTTTGGCACCAGATAAGCTAGCTGTGGTGACCGTGAAGCCAGAAGAATTGTCACTGAGCGGTTTGTATGATTATGTGACTTACCTGAAAGCATCGGAACAAGATGCATCTCGCTATGAGTTGGCGTTTTGGCGTAAGTTGACTCAGCCGCTTTCAATTGCTGTGATGATGTTAATGGCGCTATCTTTTGTTTTCGGTCCACTCAGAAGCGTGACCATGGGGGCAAGGGTATTGTCGGGCGTGGTTGCCGGGTTTACTTTTTACATATCCAGTGAGTTCTTTGGTCCATTAAGCTTGGTGTATGGCATATCCCCAGTGTTTGGTGCTTTGGCCCCGAGTTTGGTGTTCTTAGCTATTGCGATTGCACTGCTACGAAGAAAGCTATAACTGAAGCATCATCGAATAAACCAAGTTTTACCGAACCAAATGTAAAAGGAAGGCATTACGCCTTCCTTTTTTGTGTTCCTAGACAAGTTAATTTGCCTTAGGTAATACAACAACCTCTGTTTTGGCCCAAATGTCGTGGAAACCACGTTTCTTCGGATCAATCGGTACAGTCAAATTTGCCAAGCCAAAGCCAGATGTCGAAATACGAATCAGAGCTTGAGTTACCGTAATTGGTGCTCCGTCTTTGGCATTGCGAACTCGAAGCTTCCAAGCGCGCATCCCAAGAGTTTGTCCTGCTCGCGTCCAGAAGAACACAAAGAAATATATCCACACACCCGCAAGGTAAAGTGTAAATAGAGGGCTCAATACAGGGTGCTTTCCGAGCATATCTGCGGCATCAGCGTACTCGCCATAGCTCAACAATCCTGCTGCATTTAGTGCAAACACAACGGCCATAACAATACCTGCGGCCATCATTTCAATTGCGATAATAATCAATGTGTCGTAAATCAACGCTGCAAGTCGACGAAACAGACCAGCAGGTGGAAGAGTTGTAGACGTTGTCATTATTCCATCACTTACCTTAAAAATTGTGCGTCAGAATATAGATTCCCTCACCAAGAGAAAAGAGACCTAACGCACAGAGTCTTTAATTGTGTATAAACTAAGTGACTTTTCTGCCCTACGTTATCAGCACATGTCATGATACACGAGGCCGTGCAGCAATATGTTTCAACTGAATTCGATTCTCTTAACCATTGGCTCTTTGGTCTGTGACCAGATTAGATAGCTGAGAGAGTTGGTGTTTCTCATCTTCGGTATAATGTTGGCTTAATGAAAGCTCTAAAGCTTTTTCTGACAGCTTGATTGCTGGTGACAAAAATAACTTAGGGTGCATACTAGAGAGAGCTAGCAAGGCCTTTTGTAGGCGAATCTGTATTTGGAGTTGCGCTGCACCATCGTGTGCTATCGGCAAAAAGACATCATCAAACAAATCCTGGCAGCTCAATGCGGGCACAAATAGTCTAGGATATCGAGTTTTGGTAGGAGGCTCACTGAGTAGGTCTCCCCATAATGAAAGTGCTCGTACAGAACGCCCAAGAACGTCAATTGCGGTGCCATTATCATTTACAGCCGGAGATAGTGCTCGTGAGGCGATTTCCGCCATAACGACTAAACCAAAGCGAGGGTCCTGATCATATGAACGCTCCGTTCGAATCGTGAAGGCTGCCGTTACTTCGCTTTCGTCTGGCAATTCTCCACAAACCCAAGCCAATGGTTGACCTACGTACACAAAACTTCCCGGTTGTCGCTCAAGGTAGATGGTGCATTGGTTTGCTTCAGCAATACTATCGAGATGATGCATATCAACATGCTGTAAGTAGCCAATTTCTTGGCTCAAAATAGGTTTACTTCCTCTGGGTTTATGTTCTGGGTGGCTCCACGGGTGAGCACCTAGCCAACGCTCTTTGCCCCGTTTTCTTATCGCATCTAACAAGGCTTGCTCCACGTATGAAGTGGTTTCACTGACCCTTCCTAGTACGGAAAGGTGCTGAATCCAACGTAGCAGAGTGAGTATGATCATCACGATTACGGCGATAGTCACGATGAACAGATAAATTTGTGCTTGTTGATGATAGGCCCCAATACCTAGCGCGATAATTCCTACCAAACTAAATAGAAAAGAGCCAAGAAAGGTTGCTAAGGCATTTTGTGTTGTGCTGTCTTCCATCAACAGTTTTGTCGCTCGCGGCGTTACCCCTGCACTAGCGGCACTGTACGCTGAGACCATAATATTGAGAGAGAATGTAGTCACTGCAAGCATGGAGGTTGCGAGGATATTTAATATGTTGTTCAACAAATCCTTGCTGACGTTGATGGCAGGGGGCAGAGTAATGAACTGGTTTAAAACAATCGACATTAAGGCGGTAGCAACAGCTAGTAATGCGTAGAGTGACGTCCGGACCCACAGTTTTCGTGTCATCTGTTTCAGTAACCACTGCCATTTTGACCCAGTCATTCTTTGCTCCTATTCAGTTCTCACTAGAAAGTCGATAGAAAATTCAGAAAGTTATTCTTGCTTAAGCATAGGTTAAATGCCCGTCGTTCTGCTTGATATTTCATGCATCACGAAAGTAAGAAAGCTGCTTGCTTCAAAGAATGGTGCTCTTGAGGTGTGAATTACCACGATTCTGTTACCTTAATTGATAGATGAATTAAAAGTATGTGATTGAAAAGAGGTAGCGCATGATTGTAATTACAGGTGCAAGTAGCGGCTTAGGGGCGGAACTAGCAAAGCGTTATGATGCGGAAGGCAAAGAGACGTATGTAATAGGAAGAAATACAGAAAAACTATCCGCACTAGCAAAACAACTCTCTCATAACGTCGGCTATCAAGCTTGCAACCTCTCATTACATCAAGGTGTGAAACAGCTCTTTGATGGGATGAAACAGCCGCCTGAAATGGTCATTCATAGTGCAGGAAGTGGTTATTTTGGCTTACTGGAAGAGCAGGAGCCGGAAGAGATTCAAAAGTTGATTGATAACAACCTGAATTCTGCGATTCATGTGTTAAGAGAGTTAGTAAAGCGTTACAAAGATCATCCAATAAAAGTGGTCATGATCATGTCCACTGCCGCGCAACAACCTAAAGCGCAAGAGTCTACGTATTGTGCAGTGAAATGGGCCGTCAAAGGATTAATTGAGTCGGTTCGTTTGGAGCTAAAAGGAAAACCTATGAAAATTATCGCGGTTTATCCTGGTGGAATGGATACGGAATTCTGGAAAACAAGCGGCAATACGATGGACACGAGTCACTTCATGCAAGCAGAAGATGCCGCAGAGATGCTCCATAATGCGTTGTCGAGCATTGGGAATGGTTATGTTTCTGATATTACAGTGAATAGAATTTAAAAAGAGTTTCGTATACTCACTTTCATCTGGAAGAGTAGTAGAAAATGGAGCGTACGTTTCTTATGAGTACAGCTTTGTCACACTTTGTGGCGAAATTATCAGCAAACGATAGTTATTTAAGGTATTTCTGCTTGCGCAGGTCAAAAGCTTACGTATAATGCCAACCATCAAAGGGCAATAGCCCAAAGATGCCGGTGTGGTGAAATTGGTATACACGACGGATTCAAAATCCGTTGCCTTCGGGCGTGGCGGTTCAAGTCCGCCCACCGGTACCATATTAGAAAGGTCGCTTTTATAGCGGCCTTTCGTCGTTTTAGGTGTTCGTAAATATCAAAAGAAAGTTAGCGTTGCCTTCGCGGTGGCGGCAGGAATGCCAGTCCAATCAACTCCGCCCACCGGTACCATATTTTAAGACAGAGCCTCGATGAAAGTCGGGGCTTTGCTGTATCTGGATCTTCAAAACAAAAAAAGCGCGAGGGGTATGCCTCGCGCAAACTACTACATGGTGATAGTAGGAACAGCCTATAGAGCTGTGAACAAGGTATTTTGAGTGTTCGGAGTCCAGTCTGCTTGGGACACGTGCGGTACATCAACTAGATAACGCAAACCTTGATAAGTCACCACATCACCTTGTTTATAGGAAACATTCTGAGTCCAGTTAGTGGCTGGGTCTGCATTTGTCCAAAGGCTAGAGGTTGGAGACGGTGCCCAATCTTGTTGCGCAGTATGGTTTGTTACAGCCTGGTATACAGTACCTAGGTGTAAGACGTAATCGCCAGCGTCGTAGTTATGACCAACTTGCCAGTTCGGTGTGTAGTTATCCATTGTGTCGAAGTCATAACCCGCTTGTTTTGCTAACTGTATAAACTTAGCGAGCTTAGGTAGGTTTTGCGTTGCACCCATGCCACGCTTACCATCTTCAAATAGGAACTCGTGAGTTAATACGATAACTTTATCGGCGTGTAAAGGTGTACCACATGGGAACTCTTGAGCTTTGGAGTTGATCGGGTTAATCGTTGTTGGTGCACAAGTGTTTAACGCGGAATCCACATATCCAAGAAATGCTTCTGCTTCTGTAAGGCTGTTTGCTGGCATTTCAATGCCCCAATTTTCGGGTGCCCAGTCCACATCCCAACCGTGAGTTTGATAGCCGTTATTCGCTAGGATATCTTGAACCTCGATAGCTGCTTTTACACTGTTGGATGGGTTGGATGTATCGCATACATATCCTGGTTCCCAAGGTTTCAGGTCATCAGACGTGGCACATAACCCATCTGCTTTGAAGTCTTTCGTCACGCGCCAACCGTTGGTGTAGGGCAGTCTAGCAAACTCTGTTGCCTTGTAGTTCGGGTAGCTTGTAATGTTCGGCAAATACTTTGCTAACACAGATAAGTTTTCCGTAAACATTGAGGCATCGTAAACAGGGTCTTGATACGAGTTAAGCTGGTGGTCCCCGGTCGCATTACACTCCGCAGCACTGTTCGGTCCAAACTCATCCACGCAGTTGTGCACCATGTGATCGTAACTGTGGTTCGCAACAATATGACCAGTGTCTAATGCGAGCTTTAAGGCTTCTAGGGAACGGTCTTCATTCTCATCACCAATTCCATCTAAATGCCAAGCATTAAAGTAAAACGTCGCTTTGATATCTTCCTGGTTAAGTACTTGAATAACGTCAATAGATGCATTGATTGGTCCATCATCAAACGTTAGATAAATTGTGCCTTTAGAGTCGGTTTGAGCAAATGAGTGTTGTGATAGTGCGGCACTTACAAGCGTTGCAATAGCCAATTTATTAAATTTCATTCTCTATTCCTTTTAAGAAATTAATAACGACGTTGTCAGTAGTAAAATATTGATAATTTGAAACTTAATGTGATGTCTTAAATTATTTTATGACTTTTATCCTAGACCTAAATAATTACAAAAAAATAGGTGGTATTTTCTAAATTGGGATTGTGTTCACGAATAATGCAACCGGTTGCTCTTTTTTGTCTTGGTTATTTTTGCTACAGTTTTTGCAGGTTGAAATTTACACAACGGGAGTAAGGCTATGAAAAAGATCCTTTTATGCTGTAGCGCAGGGATGTCAACCAGTATGCTTGTTAGGAAAATGGAGCAAGCTGCTGAAAATAAAGGAATTGAATGCAAAATTGATGCGATGTCAGTGAATGCATTTGAAGATGCAATTAAAGAGTACGATGTTTGTCTTCTCGGGCCTCAAGTACGTTTTCAGCTAGAAGAGCTAAGAAAAACGGCGCAAGAGCATGGTAAAAACATTGACGCGATTTCTCCTCAGCATTATGGAATGATGAAGGGAGAGGAAGTACTAGAGCAAGCATTAGAATTAATTAACTAAACCATAGTTTTAAATTAAAAAAGATAACTGTACATCAAATATAAATATTTGATGCGGGATTCTTTTGCCTAAAATAAGGATGGATTCTATGAAGCTTTATGACGCAATTATAGGCGCAGTCGAAAAGCATATAGCCCCTATAGCAGCTAAAGTGGGGAATCAGCCCCATGTTCGCGCAATGAGAGACGGTTTTATTGTCGCAATGCCGTTTATTATTGTTGGTAGTTTCATTTTGATTTTTGCATTCCCCCCATTTGCCGAAGATACAACCTTTACTTTTGGTCGAATTTGGCTCGATTTCGCCACTACACATTTTGATACCATAATGATGCCCTACAACATGTCGATGGGGATCATGACCATTTTTGTTTCGCTGGGCGTTGCTTATAGTTTAGCGAAGGCTTACAAGATGGATGGGATCACGAGTGCTGTATTGTCACTAATGTCTTTTTTACTCATTGCGGCCCCAGCTAAAGATGGCGCGTTGTCTATGTCTCACATGGGCGGAACCGGGATCTTCACCGCAGTGATGTGTGCATTTTTCTCGGTGGAGCTCTACCGTTTTATGAAAAAGCACAATATTACGATTCGCATGCCAGAGCAGGTGCCACCGGCGATTGCGCGATCATTTGAAGTATTGCTACCAGTCTTAGCGATATTCATTACCTTATATCCACTTAGCCTTTTCGTACAAACCCAGTACGACATGCTGATTCCAGATGCTGTTATGGCTATCTTTAAACCGCTAATTAGTGCGTCTAACTCATTGCCTGCCATTATTGGCGCTTTATTGCTTTGCCAGCTGCTTTGGTTTGCGGGTATTCATGGTGCTGCAATTGTTGTTGGACTGCTTTCTCCAATCTTTTTGACCAACATTGGTGCCAACATTGAAGCCTTTGTTGCAGGTGAACCGATTCCAAACGTATTTACTCAACCGTTCTGGGATTTTTACATCTTTATTGGCGGCTCTGGTGCAACACTTGCTCTTGTTATGCTGATGTCGTTTAGCCGTTCTGTTCACCTTAAGAGCATTGGTCGAATGAGTGCGGTGCCTGGCTTTTTCCAAATCAACGAACCAGTGATCTTCGGTAGCCCAGTTGTGATGAACCCGACCTTGTTTATCCCGTTCGTCTTCGCTCCAGTCATCAACGCTACGATTGCGTATTTTGCTGTGCATGTCGGCTTTGTGGGTATGGGTGTCGCTACAACACCTTGGACAACACCGGCACTGATAGGTGCTTCGTGGGGTAGCGGTTGGACCTTTGCGCCAGTATTGCTCGTCATTGGTTTATTGATTCTTGATCTAATCATCTACTTCCCATTCTTCAAAATGTTTGAGAAGCAAATGTTGGAGCAAGAACTACCAACGACGAAGGAAACTAAAGGTGACACGCAGCCGTCAGGCGAAGGCGTTACTGCTTAACTGTGCTTAATGGGCCGCAATTACCGCGGCCCGATTTTCGGAGAGAAAATGATGGAACAAGAATTGGTTGTGATGGAGATCATTTGCAATGCTGGTGAAGCCAGAAGTTTAAGCTACGAGGCATTGCGTTTATCTCGAGAACAAGATTTTGAAGCGGCTGACGAGAAGCTCTCTCAAGCAAGAGAGTGCATTAATAAAGCCCACTTAATACAGACTCAGCTTATTGAAGAAGATCAGGGAGAAGGGAAAGTCCCGATGACGTTAGTGATGGTGCATGCTCAAGATCACCTGATGACTACGATTTTGGCTCAAGAGATGGCTGTAGAAATCGTCGCACTGAACAAAAAAATCTCGAACAAGTAAAGGGGGATGAAAATGTCTAGAGAGGCGATCAAACTTGCCATTATTGGCGGTGGTAGTAGCTATACCCCGGAATTGGTTGAAGGGGTTATTAAGCGCTTAGAATATTTACCCGTTAAGAAAATCCATTTTGTGGACATTGATTCAGGAGCTGAGAAGCTTGAGATCATCAAAGGATTGGCTCAGCGAATGGTCGATAAAGCCGGAGCAAAAATTGAGATAAAAGCCGGTTTCGATCGCCGTGCTGCGATAAAAGATGCGGATTTTGTGATGACGCAGTTTCGTGTTGGTGGCCTTGCTGCACGCGCTAACGATGAGCGAATCCCAATCAAGTACGACGTCATCGGCCAAGAAACAACGGGCCCTGGTGGTTTTGCTAAAGCACTGCGAACCATTCCGGTCATTCTTGATATCTGTAAAGACATTGAAGAGTTGGCTCCAAACGCATGGATGCTCAATTTCACCAACCCAGCGGGTTTAGTTTCCGAAGCGGTCAGTAAGTACACCAAAGTAAAGAGTATTGGTTTGTGCAATGTGCCCGTTTCAATGGAAATGATGATTGCAGAAATGATGGAGTGCGAGCCAAAAGAGCTACAACTTGAGTTTGCTGGGTTAAACCATCTCGTGTGGGTACACAAAGCATGGCTCAATGGGGAAGATATTACTCAAACGGTATTAGAGAAAGTCGGTGATGGTGCCAACTTCAGTATGAAGAATATCTGGGAAGAGCCGTGGGATCCTGCATTTCTAAAAGCACTGGGGGCGATACCATGTCCTTATCATCGCTACTTCTACCAAACTGATGCCATGCTTGCTGAAGAGAAACAAAGTGCCGATGAAAAAGGCACTCGTGCTGAGCAGGTAATGGAAACAGAAAATGCGCTATTTAAGCTCTATCAAGATCCTACCCTCGATCATAAGCCGAAAGAGTTAGAGGAGCGGGGTGGTGCTTATTATTCTGATGCATCACTGAACCTAGTTGATTCAATTTATAACAATCGTAATAGTATTCATGTTGTTAACGTTTTAAATAATGGAGCGATCAACGGCCTACCTGACGATGCTGTGATTGAATGTAGTGCGGTGATTGGTAGCTGGGGGGCGAAACCTCTTGCGGTTGGCGAGTTGTCAAACAATATCAAAGGATTACTCTATCAAGTTAAAGCGTATGAGCAGCTAACAATAGAAGCTGCTGTCGAAGGTAATTATGACAAGGCGCTTATGGCATTAACCAATAACCCATTGGTGCCTGACATTGGCCGCGCCAAGTCAATCCTGGATGATATCCTAGCGGTGAACGCTCCGTATTTACCTCAATTTAAACTAACGACGTTGTAGTACTAAGGAAGGACGCCAATGAAAGTCATTTTTAATGCTGATGATTTTGGTTTAACGAGAGGTGTAAATAGCGGCATCGTTAAAGCTCACCAGCAAGGTGTGGTTCATTCAACCACCATGATGGTGGGTATGGATGCTGAGCAACATGCCTTAGAACTAGCTCGCCATAATCCAGACTTGAAAATTGGCGTTCATCTTAGGTTTACAGCAGGTGTGCCTATAACGAAGCATCCTAACTTGACCAACGGCCGAGCGCACTTTATTAACTATGACGAACTTTGGAGTAAGCAGGACTTCGAAACTCAGGTCGTTTATGATGAAGCAAAAGCTCAGGTGGAACATTTTTTATCGCTTGGGTTAGAGCTAAGCCACTTAGATAGCCATCATCACGCGCATACTCACCCTCAAATTTTGCCCGTTATTAAAGAAGTAGCGAATGAATACCGAGTGCCACTGCGGGGCACTGGCTTGTGTCAAGAATCGATGACAATCAGGTATATCTTTACTGATGAGTTTTATGATCAAAAAGTGAGCTTGGATGGCTTAATGGCACATCTATTGAGCTTAAAAGCTGACTATGACTTGGTTGAGGTGATGTGCCACCCGGCAGAGGCCGATCAGGCGCTTATCTTAAAGAGTGGCTATGCGCTTCAGCGAGAGCTAGAGTTACAAGTTCTTACCTCTCCCATTTTAAAAGAACAGTTAGCTCATCATGGTATAACTGTCACGGATTACTCTGAGCTTGTTTCTACCAATCAAATGGTCGGTGTATGATTAAAGGCTGCCAGCTTCGCCCCCTATAGCACCTTACGAATTGCTGGCAGCCGTTCTACACAAACGAATATTTAATAACAATTGCAGTTGGACCCAATAGCATTATGGCAAGGATTAAAGATGTAGCCGAACTCGCCGGTGTAAATCGCTCTACCGTTTCTCGAATTATTAATGGAGAGGGGAAATTTCGCGAGGAAACTCGAAAAAAAGTAGAGCAAGCTATGGCGCAATTGAATTATCGTCCCAGTGCAATTGCTCGTTCACTCGCAACCTCATCCAGTAATATGGTTGGGTTATTGGTGACTTACTATACGGGGGGCTTCTTTGGCGAGATGATGGAGCAGGTTCAGACCGAGCTGGATATTCATAAGAAGTTTTTGATTACAGCTCAAGGCCATCATTCTGCACAAGGTGAAAAAGAGGCAATTCAGCGTTTTAATGATTTACGTTGTGACGGCTATGTACTTCATAGTCGTTATTTGTCAGATGATGACTTACGTGAACTAGCTAAACAGCCTACACCTTTCGTTCTCCTGGATCGCTACGTGGAAGGAATAGAAGAGCGTTGTGTTACCTTTAACCATCATCATGCAAGCCGTATTGCCGTTGAGCACCTTTTAGCTGGTGGTCATCGAAAGATTGCTTGTATTGCCGGTCCATCCCAACGTCATAACAGTGTATTGAGAAAGCTTGGGTATATTGATGCAATGAAGGATGCTGGTATAGATATTGATGAAAGCTGGTGTGAAGAAGGGAATTATGGTCGGCAAAGTGGTTATGATGCAATGGCTGCAATTTTACAACGACACCCTGATGTGACGGCTGTCTTTTCGTGCAGTGAAGAAATGACGGTTGGCGCAATGCAGTACTTACACGAGCACAGTATTTCTGTACCAGAGCAAATCTCATTAACTAGCTTTGACAGTGTTGATCTTTGTGAAAGTCTTTACCCTACAGTATCAGCAGTGCACTTTCCTATCAGTGACATGGCCCGTGTAGCGGTACAAACGTTAATGGGGCTAGTCAAAGATCAAGAAGTAATAGACAAGCCAGTGTTCGAGGCCAAGCTTAAAATACGCAAAGCAGATCGCTCCTTAAAGTAGCTTACTTCTATCTAATTAAGTGAGTCGCTTAGAAATAACGGTTTGATGTTTTGATAGTTACTGATGAATTTATTCACAAAATTTACTAGTATTCTAACTCTCTTAAGAAATATAAATCAGTAGTGAATAAGTGGCAGCCATTAAACTAACGGTCGATCGTATTCAACCCGGATTACATATCCGTCTTCCGCTAAAGTGGAACGATCACCCCTTTCTACTCAATAGCTTTAAGATTAAAGACCAAGAGCAAGTCGAGATGATCCGCCACCTCGGCGTAAAGTTCGTTTACTTTAATCCAGAGCAAAGCGATGCCGTTCCACTCCCTGTTGATCAAAGACAAGCTGACAGAGTAACAAATGAAGCGTCGTTAGATCATGAAACTCAAAAAATGTGGCAAGAAAAACAGAACCGCATAGAAAAGTTAAGTGCATACCGTCGACGCGTGATTCAGTGTGAAAAAGAGTTTGAGCGCTCTCTGGCACGTATGCGTTCAGTCATGACTAAAATCCGTAACCGTCCGACAGCAGCAGTTGATGAAGCAAAGCTTCTTATTGAAGATATCGTCGAGAAGTTAATGTGCGATGATAATGTTACGTTACACCTGATGAACGGAAAAAATGAGTTTGAAGATATTTATTTCCACTCATTGAACGTGGCTGTTATCTCGATGATGATTGGCCGTGCTAAAGGGTACTCAGCAGCACAGTTGAAAGAGCTTTCCTTCTCCGCACTATTCCATGATATCGGGAAAATAAAAATCCCGACTGCAATATTAAGAAAGCAACTACCTCTAACAGAGCCAGAAACCAACTACTTAAAGTTGCACACTAAATATGGCGTCGATCTTGCGAGTCAAATCGAGGCTTTTCCCGAAGTCGCGAGAATTGTGATTGCGCAGCACCATGAGCTAAGAGATGGGTCTGGTTATCCTAAAGGCCTGAAAGGAGATGAGATCAACGAGTTTGCTCAAATTATTGCTGTAGCCAATGCGTTTGATAACTTGTGTCATACACCGATAGTCTCAGATCAAAAGATTCCTTATACCGCACTCTCTCATTTATATAAGAACTGTAAACACCTATATAAAGAAGAGAACCTGAACATCCTAATTAAGTTTATGGGCGTGTTTCCTCCGGGTACCGTAGTTCAGCTTTCTAATAATATGGTCGGCCTGGTTATCTCAGTGAATGCATCGCATCTATTATTCCCGAATGTCTTGGTTTACGATCCATCAGTACCAAGGACGCAAGCGCCAATCATTGATCTTGCCTCAAAAGATATAAAGATAGTTAACGCGATTCATCCGTCAAAATTACCGGATAAAGTAAAAGAGTATCTAAATCCGCGTTCGCGTATTTCTTATTTCTTTGATAGTGATGAGTAGTTATCCACAGCTTTTTGTGGGTAAATTGTATAAATCCTGAGTGTTATTTCTGGGTAATTTTAGGGTTGGATGGAAAGTATCCATTTGGCATGTTTTTTTAGAAAAAATGCACTTTTAGTATTGCCAAAGAAAATCTTCTCCCTATAATGCGCATCCATCGACACGGCAGACGCCACAAGGCTTTAGCAGGGTCGAAGAGGTAAAAAGCTTCTACAAAAAATTAGTTTAAAAAAGTGTTTGACACTAACAACTAAATCGCTAGAATGCACCTCCGCTTTGAGAGAAAAACTTCTCGCAAAGCAAGCTCTTTAACAATATAGACCTATCAATCTGTGTGGGCACTCGTTGATGATAATCCAATTAGATACCTCGGTATCAAATTAGGTTTCAATGAAACGAAGTGACCATTCGAATTGGGAAGCAGCCTTGAGCTGTTTTGTTTTACTTTTTCAAAAGTAAAAACCAATAAGAGCACAGTCAATTCAAACATTACTTCTGCTATTTATTAGCGAAAGGAATGTTCAGTATTCATTGAGCCGACAAAATCTTAAATTGAAGAGTTTGATCATGGCTCAGATTGAACGCTGGCGGCAGGCCTAACACATGCAAGTCGAGCGGAAACGA
>NZ_JAWPOR010000150.1:0-1123 GCF_033344395.1 Vibrio sp. 1874
TGTGGCGTTCTATTTGATGATGGCGTTGTGCGTCCACATGCGCAAACACAACTGGTTTGCTCAACAAGGCATGCAAGAGCCGAAACTGATGGAGCTGATCGACCTTGTCGCACTGGGCACTGTTGCTGATGTTGTGCCGCTTGATGAGAACAACCGAATTCTGGTGCATCAAGGTTTGCAGCGCATTCGTGCGGGGAAAGCGCGCCCAGGTATTCAAGCACTGATTGAAGTGGCGAAACGCGATGCGCGACGTTTGGTGGCATCGGACTTCGGCTTTGCATTGGGGCCGCGTATTAATGCCGCTGGCCGTTTAGACGACATGTCTTTTGGTGTTGAGCTACTGATGTGTAACAACATCCATGCTGCACGTCGCATGGCCAGTGAGCTTGATGGGCTCAATCAGACTCGTAAAGAGATTGAAGAAGGCATGAAGCAAGAAGCGATGGCGTTTTGTGAACGTTTGCAGTTTGGCGAAAACAGCGAGCTGCCATACGGCTTATCGCTGTTCCAACGCGATTGGCACCAAGGTGTGATTGGTATTCTCGCTTCGCGTATCAAAGAGAAATTCCATCGCCCAGTCATTGCCTTTGCTGACGGTGGTGAAGGGACGATCAAGGGTTCCTGTCGTTCGATTCCTGGATTACACATGCGTGATGCGTTGGACTTCATCGATACGCAAAATCCAGGTTTGATCATCAAGTTTGGCGGTCACGCGATGGCGGCAGGCTTAACCATCAAAGAGCAAGATTTTGAGCGTTTCAGTCGTTTATTCGATGAAGTGGTGAAAAAAGAGCTCGACGAAGCGGCTCTAAAAGGCGTGATTCTTACTGATGGCGAGTTAAAACCGGAAGAGTTTTCTATGCACATTGCGGAGCAGTTGCGCGCTGGTGGGCCATTCGGACAAGCTTTTCCTGAGCCAATCTTTGATGGTGAGTTTAAGGTGTTACACCAAAAATTGGTGGGAGAAAAACATCTTAAACTGATGTTGGAGCCTTTATACAAAGGGCATCCGACCAATGTGATGATTGATGGAATTGCATTTAACGTCGATTTACGCCGTTGGCCTGACGCATCGGTCAAAACTGTACGTTTGGCCTACAAGCTGGATGTGAATGAATTTCGT
>NZ_JAWPOR010000151.1:0-1121 GCF_033344395.1 Vibrio sp. 1874
CCGCGTCAATCTCACCGCTGTGAACCATGTCGACAAGGACATGCGACTGTTCTTCGACGATGTCTATTTTCGCGTTCGGGTACTGCTCTTTTAAGGTGAGTAACAACTTTGGCAGAAGATAAGGTGCAATGGTCGGGATCATGCCAATGGACAACGGAAAGCAAAAAGGTTCGCCGCAACTGTGGTCGAGGTGTGCCATGTCTTCCAGTTGAAGCATAATGTTGCTGGCTTTGTCTAAAACCTCACGACCAAGTGGAGTGACGAGCACTTTTTTATTGTCCCGTTCAAAAATCTTAATGCCTAGCTGACGCTCCAGTTCACTGACGCCTGTGCTCAACGTTGATTGGCGAACATGACACAAATCTGCAGCTTTACGAAAATGCAGCGTTTTTGAGACAGCCAAGGCATAAGATAATTGTTTTATCGATAGCATAGCGTTTATCCATCCGTTGAGTCTTCTCGCCGTTCAAACTTCTCGTTCTAATGATCAAGCTTAGAAGATGGCTTTTTGTTGTTCGAATTTCCCTAACGTTGTTCCTGCCTTTATCTACCATCCTTTCGCTCGGCATTGCCGTTCGATTCTGAGCGCGACTTGCTGTCCTTGGTGATCAAGATAATCGGTCGAACTCACCATCTGTCGCATGTCTTCAACAAAATGAGCGGGGCGAATCATCCGCAAAGTGTTTTCGTTTTTGCAAATAAAGTCGACACGCGGAATGCCAAGTTCATCCTCGTATTCAATGATGTAAGTGGCGGCGGTTTGGTGATTAAGTTGTGTGTTGAGTTCGAGCATCCAATTGAGATACTGCTCTTCAATCCAACTTGAATAGTGCTGCTGGAAATAGTTTTTAAGTGATTGATAGTTAGCACTATTGAAATGGTGATATGTATTTCGTACTGCCGATTGCGGCTCACTTGTGGTTGGTGTGTACAGTTCTATGGGTAATTGATAGGGGTAGCGATCGTGGCTCCAATCTTCGATCACCGATTTAACGTGATTCAAAATGTAGTGCAGGGCGCTGAACAATCTCGCATAAACGAGGCGAGACCCGTAGAACAGGCGTAAATGTTCACCATTGTATTGATTGATGTAATTGAGCGGAATTTTATAATTCACGCTC
>NZ_JAWPOR010000152.1:0-1119 GCF_033344395.1 Vibrio sp. 1874
AAGATATGCAGCAAAGCTTGAATGCGGAGCTAGAGCGTTTACAAGCTTTGAAAGCGGTGAACCCAAACATTCGTGATGAAGAGATTGAAGCGATTGAAGCGCAAATCAAAGAGCTGACTGGTTACATCAATCAAGCTCAAGTGCAGCTCGACTCGCTCCGTCTGATCGTGGTGAGCCACAACTAATCGCATTAAACGCATTAAAAAAGGTCTTCAATCGAAGACCTTTTTCTTTATCTACGGTTTGCCTGTGGATTACATCAACCACTTCCACCAAATAAACAAAGCTAAGAAGCCAAACAAGTAAATCAGCCCAGCAATCGATAGCCATTTCAGTTTGCGTCCCACCGCCAGCGGTTCCGGCAAGTCCGTTTTGCTCACTAAGATGTAGTTCAGTAGCGCGAAGAATGGTGTCGTCATAAACGCCAGAACCATCGCGAAGTCGAGCATAGGCAGCAGTGCCGATGCCCAGAATACGACAATACCCAGCGCCAGCAATGATACCGCCAACATAATCGCTGACGTTGCTTTTGGATCGGTTTCCGCTTGAGAGCGCAACAGGCGTTGTGAGTCGGCAATTACGCGCGAGTAACCGTCAATAACAGTAATCGTACTGCCGAAAATACAGAAGAAAGCGATCACCGCGATTAAGTAACGTGACCATTCACCGATGGTCGAAGCGTACAAGCCAACCAACTGATGCGAGAAGCCAACCCCTGAGCTCTTCAGTTCAATTCCAGCACCGTGCAGCATTAACGCACCGAGCGAAACAAACACTAGCGCCAAAACTGCTGTACCGATGTAGCCAACGTTGAAGTCAAACAGAGCAGAGCGTGGTGTTACTTCTTGCTGACTCGACTGGCGCTTTAGCCACGCTGAGGTTAAACACGAAATCTCAATTGGTGCTGGCATCCACCCCATCGTAACCACGATGAAACCAATTGCCGCAATTGACCAAGGGGAAGGCGATTCAAAGTTCGCGACGGGTTCCACTGGGTTACCAAACGCAATTGCAACAGCAAGCAGCGTTGCAATGGTGAGCACGGACATGATCACTTTCGAAAGTGTGTCGAGTGCTTTGTAATGGCCGGCGAATAAAATGATCAAACACGTGACCAAA
>NZ_JAWPOR010000153.1:0-1118 GCF_033344395.1 Vibrio sp. 1874
CAGATATGTGGTTTCCACGCCCGTTCCTTTCATCAATTGCTCTGACAGCATGTAAGTCACAGGGGTACTGGTTAAAATATCTTTGGCCATCGCCAATGATGACAATGTACTCATCGCCATCAATCCTAAACCTAAAGTAAGAGTTTTCATTTTCATGTTGAGATACTTAAGTTGGGTATGTAAAAGCGTGCTCACGCCTTACGAATAATTCGATAAACCGTTGCAGTTAAGAAGAAAGCAGCGGAAACAATGATGATCGACGCGCCCGATGGCACCGGTAAGTCGAGCTCCATTGGCAATATGGTGCCAACCAAGCAAGCAACCGTCGCAAGCAAAGAAGAAAGCAATACAAAGCTTCCCATTCGCTTGGTGAGCAACCTAGCTGTCGCACCAGGGATCAACAGCAGGGCACCTACTAACACGGCACCAACGATCTTCACTGCGGCGATCGTCACTAAAGTGATCATCATGACGAATAGGTAATCGTAAAAGCTGGTATTGAAGCCACGCACGCGAGCAATATCTGGGCTGATACACGTGAGCAAAATGCGATTAAATGTCGGAATCAGCAGCAGCAGGATGATCAAGCAGCTCACTGCAAGCAACGTGATGTCTCTATCGGTCACCGTCAAAATCGAACCGAACAGTACGTTTTCTAGCATGTGTATGTTGATCTTACGTGCGACGTACATCAGCAACGCCGCCCCGACCGCCAGAGCTAACGCCAGAAATACACCGACCAACGTGTCATAAGGTACATTGGTGCGATTTCTCACGAAGTGCAGCAGCAACGCAAAGATCATGCAGAAGCTAAACAACCCTATGATTGGGTTTTCTGGCGGTTCACCAAGTAAAACACCAATAGCGATACCCGTCAGTGCTGCGTGGCCTACTGCTTCGGAGAAAAACGCCAAACGCTTAGCAATCACTAATGTGCCCAGCCCGCCGAGTAGCGGCCCCAAAATCAGCGCAGCGACCATCGCGTTCACCATAAAAGCGTACGCAAAGCTGTCGCTCAACCATCCAGCATCTACACCACTCACCGCCAGTGCTCGTAACCACTCCATTACGCCGCCTCCACTTTGGTTGTGTAGTGCTTAAATAATGTTTCAATACGA
>NZ_JAWPOR010000154.1:0-1108 GCF_033344395.1 Vibrio sp. 1874
CCTTGGTAGCGACGGTCGTAGCTGCCGCCAATGGCTTGAGTTTTCTCACCCTTATGGCTGGTGGAATGACCCTTCTCCAGTTCATGGCTTGGAAGCAACAAGATGCTGTCCGGAGCCGGTTTAAAGCTGCGAAGGATGCGTTTGAAGCGTTGAACGTCATTGCGTTCGACAAGCACTGGGTAGGTTCAACCGCGACGGTCGCCAAAGTGTCGAACATGATCACTCCGCCCGAACGACTGGATAAGCCCTGGGCGGTGCAAGTTCTGGCCGTAACCAAAGGTGGGACGTGGTTCGCAGTGGATCTGCAAGTGACCGGCACTGACAAGGTTCAGATGCTTAGCCTCCACCAGCTTAGTGAAAAGGCGGCAAAGACCATGCTGGCCTTCGACCTCGAAGTGTATGAGAAATTTTTCGGAAAACCTGATGTTGCATGAGGACAATGTGATGGAAAAAGTCAAAAGCGTAGATGCCGTGGAGTTCACGGCAGCAGATAAGAAGGCGATGACCCATGCGGCATACGCCCAGTGTTTCTTCATTCTGGCCCAAGTGATGGCATTCCCTTCCCTGGGGGTGGCTGGCGCTATGGTTGCTGCTCTGTGCGGCATGATGCCGTGGTTGACCAAGTTCGCCAAAGAGGCTCCATCGAAAGCCTTTGGCATGGTGATGGCTTCACTCTGCCTTGCTCCTGTGTACGGGAAACTCTGTGAGCTGGTGGTCCACGCGATTCAGGGAGCTTGAGCTTATGGGGGTAGTACGAGTTCCCTACCTCTTGGCTGAGCTGAAAGAACGCGGATGTGCTGATGAATCTGCTCTGGCGCAGGTTATGCAGCCTGGATGCCGAATTGGAGAGGAAGACCTGCGGAAGTTGGCCGCAAATTTAGGGCTTGAAGTGTCCGAGCTGGCACCAGCGCCAGAGAACGCGGCCAACACCCGGTTCAAAGCAAAGCTGAGAGGAGGTTTGGCCTCCTTTCTTTTTGAGTACGACGGCTGTTTCCGACATGCAGAAGGCTCCAGCCATGCAGAAATGTTGGGTATCGAGCAAGAAGACGACATAGGTCTTCCGAGTCGAGCGGCGGTGGCCATGGCGTTGGAGAAGACGCTTTACCAG
>NZ_JAWPOR010000155.1:0-1107 GCF_033344395.1 Vibrio sp. 1874
TAAATATAAAGTAAAAACCATTGAAAATTGTTTAATATATAAAATTAATTATGCGTTTTTACTAAAAGAAGTTTCGAATTTTGAAAATGTTGTTAACCAGGTTGCAATCCGTGCAAGTCAACGTCTCACTTCAAGTATTAAAGCACAGTATTCACAAGTAGAAAAAAGCCTGTTTTTTAAAAGGGCTAAAGATTTAGCCAATCATAATGTTGTGGTGGTGCATACAAACCAAAGTATCCAGCAAGTGGCACAAATCATGAGTAAAAAAGGCTGCACTTGTGCCTTGGTTACCAATGACAATGCATTGGTTGGAGTGGTTACCGAGACTGACATGACAAGTAGAGTGGTTGCTGAGGCGTTTAATATCTATAGACCTGTTGAGGATATTATGAACGCTCATCCTCAGAGTGTTGACCAAAATGAGCCCGTTATTTCTGCGCTCAATCTGATGATGAAACACAATATTCGTAATATCCCTGTTCTTGACAAAAATAAACAGGTTTTAGGTTTGATTAGCCCTCAAGAGTTAGTTCAGAGGCATGGCATTCAGGCTGTTTTTTTGATTGAAAAAATCAGTAAGTGTAATAGTTTAGAATCGCTTTCATTGTTAGTAAAAGAACGTCAGGCAGTATTTGAGGCGATGATAGAATCGCATTTGCCAGCCAATGTAATTGGGCAAGTTTTAATGATGATTTATGATGCCTTTACCTGTCGATTGATTAAATTAGCAGAAAGAAACGTGGGTTTACCTCCTTGTAATTATGCTTGGCTAGCGGCGGGTTCGCATGCGAGAGGAGAGGTTCACTTAGGTTCTGATCAAGATAACGCTTTAGTACTTGATGACTCAGCAACAGAAAGTGACCGAATTTATTTTCGACATTTTGCTATGTATATATGTAAAGGATTAGCGGAATGCGGGTATCCTTTGTGTAATGGGCGTTTTATGGCGGCTACACCAAAGTGGAATCAGCCATTATTCATCTGGAAGCAGCTCTACAGAAAATGGGCGAACAATCCAGAGTACAATATGTTACTAAATCTTAATGTCTTTCTTGAAGTGCGCTTTATTTCCGGGGATAGGTCACTATTTGATGAACTAAATAGTGA
>NZ_JAWPOR010000156.1:0-1105 GCF_033344395.1 Vibrio sp. 1874
CCTTAGCCAGCGCCTTCGCTCTCTTGCACTTGAATGTTCAGCGGTCGTTCACGCTCTGATTTCTGGCGTCGCTTTCGTTTGGTTAAGCGACACTTGGCTCACCACTGCCATTTCGATACAAGTCGCGGTGATGGCACTGCAAATCCAAGCCGGGTTCTTTCGCCCAGCAAGTTGGGCGGTCAAAATCGTGATGGGTATTTTGGTGGTCCGTCTCACGTTGCTGCCATTTATTCCACAATGGCAGCCGGTTGAGAGTGGGCATTGGGCTTGGGTCATTCTTAGTTACGTGCCGTCATTGGCTATCTTAGCCTATGCCCGAAGCGTGCTAGCGAAACAAGATTCCGACCTGACCAACTGGTTCGAAGGGGCGTTTTTGCATGTGTTCTTAATGGCGTTGTTCACCCAAACCAACTACTGGTTAACGGGACAATACGGCTATTTGGGGCACATCGATTTCACAAGTGCCGTGGTCTTTGCCAACCAAGCTCTGGTTATGGGCTTGGTTTACAGTTATCGCAGCCAATTTGCTCAGCAGCTCACCCTTGTTTATCAAGCCTACAGCTACTTATTGTGGGGCGTATTCGCGCTATTGACGGTATGGCTGAACAGCGTTGAATCGCCACTCATCACCAACAACGTATCGGCACAAGCCATGCCGGTGTTCAACATGCTGAGTTTAGGTTGGCTTCTGCCAGCGTGCATTCTCATTGCTGCGGTCGTTAGACGCTGGAATACGCTGCGTGTACACCGATTAGCGGTCGCATGTCTTGGCTTTGCATTAGCGGCCATTTGGCTAGGGATGTCGATTCGACAGTTCTGGCAAACCACGTCAATGACGCTGTTTCAACCGACCAGTATGGCGGAGTTGTTTAGCTACTCAGTGGCAGGATTAATGGTTGGTGGCGCTTTAACTTGGCGTGGCGTCACTCACAAGGCGATGATGATGCAACGCATCGGCTTAATTATATTGGCCTTTGTGGCGTTGAAAGTCTTCTTGTGGGATGTAAGCTCTTTGGACGGGTTCTGGCGCGCCATCAGCTTCTTAGGCTTGGGGGCATCACTTATTGCGTTGGGGTGGCTATTTCAAAAACTGCATCGCTCAGTC
>NZ_JAWPOR010000157.1:0-1103 GCF_033344395.1 Vibrio sp. 1874
GAACTCTGCCGACACTTTTCTTGCCAATGGTTCCATATCACTCAGTCGTAGAGTGGCTCCTGCACCCCCTCATACACCTCTCCAAAAAAGAAATCTCTCTTACGCATTAGACTTTGCCTCCTTTAATCGCTTGCTGGGTCAGCTTGATCCAGTTCAACGGGTTTTCACAGTCAACATGGTTGCCAGCGGCACCAACTACCGTTTTGTATGCCTCCGAGCCTGCCGCTGTGTGTACTGCCAGCATAAACGAAAACATAGGGTCATTTTGCATGGTGCCAATCATCATTGCACTGGAAGTGTCTTTGAGCTGGCAGTTTTCAACCCGCAGATTGAGTACATCTTTTGCCACCATCTTACAGTCGGGACACACCTTCTCAAGGTTCTTGAGCTTTGCGTCGTCATTGAGCACATCAGGAGCCGCGATGGCAGTACCGGCCATACACAGCCCCAGTGCCAGCAGTTTGAGTTTATTGGTTACTTTCATGGTTCCTCTCTATATCGTTCCAATTTCGTTTCGGTAAAAGAACAGTGGCCCAGTGACTGTTCTGAGTTCCGGCGTTACTTGCTTTACTCTTGAGCAAATATGCTGCTTGAAAAAGTTGTGGTATCCGTACAAAGCTGGGCGTGTAAAAACGGAATAGATAATGAGGGTGATGGCCGCACCAGCGGCCCACCCGATCACGTCCGGAGAGATAAGTCCTGACACGTCTGAGATACGTTCTGGTTCAACCAAGCGGCACACCACCAGCACCCAGAACCACATTACCGGCATCACAAAGATCATCTTTCCGACGCAAGCAATGAGCACCTTCACCAAATTCAAGCTCTGCGCCCAGTAAAGCCACAACGCAGACAAGGATTGGCGACGTATCACCTGGTAGACGTTCAATGGGATGTCGCACAGATGCACCCCATCTTGATTTATAACGGAGTAGCTCATCCTCCCTCCCTATACCCGTTTCTGGAGGTTGCCGAACGTCAGGCCAACCAGGACACAGCACGTCATCATTGTCATCGGGATGACAACCGGATCGAGCGCTATGGGGATGAAGAACGCGATGAACAATCCGGCCATCAGGTACATCGTTCCGCGAACGCTGTAA
>NZ_JAWPOR010000158.1:0-1101 GCF_033344395.1 Vibrio sp. 1874
CGAGTTCACTCAACGCGCTGGCGGCGTTGAAAGAAGAACGTCAAACCATTTTCCAAGCGTTGGTGGAAAGCGGTGTGAGTGCGGAAATTCAAGGTCGAGTGATGTCGATGATCATGGACGCTTTCACGCGCCGCATCATTCAGCTCAATGAAGAACTGCTGGGACCACCGCCGTGTGATTACGCGTGGTTGGTTGCAGGCTCTCACGCCCGTAACGAAGTGCACATGCTGTCAGACCAAGACAGTGCGATTGTGCTTTCCGATGACGCCACCGAAGAACATAAACTGTACTTCACTCACCTTGCCATGCGGGTGTGTAATGGTTTGGCGGCGTGCGGCTATCCGCTTTGTGACGGCAAGTACATGGCGGCGTCACCAAAGTGGTGTCAGCCAATTCGTCGTTGGAAAGAGTACTATCAGAAGTGGGTGGCCAGCCCAGAATACAACAAACTATTGAGCATTAGCGTATTCCTTGAAGTACGTGCCATTCACGGCAACCGCGAGTTTGTCGACCAAATCCAACAACACTTGCATGACTGTATTCAAAAGAGCCCGAGCTTTATTCCGGCTTTGGTGCGAGACGCGATTGACACTCAGCCGCCACTTGGCATTTTCAACAATTTGGTGTTGGAAAAAGGTGGGGAAAACAGCAACACGTTAAACATCAAAAAGTACGCCTTAAATCTGATCATCGATCTGGCGCGTATTTTCAGTCTTGCCGCTGGCGGCTCGTTAACTGGCACAGAAGAGCGTTTTCGCTACGCAGCCCAGCACGGCACATTGTCGAAAGACAGTGTTGAAAACATCATTGGCGCGTATCGCTTTATTACTCAGGTACGTTTCCGTCATCAACTCAATGCGATTCTGGCAGGCACCACACCTGACAACCACATCGCACCCGATGATTTCAGTAGCTTTGAGCGCAAGCACTTAAAAGATGCATTTAAGATCATCAGTGAGCTGCAAGATGTTGCGAAACTGAAGTTTGTGAAAGGGGCGTAACCATGATTAAACGTTGGTTTAAGCGGTGGGAAACGCCGCTCTCTCCTGAGCAAAAACGCCAAGCCATTCACGTTGTTGACGATTGGCCAATGGTGCTGAA
>NZ_JAWPOR010000015.1:0-81584 GCF_033344395.1 Vibrio sp. 1874
TGGGTGTTTTTTATTCTAAAAGGCGAGTTTTCACTACTATTCTACCTCCATACACCCTGTAATCGCCCTGAATAAGGAAAAAAGATGAGCTCAATGAGAAGCTACAAAGGTATAAAGCCTGAACTTGGTGAGCGTGTTTACGTTGACCCAACCTCTGTTTTAGTCGGTGATATCCGAATTGGCGATGATTCTAGCATTTGGCCATTGGTAGCAGCGCGAGGCGATGTAAACCACATTCACATTGGTGATCGAACGAATATTCAAGATGGCAGTGTTTTGCATGTCACCCATAAGAACGCTGAAAACCCAAACGGCTACCCATTGATTATTGGTAATGACGTTACGATTGGCCACAAAGTGATGCTGCACGGTTGTCAGATCCACGATCGTGTTTTGGTTGGTATGGGAGCTATTGTTTTAGATGCTGTTGTAATTGAGTCAGAGGTGATGATCGGAGCAGGCAGTTTAGTGCCACCTGGGAAAGTATTAGAAAGTGGCTACTTATATGTTGGAAGCCCAGTAAAACAAGCTCGCCCTCTATCAGAAAAAGAACGAGCTTTCTTGCAAAAGTCTGCCAACAACTATGTGCAAAACAAAAACGACTACTTAAATGAAGTAAAAGACTTGAACTAAAGCCCTGTTAACCGATGATGATATGGCCTTCTTCGTTGAAGGCTTCATCTTCTATTAGCTCTTCAGCCATTTCTTCTAGGTCGAATCGGTAATCAGTAAACACTTTAATTGCCGCTTGCTCAGTTTCAATCAGTGAACCACTGAGCTTTTCTAACTTTTGTTTCGTCACAAAGCACTCTATTAGTGCGCCTGATTGTTGCGCCGAAAAGTTTACCGATTGTGATACTTCATCCCATGATTGAATATCTGGGAATAAGATGGATTGATTCATCGCTTATTGACCTTCAAGGTTCTTTCTTAGTTCTCTGAGAATTTGTTTGGCACCAGGACGTAAGCCACGCCAGAGCATAAAGCTTTCCGCAGCCTGCCCAACTAACATCCCAAGACCATCATACGCATGAGCGGCGCCATTATCTTTTGCCCATAAGTTAAAGCTCGTCACCCCTTTGCCATAAATCATGTCATAGCTTGTACTGTTAGCGGCAAAGATGGAGGATGAAATAGTCGGCAGTTCACCACTAAGAGAAGCGGATGTGGAGTTAATGATGACATCATACTCTTCATCAATACTTGCCATCTCTTTGGCGAGGATAGGACCGTGAGAGACAAACAGCTCTGCGAGCTCTTGTGCTTTACTAAAGGTACGGTTGGTAATGGTTAAAGAGGTCGGCTTTTGATCGAGTAGTGGCTTAATAACACCACGAGCTGCACCACCAGCACCAATAATTAGGATTCGCGCACCTTCCAATACAACCTGATGCTGAAGCAAATCTTGCACTAAACCTGCACCATCAGTGTTGTCACCGATGATTTCACCATCGTCTAACTTCTTGAGGGTATTTACCGCGCCTGCTAACTGAGCCCGTTCTGTCAATCGACTAGCAAATTGATAAGCATCTTCTTTAAATGGCATAGTGATGTTGCACCCCTTGCCACCTTCAGCAAAAAACACCTTCGCCGCGTCAATAAAACCATCAACAGGTGCACTTTCTGCGGTATACACCAAAGATTGATTAGTTTGACGAGCAAACAAAGTGTGAATGAATGGCGACTTACTGTGTCCGATAGGATTACCAAACACGGCATAGCGATCGATTTGCTGGGTCATTTCCTTACCTTTGTTCCTTACTTAGATATAGAGAAAACAGGGCCACCTGATTACAGATGACCCTATCACTATCTATCTATATAGAAAAGGAGATTCCGTGCTTACCACTCTCGTGGCGTTAGGTATCGCTCGTAAAGTTCAGCTTCTGGCGATCCCGCTTCTGGCTCGTAGCAGTACTCCCAGCGAGCGAGCGGCGGCATTGACATCAGAATCGACTCAGTACGCCCACCACTTTGTAAACCAAATAAGGTGCCACGGTCATACACTAAGTTGAACTCTACGTAACGGCCGCGACGATATAGTTGGAATTCACGCTCACGCTCACCATACTCGATCTCTTTACGACGAGAAACGATCGGCAAATAAGCCTGGCAATAGCCTTCACCGACTGCTTTGATGTAAGCAAAACACTTATCAAATTCCCACTGGTTTAGATCATCAAAGAACAAACCGCCAACACCGCGAGTTTCATTACGATGTGGTAGGAAGAAGTATTTGTCACACCATGCTTTATGCTCTTGGTAAACATCGTCACCAAATGGTGCACAAAGCTGTTTTGCAGTGTCGTGCCATGATTGGCAATCTTCTTCAAATGGGTAGAACGGTGTTAGGTCAAAACCACCACCAAACCACCAAATTGGGTCTTCGCCATCTTTTTCTGCAATAAAGAAGCGGACATTGGCGTGTGAAGTCGGTACATAAGGGTTTTTAGGGTGAATAACCAAAGAAACACCCATCGCTTCAAAACGACGACCCGCTAGCTCTGGGCGATGCGCTGTCGCAGATGCTGGCATTTCTTTCCCTTCCACATGCGAGAAGTTCACGCCTCCCTGCTCGAAAACAAGGCCATCACGCAAAACACGTGAGCGACCACCGCCACCCAGACGCTCTCCTTTTTCACGTTGCCATGCATCTTCGACAAAGACGGCCTTTCCATCTTCTTGTTCTAACTGCTGACAAATGGAGTCCTGAAGTGACATCAAGAACTGCTTTACGGCGTGCTTATCGATCGCTGACATACGTTATTACCTATTACGTGAAACCTAATGATGGCTGGCTAGCAGGGTTAACCCTGTCTTAATATTTGTGAAGTTTTGGCGTCACGAATCTCGCTGGGTTTATCACGACCGCTGGTCTCGCCACGAAGAATGGCGACCAGCTTATCACCCAACTGCTCTTCGACTTCTTCCGTGGTCATACACGGTGGTAAGCCGGAAAGATTCGCGCTGGTAGAGGTTAACGGCTTTCCGAATGCATTACACATTTTTTGCACCAAAGGATGATCAGTCACACGAACCGCAATTGAATCAAACTGCCCTGAAACCCAGTTGGATACTTTATCGCTCGCTGGCATGATCCAGGTGTATGGGCCTGGCCAAGTGGCATGAACAGTCTGTAATTGTTCTTCAGTCAACTGAGATTCATCAATATAAGGCAAGAGCTGATCATAACTTGCCGCGATGAGAATCAGCCCTTTTTCTACCGGACGCTGCTTGAGCTCTAATAGCTTTTGAATTGCTTCTGGGTTATCTGGATCACATCCGACACCAAAAACCCCTTCTGTTGGATAGGCAATCACTTCGCCTTGCTTGAGTGCGTTGAGCACTTGTTCAAAGTTATCCACCGATTACTTCCTATTTGTTTGACTGTGTTGTTTTCACTAAGTGTACAAATATTCATTCTCAGACACTAAAGCAATTTTTTTATAAAATGTATCAATAGCGCCAACAACAAGACGCAAACGTTTGCTTGAGATAAAAATCCCCGTATAATGCGCACAAATTTATAGCTCACCTAATTTTTGCAGCTTAAAGGAGTTTGAGATGAAAGTCGGTATCATCATGGGTTCTAAATCCGATTGGCCAACCATGAAACTAGCAGCGGACATGCTAGATCAATTTGGCGTGCCTTACGAAACAAAAGTCGTGTCAGCACACCGAACTCCTCAATTACTGGCTGACTACGCTAGTGGCGCAAAAGAACGCGGCATCAAAGTTATCATCGCAGGCGCAGGTGGTGCAGCCCACCTACCAGGTATGGCGGCGGCGTTTACTAGTTTGCCAGTGCTTGGGGTTCCCGTTCAGTCTCGTGCACTGAAAGGTATGGATTCACTGCTTTCTATTGTACAGATGCCAAAGGGAATTGCGGTTGGTACATTGGCGATTGGCGAAGCGGGCGCAGCAAACGCCGGTATCCTAGCTGCGCAAATCCTAGGCACTCATGATGAAAACATCATGGCGAAGGTAGAAGCATTCCGTAATGAGCAAACGGAAACAGTTCTCGCAAATCCAAACCCTGCAGAGGATTAATCAGATGCATGTACTGGTTCTTGGTGCGGGTCAGTTGGCTCGTATGATGTCTCTGGCTGGTGCGCCACTGAATATTCAAATTTCAGCTTACGATGTCAGCAGCGGTGATGTCATTCACCCTTTAACTCAACAGGTACTTGGCCATGGCTTGGAAAATGCGATTACGCAAGTTGATGTGATTACTGCCGAGTTCGAGCATATTCCACATGACGTGCTCAAGGTTTGCGAAGCGAGCGGCAAGTTTCTACCAAGTACGCAAGCCATCAAAGCAGGTGGTGATCGCCGTATTGAAAAAGCACTGCTTGATGATGCTGGCGTGCGCAACGCGAAATACTACGTCATTGAAACTCGTGAAGACTTTGACCGCGCAATTGAACACGTTGGTATGCCAATGGTTCTGAAAAGTGCATTAGGTGGTTACGATGGTAAAGGCCAATGGCGCTTAAAAGAAGCTTCTCAAGTCGACGACATTTGGACTGAGATGTCGGAGTGCATCGCGGCAACACCAACTCAAGCGATTGTTGCTGAAGAGTTTGTTCCTTTTAACCGCGAAGTATCACTGGTTGGTGCTCGAAGCAAAGATGGCAGTGTGGAAGTGTATCCTCTGGCAGAGAACGTCCACACCAACGGTGTATTGAGTCTTTCTACTGCGATTGATGCGCCAGGGTTACAGGAACAAGCAAAGCAAATGTTCACGGCTGTCGCAGATAGCCTAGATTACGTTGGCGTATTGGCGCTTGAGTTCTTTGATGTCGATGGGGCACTTTTAGTGAATGAGATTGCTCCACGCGTGCACAACTCTGGTCACTGGACACAGCAAGGTGCAGAAACGTGTCAGTTTGAAAACCATCTGCGCGCAGTGTGCGGCTTGCCATTAGGTAGTACGAAATTGGTTCGTGAAACCTCAATGATTAATATTCTTGGTGAAGACACACTACCAGAAGCATTGTTATCAATGGATGGTTGCCACATTCATTGGTATGGCAAAGAGAAACGTGCAGGTCGCAAGATGGGACATATCAACGTGTGTGGCGACTACCCAGGAGAATTGCACCGTAGGTTGTGCGCTCTGGCAGACATCTTAGACCCAATAGCTTTCCCAGCCGTGCAAGCGTTCGCTAAACAGCCTCAACACTAACGTTTGGCAGCAAAAAAACAAAAAAGGGTCGCACGATGCGACCCTTTTCAATTCCTTTAATTCATTTACCCTTGCTGGGTGTGCTGACACTTACGATTAGCACATTGCAATTTCACACCACTGGCAAGTTTCTTCTCCACCAACAGAGTAAAACCACATTCTTCGCATCGCCCCTTGACCGGAGCAAGGTTCACAGCAAATTTGCATTTAGGGTAGTTATCACACGCGTAGAATGTTTTGCCAAATCGGGTTTTACGCTCAACCAAATGTCCTTTGCTACATTCAGGGCAAGCGTGTTGCTCTTCTGACTGCGCCTCTGGCTCTGGTTGATTAATCGACTCAATATGATGACAAGCCGGGTAATGGCTACAACCAACGAACATACCGTAGCGCCCTTGGCGGAGTACCAACTCGTTACCACAATCTGGACAAGGAACGCCAAGCTCTTTGATGATGTGTCCATCATTGTTGTGCAGGGCTTTGATGTAATCACAGCTTGGGTAGTGGCTACAGCCAAGAAAGGGACCGTGTTTGCCATGTTTGAGGGTCAACTCGCTGCCACATTTAGGACACGGCTCGTGTTCCAATGCGTGTTCATGGGCAGAGAAAAGGGTGTTGTCGATTTTACTACTCATACTTACCGTTTCGTGAAAAACACACCAAAAGACAAGCTCGCGTTCTTGCTAGCTAAACTCGAACTTGCCTAGATTGGGTTAGTGAAGAATCCCTTGTTCTTTGGTGTACAACAGCTCTTCCATTAGCGTATAAGCGTTTTCATTACCAGGCACATTAAACAGCACCATCAAAATGATCCATTTGAGGTCTTCAAGCTCAAACTCGCTCGTTTCTAGCCCCATCACTCGGTCAATCACCATTTCACGAGTTTCTGTCGTCAATACATTGATTTGCTCAAGGAACAATAAAAAACCTCGGCACTCCAAATCCAAACGCTGTATCTCTTTCGCAGTGTAGATACGAGTCGATGATGACGCGATACAAGCCGAAATCGCAGAAGATGTATCACTTTGCTGCAGCGCTGCGAGCTCTTCTAACCAGACAAGGGCTTTATAGATATCTTTTTGTTGGAAGCCAGCGCGAAGCAATTCTTCTTCCAACTCGTCTTGTTCGACCTGTAACTCTGCATCGCTATGGATGTAGGTTTCGAATAGATACATCAGTATATCCATCATCATAGCTAGCCCCTCCCCTTTCGAATATAGCCACCTGAAACCGCAACGACATGCCCAGAGAGTTCTAACTCTAAGAGCTGCATCATGACTTCTTGGACAGGTATATTGGTCCTGTTTGCAAGAATATCAACCGGTGTAGCTTCGCTTCCTACGTTAGCTAACAGCTGAGGAAATGGCAATTCTTCTTCATCATTTAACGTAGAAAATAAATCGGTACTCTGATTAATAGACCAATCAAGCAAGGACTGTATTTCATCTAAGACATCTTTCGTCTTTTCTACGAGGCAAGCGCCATGACGTATCAACTGGTTTCCACCGCAGGCATTGGGGGCATTGATTGACGCTGGCAGCGCAAATACTTCTCGACCTTGCTCAAGCGCGTAACGAGCTGTAATTAACGAGCCGCTCTTTTTCGCCGCCTCGACGACCAGCACACCAAGCGATAATCCACTAATAATACGATTACGACGCGGGAAGTTTTCTGGGCGCGGCTTGGCATTAGGCCGAAACTCAGACACCAAAGCCCCATGTTCAATAACACGTTGCGCTAAACCACGATGACGTGCCGGATAAATATTTTCTAAGCCAGATCCTAGCACCGCAATCGTCTTACCACCCGCTTGCAACGCACCATCATGCGCATGACCATCAATGCCTAAAGCGAGACCACTGGTGACAATAAAATCGTGCTGAACAAACTCTGCAGCAAACTGACGTGCATGCTGTAATCCATCAATACTCGCATTTCGACTGCCAACCATCGCGATTTGTGGCTGAGAGAGACAAGTAGGGTTTCCTTGAACAAAAAGCAGAGGTGGCGGTGCAACGATTTGTTTGAGTTGAGGTGGATAACGCGGGTCAGTCAGTGTCAGGATATGATGGTTTGTAGAAGCCTCAAGCCAGCTTAAACAAGCATCGACTTCTTTATCTGTTGAAGCCCAAGCTTGAATTTGCTTAGTTGTTAACCCAAGTTGTTGTAGCTGTTCAGGAGAGAAGTTTACGATGTTACGTGGCGTGTCTCTTGCCAGTAGCTTATTCATTTTGACGCCGCCAATGCCTGGTAAGCAACTCAGTTTTAACCAGGCAGCGAGATCATCGTTATTTCGTCGATTCATCGATGGTTAATTCGTCCGCCAACGGTGACACCACCGAAATATCTTGGTTAATGGGTTTCGTACTGTTAGTGATCAGTGCCAAGCTAAAGTACTCATAAGGACGAATGACCAGCAACTCACCAACTTTGCTTTGAGGCAAAGTGATTTTCTTATCAAGCACGCCAAACTCTTTCTTGAACTCATCGCCGTCTTTGTAAACTGGGTGCGCGTCTTCTTTTAAATCAAACACACTGCCTTGCTTGAGATTATCTGACGTGCCTTTATCAATCACCACGACTTGGTTAGTTGAACTAAAGCGAATACCTTCGATATTACCTAGCAACTTTGCAGAACTGCCTTGTGGCGACGGCAGCGGATAGAACGTAGTCGTGAAGTCAGTATTCTCAACCGATTGATTTGGCAACGCGATATCGTTACGTAGGATTTCTTGCATTTGCGATGTAAGCTTCAAACCTGAATAATCACTCGAAGCTTCAACGAGCTCGCCTTTGGCAATCAAACGCAGCGCGGTAATCTCTTCGGACACATCGTCACGCGAAAAGGTAGCTACTGGTCGGTAAATAGCCCAACCTGTCGCGGTCTGATTGCCATTGATATACAGCACATCTTCTGCAGTCAGATACTTACTGCCTTTGCTGCTACCCATCACTTTTGCTGCTCTGTTCAACGAATCTTTATCTAGCAACCGATCCGATTTAAGGTAAGGCATCACCAAACCTTCCGCGACCGTTGGTACGGCTTTCTTTTCTGTGATGCGAGCTTTCGGGCTAAGCTTCTTAACCGGTTTTAGGCTCAACACGGGCTGACCGTTAATCCACACCAAAGACAGCTTGTCTCCGGGATAAATTAAATGAGGGTTATCGATTTCCGGGTTTACTTGCCATAAACGAGGCCACAACCACGGGCTATCTAAGTACATGGCCGAAATATCCCATAGCGTATCGCCCTTCACGACTACATACGTTTGTGGCGCATCATCTTTAACAGTCAGTGGGTTCGCATCCACATTTGCTACAGCGTTGAAAGAGAAAAGTAGCGGCAACGTAACACTGGCAACGTTGCGGAAAATTCGATTCATGACCCTCGTCCTTGGTCTATTAAGCAGGAACCAGAATGGAAATTGGTGCAAGGATGCTGTCATTTAGGCTATAAAATGTCTAGAATTGAGCCAACAAGGTTTGTGCTGTTTCGGCACAGTTCAATATTTCGAGTGAATATGTCTGTATTACAAGTATTAACATTCCCGGATGATCGCCTGCGCACAGTCGCAAAGCCTGTTGAAGCGGTGACCCCTGAGATTCAAAAAATCGTCGATGACATGATTGAAACCATGTACGACGAAGAAGGTATTGGCCTTGCTGCAACGCAGGTTGATATCCACAAACGTATCGTAGTGATTGATATTTCAGAAACTCGCGATGAGCCGATGGTGCTAATCAACCCTGAGATTCTGGAAAAGCGTGGCGAAGATGGCATCGAAGAAGGCTGTCTGTCGGTACCAGGTGCGCGCGCACTTGTGCCTCGCGCTGCAGAAGTTACCGTTAAAGCACTGGATCGTGATGGCAAAGAGTTCACCTTTGAAGCCGACGACCTGCTAGCGATTTGTGTTCAACACGAGCTTGATCACCTACAAGGTAAGCTGTTCGTGGATTACCTATCGCCACTGAAACGCAAACGCATTCAGGACAAGCTAGCGAAAATCAAACGCTTTAACGAGAAGCAGCAAAACGCTTAATCTCGAACCATACCAATTAGAAGGAAGTCTACCTTGAGTCAGTCTTTACGAATTGTCTTTGCAGGTACTCCGGATTTCGCCGCCCGTCACTTGGCGGCGTTGTTGTCTTCGGAGCATGAAGTCATCGCGGTTTACACAAACCCAGATCGTCCAGCGGGTCGTGGCAAAAAATTGGCTGCGCCACCGGTAAAACAACTGGCGCTAGAACACAATATCCCGGTTTACCAACCTGAAAGCTTTAAGTCCGACGAAGCGAAACAAGAACTTGCCGATCTGAACGCCGACCTCATGGTTGTCGTGGCGTACGGTATGCTGCTGCCACAAGCGGTTCTTGATACCCCTAAACTGGGTTGTATCAACGTACATGGTTCTATCCTACCTCGTTGGCGTGGTGCGGCTCCAATCCAACGCTCTATTTGGGCGGGCGATGCAGAAACTGGCGTGACCATCATGCAGATGGACATCGGTCTCGACACTGGTGATATGCTGAAGCTTGCAACTCTGCCAATCGAAGCGACAGATACCAGCGCTTCAATGTACGAAAAATTGGCTGAGCTTGGTCCAGAAGCCCTGATTGACTGCCTAGTAGACATTGCTGCGGGTAAAGCAGTGCCAGTGAAGCAAGACGATGAGCTCGCGAACTATGCGAAAAAGCTCAGCAAAGAAGAAGCACGCATCAACTGGAACGACGATGCGGCGCACATTGAGCGCTGCGTTCGTGCATTTAACCCATGGCCAATGAGCCACTTTGAGGCGGCAGAAAACAGCATCAAAGTATGGCAAAGCCGTGTCGCAGAGCAAACCAGTGACAAGCCAGCCGGCACCATCGTGCAAGCAGATAAAACCGGTATTTATGTTGCGACAGGCAACGGCGTACTGGTGCTAGAGCAACTGCAAGTTCCTGGCAAAAAAGCCATGTCAGTTCAGGATATTCTGAATTCGCGTGCGGCTTGGTTTGAAGTGGGCACTCTGCTGGTTTAAGCCATATTAGGGGTTATCATCCCCAATAATACGAACTTTTAGAGGGCAGAGATGCCCTCCTTTACTTTAAGGTACTCATCATGAATGTTCGCGCTGCGGCTGCTAACGTCCTGTATCTTGTCGTCGACAAGGGCCACTCACTTTCAAGCGCTCTTCCAGCGGCTCAACAAACGGTACGACCTCGTGACCACGCTCTGTTACAAGAGATCTGTTACGGTGCGCTACGTTACCTCCCTCGCCTAGAAATGATCGCAAACCAGTTGATGGATAAGCCCCTCAAAGGCAAACAACGTGTATTCCATCACCTAATTCTGGTTGGTATTTACCAACTGAGCTTCATGCGCATTCCTGCGCACGCAGCAGTTGGTGAAACGGTTGAAGGCACTAAAGAGCTGAAAGGTCCTCGTCTGCGTGGTTTGATTAACGCGGTATTGCGTAACTACCAGCGCAACCAAGAAGAACTCGACCAAATGGCCGTCAGCAACAACGCTGGCAAGTACGGTCACCCAAGCTGGTTACTAAAACTGCTGCAAGAGGCCTACCCACAGCAATGGGAAAGCATTGTTGAAGCGAACAACCAAAAAGCACCAATGTGGCTGCGTGTGAACCATCAACACCACACTCGTGATGAATACCTTGCGCTGCTCAAAAATGAAAACATTGATAGCACGCCACACACAGAAGCAATGGACGCCATAAAATTGGCCGCACCATGTGACGTGATGAAGCTACCTGGTTTTGAAAAAGGTTGGGTTTCGGTCCAAGATGCGGCGGCGCAGCTCTCGATCAACTATCTAAAACCACAAGACGGCGAACTGATTTTAGATTGCTGTGCAGCGCCAGGTGGCAAGACGGCGCACATTCTAGAGCGCACGTCAGGCAGTGAAGTGGTCGCGATTGACTGCGACGACACACGCTTGAAACGTGTGCATGAAAACCTGAAGCGTCTCAACCTTCAGGCAAAAGTGGTTTGCGGTGATGCGCGTAATCCACAAGAATGGTGGCAAGGCGAGCAATTTGATCGCATTTTGCTGGATGCCCCATGTTCTGCGACTGGCGTGATTCGTCGTCACCCAGACATCAAATGGCTACGTCGTGCAGACGACATCACCGCATTAGCAGAGCTGCAAAGTGAAATTTTTGATGCCATGTGGACGCAACTGAAGCCCGGCGGCACCATGGTTTACGCGACTTGTTCAATCACACCGCAAGAAAACGTGGAGCAAGTAAAAGCGTTTTTAGCACGTACCGCGGATGCGCAACTGCTGGATTCTGATCCCGACCAGCCTGGTCGTCAAATTCTACCAGGCGAAGAAGATATGGATGGTTTCTACTACGCAGTGCTAACTAAAACACACGCGTAACAGCATGCTAAATAGGGCGATTGAAGTGATTTCAATCGCCTTTTTCAGATACGAGAAAAGAGTATGAAGATCATTATTCTTGGTGCAGGTCAGGTTGGCGGCACACTGGCAGAAAACCTAGTGGGTGAAAACAACGACATCACCATCGTCGACAATAATGCCGACCGACTGCGTGAATTGCAGGACAAATACGACCTGCGTGTGGTCAATGGCCATGCGAGCCACCCAGACGTGCTGCATGAAGCTGGCGCGCAAGACGCCGATATGCTCGTCGCAGTAACCAACACTGATGAAACCAACATGGCTGCCTGTCAGGTCGCGTTCACTCTATTCAATACCCCAAACCGCGTTGCACGTATTCGCTCTCCAGAATACTTGGCAGAAAAAGAAGCCCTGTTTAAATCTGGCGCTATTCCTGTTGATCACCTTATCGCACCAGAAGAACTCGTCACGAGCTACATCGAACGTCTGATCCAATACCCAGGCGCGCTGCAAGTGGTGAGCTTTGCTGAACAGAAAGTCAGCCTAGTGGCGGTGAAAGCCTACTATGGTGGCCCGCTGGTGGGTAATGCGCTGTCTGCTTTGCGTGAGCACATGCCGCACATCGATACCCGTGTGGCGGCTATTTTCCGCCAGGGTCGCCCGATTCGCCCACAAGGCACCACGATTATTGAAGCCGACGATGAAGTGTTCTTCGTTGCAGCAAGTAATCATATTCGCTCAGTGATGAGTGAGCTTCAGCGTCTAGAAAAACCGTACCGCCGCATCATGATTGTTGGCGGGGGTAACATCGGCGCAAGCTTGGCTAAACGCCTAGAGCAAACTTACAGCGTGAAGCTGATTGAGCGTAACTACCAGCGTGCAGAAAAGCTCTCTGAGCAACTAGAAAACACCATCGTGTTCTGCGGTGATGCGGCAGACCAAGAGCTTCTCTCGGAAGAGAACATCGACCAAGTCGACGTCTTCATCGCGCTGACCAACGAAGATGAAACCAACATCATGTCTGCAATGTTAGCAAAACGCATGGGCGCTAAAAAAGTGATGGTGCTGATCCAACGTGGCGCTTATGTAGACCTGGTACAAGGCGGCGTAATTGATGTAGCAATCTCACCTCAGCAAGCCACTATTTCAGCCTTGCTAACGCACGTTCGTCGCGCTGATATCGTAAACGTATCCTCACTTCGCCGCGGCGCTGCGGAAGCGATTGAAGCCGTCGCTCACGGTGATGAAAGTACATCTAAAGTGGTTGGACGTGCGATTGGAGATATAAAACTTCCACCTGGGACCACCATTGGTGCTATCGTTCGTGGCGAAGAAGTTCTTATTGCCCACGACCGTACGGTCATCGAACAGGATGACCATGTGGTGATGTTCCTGGTCAACAAAAAATACGTATCAGACGTCGAAGCGCTATTCCAGCCGAGTCCATTCTTCCTCTAGGATTTTCCTATGGTCAACTTACGTCCCGTACTGTTTGTTATCGGGCTAGTTTTATCCAAACTGGCCCTGTTTATGTACGTGCCGACTTTGGTCGCTTTCTTTACCGGTACGGGGGGATTCCTCGATTTCGCCCAAGCCGTTGTGATCACGCACCTTGCCGCCTTCATCTGCCTAACGATAGGTCGAACCGCCAAGTTCAAACTCAGCGTACGCGATATGTTCCTCATCACCAGTTTGGTTTGGACCATCGCGAGTGCGTTTGCCGCCTTGCCATTTGTGTTTATCAACCACATCAGCTTCACCGACGCCTACTTCGAAACGATGTCGGGTATCACCACGACGGGCTCAACGGTGCTCAGTGGCCTAGACAACATGGCGCCGAGCATATTGCTGTGGCGCTCTATTTTACAATGGCTTGGTGGCATTGGTTTTATCGTGATGGCGGTAGCAGTGTTACCTATGCTGAATGTCGGTGGTATGAAGCTATTCCAAACCGAATCATCAGATTGGTCGGATAAAAGTAGTCCAAGAGCGAAAACGGTCGCCAAAAACATCGTAGCGGTTTATTTGATGCTAACGGGCCTATGTATTTTGGGCTACTTGATCACCGGCATGAACCTGTTCGAAGCAATCAACCATGCCTTTACTACGCTATCGACGGGTGGATACTCTACATCTGATGGGTCAATGAACCACTTCTCTAATGGCGCACATTGGGTGGCCACTACCTTTATGTTCTTAGGTGGTTTGCCGTTTTTGCTCTTTATCGCCGCATTACGTAAACGCCGTATTGATGTGTTGGTTAACGACGCTCAAGTTAGAGGATTTGCGTACCTGTTCGTATTCTCAAGCTTAGTGATTTCAGCTTGGTTAGTGATTCGAGATGGGTACACCATTTTGGATGCCCTGCGAGTGTCGATGTTTAATATTGTCTCTGTCGTCACCACAACTGGCTTTGGCTTAGAAGACTTCACCGCATGGGGCGCATTACCCACTACTCTTTTCGCATTCTTAATGATGGCGGGAGCATGCTCAGGATCAACGTCTGGCGGGATCAAAATCTTCCGCTTCCAAATTGCGATGACGCTGCTAAACAAACAAATGATGAAGTTGATTCACCCTTCAGGGGTGTTTGTACAGCGTTATAACCAGCGACCGGTGAATGATGATATTGTTCGCTCAGTGGTGGCATTTGGCTTGATGTTTTTTATCACCATTATCTTTATCGCGGGTTGTTTAAGTGCACTTGGCCTCGACCCTGTGACCAGTATTTCTGGCTCAATCACCGCCGTTGCCAATGTTGGCCCTGGTATGGGCAGTGTGATTGGCCCGACAGGCAACTTCGCGCCTCTGCCCGATACTGCCAAATGGCTCTTAAGCTTTGGGATGTTAATGGGCCGCTTGGAAATTCTGACTATTCTTGTACTGTTCTTTCCTGCGTTTTGGCGCCGCTAAGCAGACTCTAATTAAAAGGTATAACAATGAAAACATGGATTACTCTGGCGACCCTATTTGCCGCCTCATCCACATACGCCGCCGAGGTCATCACTTTAGCCGATGGTCGAGAAGTGAAGTTGAACGATGACTTTACCTGGGAATACGTCATGAAAAAACCGGCGCAGCAAGCGACGGAGACACAAACAACAGCAAGCGTAGTTGAAACAATCGCAGCTCCTGCGATTGCGACAATTCCTGTGGTAACGAAAACCGTTGGCACGACCGTGGTGGTAAACGCCAAAAAGCCAACCATGCAGCTATCAGATTCAGGTGTGGATGTATTGATTGGTTCAGCAAGCTATCAAAGCGGTGAGCTTATTTTACCTACATCAATCACTAACCAAAGCTCTCAATCTGTCATTCAAGTGGAAGTTGAGGTGCAAGTGTTTGATATGTCTGGTCAGCAACTGGCAAAAGAAAACGTGACTGTTTGGCAATCCATCAAGCGCATGGCGGATACCTACCTGCGACCTCAGCAAGCGGAGCAAGGTAAGAGCATAAAACTGGCTGTACCGCAATCACAGCAATACCAGTTTTCTGCCAAAGTGCTAGAGGTAAAAACTCGCTAATACGTGTTTAATATTCTTTGTTGAGCCTATCGGCTAGATAGGCTCAACAAAGTAATAAATAGCAAAGAAATGGCACACGCAGCCAGCCAAAACAAAGCCGTGCCAAATCGCATGGTTAAAGGGAATGCGCTTCGCAACGTAGAAAATCACGCCCAGTGAATACACAATTCCACCAGCGGCAAGCAGTGTAAGTCCGCCGACATCCAAGTTGATCGCCAACTGATAAATCACAATCAACGATAACCATCCCATCACCAAATACGTCATCAAAGAAAGCTTTTTAAATCGATAGACGAACGCAACTTTCATGATGATGCCGATCAACGCAATGCTCCAAATAACGATCATCAACCCAAATGCTAGAGGTGTTCTTAAGCTGACTAACAAGAAAGGGGTATAGCTGCCTGCTATCAAAAGATAAATAGCACAGTGGTCGAAGGTTTTTAGCCAACGTTTCGCTTTGGGATGAGGGATCGCATGATAGAGCGTCGAGGCCAAAAATAGCACGATAATACTCGCACCATAAATCGCCATACTGGTAAGCGTTAAAGTGTCAGCTTGATGGTCTATGGCTTTAACTAACAGCAGTATCAAGCCAACAATACCAAAAATCATCCCTATACCGTGGGTGATGGTATTGGCCAGTTCTTCACGTTGACTGTATTGAGGTTTCTGCAGCTCGGACATCAATGCGCCTATACTAGAGTTTGAAATTTGCTCTAGTATGGCACATTAGGCTTACACGTGTAAGCTTAAATTAAGACTCATGAACGGCAGTAGTTTGATCGAGATAATTGAGTACCAGTTCGCCAACTTGATCTGGCTTAGTCGTGGCAGGGATGGTCAGCTCTCGCTTGAGTTTGCCACTACCCAGTAAGCTCGCGAGCATGCCACCTTGCCCCTTGCGTGTGCGGTCAACTTCAAACCACAACTTGAGCTCTTGCTCACTGCGGTGGGCAACAAATTCTAATTCGCGCCACACGCCGTGGTAAGGTCCGTCGGTTGGCACCAGTTCAAACTCTTGCACAAATGGTAGATCGAATCCTTTCACTTCCTCGCATTCCACCTGGCGAATTCGTAAACCTTGCGCTTCAAATGCAGATAGTACCGCATCCATCAGTGGATCAGGTCGAACGGTGAGGATGTCTTTATCAGTCGGATCCAAAGCAGCAGCAACGTCTAAGCCAGTTTCTAACCATACTTTGGCATCACCAATGGTGACAGGCGTGTTCCAAGGCACATCGAGCTTAACATCGAAGGTACGCTCTTCGCCGGAATGGATGGTAAATGCGTAAGGGAGACTCCACTTAGCAAGCACATGAGTTTGAGGTACTCGGCGCATGCTGTGTCCTTCTCGCGCACCACGGTCATCAGGGGCTTCTGCGATGTAGCGGCAACAGAGTTTTAAATCAATGTTGTCGATCGCTTGTTCAGTCGCACCACCATATACATGGATCGACACATCCACACTTTGACCTGGGTATAGCACGTCTTGGTTTAAGATTGAGTCGACCTTCGCGCTCCCAATCCCAAAACTGGCAAGTGTCTTCTTCAAAAATGACATAGGCACCTCCTTCATCGAGATCTCATACTACTACTGCTGATCGTGGGAGCAAACAAAAATTGCCTCGAACATCGCGACAAAATGACAAAATCTAAACAATTCAATTGCTCAACTATCGACCAATTATTACAAGGATGCTAATCTTACACTTGATATGCATGCATATCGGTATTCCTGACTCATTAACTGGATTGGCGAGAGCCAGAAGAGTGATTCTTCAATCTTGTTGGAGCCTAGCTCATAATGATTCAGGCCATTACATCGGCAATGGATATGCCTGACAGTTAGGTAAATTAATGCGCCCAACAACAGTCAGGTTCGCACACACTAATACTAGTGCAATGCGCCGCCGCAGTGGCTTTACTACTGCACCAAAGGCAAAGCAAGTTGCGCCAGCAATGACATTGGTTGAGAAGACAGCAATGATGTCGAGTGTTCCGGCCAAAGTTATCAAAGCAGCTTAATCAAAAGCGCGGCGCCAGCTGCGCTTTTTTCTTTGCACGCGACTCATAAAGCTTCAAAGACTTAGAACAAACTACAGTGAAAGAGATCGTTTTTCCTATTTGGTCTTAGCAAAGCAATTTGGTACCTTTACTGCTAATTACACCTATAAATTCTGTGGAGAAAGAAATGAAGTGTCATCGCATTGAAGAGCTGCTTGAGCTACTAGAGCCTGAATGGCATAAAGATCAAGAGCTGAACCTCTTGCAGTTCATCGTTAAGCTGGCAAAAGAAGCAGGCTATAAAGGAAAGCTAGAAGATCTGACCGACGATGTACTGATCTACCACCTTAAAATGCGTAATAGCAGCAAAGATGAAATGATCCCTGGACTCAAAAAAGACCAAGAGGACGATTTTAAAACGGCGATCCTACGCGCTCGTGGCATCATCAAATAACCAGCTCAACAGCCAGTATTCTTTAAGCGACTCTCTCTGTGAGTCGCTTTTTTATAACCAAAGTTTTTAGTCCCACAATTGGTTATAACTGTTCAGCCAATTATCAGGTTAACTGTACTGATTTTTGTTGTTAAACATTGACTGCGTTAAAGAAACGGAATTGTTATTGATTGTATAATCGCCGTTCATCAGTATTTACTAAAATAATTATGTTCGGTCATCTTTATGACGGAACGAGCAGCAATGTCATCGAGCGACATCAATAGAAATGACGCCGTACATTATAAAAGCCTAAGAAGGATGAGTGCATGAGTCAGGACAAGATCGATATCAAAGATGTGACTCCTAAAACCTATAATCCCAAAACCCATAAAGGAAACGGGGATCGGTTCAACCCAAGTAATCGCATCTATGTACGCGAAAGCAAAGGGACTTACCAGAAACTGCGTCGTTACGGTGGTTGGTTCTTACTGCTTCTCTTCGCTTTGATACCGTGGATTCCTTACGGTGAACGTCAAGCGATCTTGCTTGATATTGGCAACCAGCAGTTCAACTTTTTCGGTACCACCCTGTACCCACAAGATCTTACCCTACTCGCCTTGCTGTTTGTGATCGCGGCGTTTGGGTTGTTCTTTATTACCACCTTCTTGGGTCGGGTTTGGTGTGGCTATCTCTGCCCACAAACCGTCTGGACCTTCATGTATATCTGGTTTGAAGAGAAGCTGGAAGGTAGTGCCAATAAACGCCGCAAACAAGACTCCAATAAGCTGACGGCGAATTTAGCGATGCGTAAAACCGTCAAACATATAGCTTGGTTTGCCATTGCACTCGCCACTGGTTTTACTTTTGTTGGCTACTTCGTGCCAATGAAGCAATTGGTTATCGACTTTTTCACCTTTAACGCCAACTTCTGGCCCGTCTTTTGGGTAATGTTCTTTGCCATTTGTACTTATGGTAATGCTGGTTGGATGCGTTCCATCATGTGTATTCACATGTGTCCTTACGCGCGCTTCCAGTCTGCCATGTTTGATAAAGACACCTTCATCGTTGGCTACGATGCAAAACGTGGGGAAAAACGTGGCCCACGTCCGCGTAAAGCCGATCCAAAGCAGCTTGGTTTGGGTGATTGTATTGATTGTGATTTGTGTGTGCAGGTGTGCCCAACAGGTATCGATATTCGTGACGGCTTGCAGTATGAATGTATCAACTGTGGCGCCTGTATTGATGCGTGTGACAACACCATGGATCGCATGGGCTACGAGAAAGGCCTAATTAGTTACACCACCGAACATCGCTTATCGGGTAAGAGTACCAAAGTCATGCGTCCGAAGCTGCTAGGCTATGGTGCCGTACTACTCGTCATGGTCGGTCTTTTCTTTGCCCAAATTGCAGCGGTAGACCCAGCCGGCATGAGTGTTATTCGCGACCGTAACCAACTGTTCCGCGTTAATAGCTCGGGAGAAGTAGAAAACACCTACACCCTCAAAGTGATCAACAAAACTCAGCAAGTGCAAGAGTACTCGTTGGATGTTGAAGGGCTATCCGATGTAAGCTGGTATGGTAAGCAGACAATTCAGGTCCAGCCAGGTGAGGTATTAAACCTGCCAATGAGTCTTGGTGCCGATCCTGACAAGCTAAACTCTGCGATTACGACAATTCAGTTTATACTCACCGATAAGAGCAACGAATTCACCATTGAAGTAGAAAGCCGTTTTATTAAAAAACTATAGTGCTACTTCAGTGACTAACGGAAAAAGGCTCAGTAATGAGCCTTTTTGTTTATATGTCCCAAAGTATGTTTAACTTTGACGCCCTTACCCCAGACTTTATGTGGTACGCGTTAGAAAGCATCGGCGTTCGCGCAGAATCAGGCTTTCTTCCCCTCAATAGCTACGAAAACCGTGTTTATCAATTTACTGACGAAGAGCGTCGTCGTTATGTCGTCAAGTTTTACCGTCCTGAACGTTGGAGCAATGAACAGATCCAAGAGGAGCACGACTTTACTTTAGAGCTGATTGGCAATGAGATACCCGTCGCACCACCTGTGCGCATCAACGGTGAAACCCTGCATCACTATCAAGGCTATGCTTTTGCGCTGTTTGATAGCGTGGGTGGTCGCCAATACGAGGTTGACAATTTAGATCAGCTCGAAGGTGTAGGGCGTTTCCTTGGCCGCATCCATAAAGTCGGCAGCCGCCAAGCGTTCCAACATCGCCCTACGATCGGCTTACAAGAATACCTGTATCAACCAAGAGAGATTCTGCAAAACGCCAATATGATTCCAATGCACTTGGAGAACAGCTTCTTCAATGACTTGGATATGCTGATCAAATCAATTGAAAGCCACTGGCAAGAAGGCTTCAATATGATTCGTTTGCATGGCGATTGCCACCCAGGCAATATTTTGTGGCGAGATGGCCCTATGTTTGTTGATTTGGATGACGCTCGTAACGGCCCTGCAGTACAAGACTTATGGATGCTATTGAACGGTGAACGCCAAGACAAACTGATGCAGTTGGATATTGTTTTAGAGGCTTACCAAGAGTTTTGCGACTTTAATCCTGCAGAATTGAAACTAATCGAGCCACTTCGCGGTCTACGAATGGTGCACTATATGGCATGGCTAGCAAAACGTTGGCATGACCCTGCATTTCCTCTCGCTTTTCCATGGTTTAATGAGCCAAAATACTGGGAAGGTCAGGTCCTTGCATTTAAAGAGCAGATCGCCGCTTTAGAAGAAGCACCGCTGTCTTTAATGCCTCAGTGGTAAGTCAGGCCAAAAATTCAAAAATGGAGATATTTCGATGAAAAAACTGTTCGCACTGTTTTCTATGCTGATGTTAAGCCTGTCGGCACATGCAGCGCAATTCAAAGAAGGTGAACATTACAAAGTATTGGATCTTGAGGCATCAAAAAAACCTCTTGTGACGGAGTTTTTCTCTTTCTACTGCCCGCACTGTAATAGCTTTGAACCTGTTATCCAGCAACTGAAAAAGCAGTTACCAGAAGGTACTAAGCTATTAAAAAACCACGTTTCTTTCATGGGTGGCAACATGGGCCCATCAATGAGCAAAGCCTACGCAACGATGGTTGCATTAAAAGTGGAAGACAAAATGGTGCCAGTGATGTTTAACCGCATCCACAATCTAAAGAAAGCACCACGTAATGATGAAGAACTTCGTCAAATCTTCCTTGATGAAGGTGTAGATGCGAAAAAATTCGATTCTGCATTCAAAGGCTTCGCGGTTGATTCAATGGTTCGCCGTATGGACAAGCAATTTGAAAACAGCGGTCTAACCGGCGTTCCTGCGGTTATCGTTAACAACAAATACCTAGTTCAAGCACAAAGCATCAAAACGATGGATGAGTACTTCTCTCTGGTGAACTACTTGCTGACACTAAAATAAGCACATCGATATCAATCAAAAGGGGAGCACGTCGCTCCCCTTTTGTTTACTTGTAAATCTCTTGTAGTAACCGATCTTTTTCTTGCCACACATCACTCAGCCATTGTTGAAATTGCCGCTTATAGGGCTTATCGTTGAAGTAATCACCAAGCACTCTTTCATCAACGGGTAACACATTTACACGCACAACCACCTTGCTCATGCGGCCCATCAATAAATCCTTGAACGGTTTATGCGTATTTTCTGGGTACGCCAACGTAACGTCGATAATGCTCTCGAACTGTTCCCCCATCGCCGCTAACGTGTACGCAATCCCGCCCGATTTTGGTTGCAGCAAATATTGATAGTTTGCTTTACTCTTACGCTGCTTTTCTTCGGTAAATCGGGTTCCTTCGACATAGTTAACCACTGTGGTTGGAGTGTGTTTGAATTTAGCGCACGAGCGACGTGTCGTTTCTAAATCTTGACCTCGCTTATGAGGATTGCGGATCAGATACTCTCGCGAATAGCGACGCATAAATGGCATGTCGAGCGCCCAACACGCCATCCCGATGAAAGGCACATACAGCAGTTGTTGCTTGAGGAAAAACTTCGGCATGGGAATACGGTCTTTAAACACGCAGCAAAGCACAACAATATCTGTCCAACTGAGATGATTACTGATCAGCAGATACCACCCGTCTTTTTTAAGCGCTTCACCGCCCTGAACATCCCACTCAACACGGTTAGATACCGCCAGAATGCACGCATTAACGGTAGCCCATAACCACATCACCTTATTGGCACAAACGGTCGCTATCGCTTTTAGCTTTACGCCAGGAAGCAATATTTTAAATACTGCGATAACACAAATTGCGAGTGAACAAACCGCAGAATTGAGAATCACAAAAGAAGCGTTAAAAAAAAATAACAAATATGCCAACATGATAGTCAAACAACAGTGATAATGTGTGAAGAATAAAACAGCGTGTAATTATACTGCGCCTTTGCCACATTGGAACATGCGTGGAAATGGTCAGATTTGTTACCGCAACCAATATGTGCACCACTCATTCGACAACAAGGAGATAACGAATGAAACCAAGGCTACTTCTCTTGCCTTTGGCCTTTGTCGTCAGTTCTGCTCAGGCTCAACTCGCTGAAACCGCAGGTTTTGGCGGTGAAATTTCGCTGAATGCCGGATTCATATCATCAGAATCCAATTTCAATACAGAAAATAGTAACACCATCGATTCTCTCGATAAGCGTGCCGATAGTGACAGTTCCGTTATCGCTGCACCGCTAGGGAGTGTGACATACACCTTTGGTAGCCGACTCAACCACCAAGTTTACGCCGGTACCACACGCTCAGATGTCGCGGTAGGTACACTCGCTTTTCAGTTGGGCTATCAACACGAGCTACAATCTGGCACCGTGCTCGATGTTTCCTATCTGCCGACGGTACTCAAAGGCGAAACTTGGCGCAACCCTTATCAAGTAGGAACCGCACGTAAAGAGACGGATGTTGACGGCAATGCGTATCGCTTTCAGATCAAAGGGTTGATTGATAAGAACTTCAACCTTGATCTTGCTTATGCTGATAAAGACATCGAGCAGGAGGAAGTGACAGACCGCTCACTTGCTCGCGATGCTAACCTTTACTATGTCAAAGGCGACTATCGCATTCCACTCAACCAAACATCTATGTTGCAACCCGCTTTCACCTACATCAATCAAGATGCCGACGGTAAGGCGGAGTCATTTGATTCGTACGGATTTGACATTAGCTGGTTTAAATTTATCAACCGTCATCGATTGGCCCTCACCGCGGGTTATGCATGGAAAGACTATCAAGCAGCTAGCCAAACTTTTGCTAAAACACGAAATGACGACACCATCAGCCTATTTGCGGCCTACGAATATCAAAACGTATTTGACTGGCAAGACTGGTCGTTCATTTCTTTAGCCGGCTATAGCCAAACTGACTCGAATATCACGTTTTATGAGGAGAAAGAGTACCTATTGTCGCTTGGTCTCAACTACACCTTCTAACGCCCTTCATCGCAACAAGGTGCTTACAACACTTGTTGCGATGACACTTTGCTGTCTATACCGCTTGCGCCGTAAGCTGTTTCAGCAAACGGTCCATCGCTCGATACCCAAGTGCCTCGGCCAAGTGCGTTCGTTCAATTTGCTCCGCCCCATCCAGATCGGCGATTGTTCGCGCCACTTTGATAATACGATGATACGCACGAATCGAGAGTCCTAAACGGTGCAAAGCGGTTTCAAGAAACTCAGCATCACTCTTATGCAAGGGACAAAACGCCTCAATTTCTCGACTACCTAGCAGTGCATTGACCTTACCACTGCGGTTTAGCATATTGTTACGCGCATGGCTCACACGCGCTTTTACGATAGCAGTCGGCTCACCGCGATCACCACCTTCTGCTAATGTCCCTTTGGGCAAAGCTGGGATTTCTAAAGACATATCAAAGCGATCTAACAGTGGTCCAGATAATCGACCAAGGTAGCGCAAAATAGCTTGTGGATTGGTGCGCGCTTGATTGCCTTCGTAATATCCTGTCGGGCTTGGGTTCAAGGCTCCTACTAATTGGAAGCGAGCCGGAAAGCGTGTTTTACCTTGCGCTCGAGAGATAATGATCTCGCCAGATTCGAGCGGTTCGCGTAACGAGTCTAGAACTTTACGATCAAATTCGGGCATTTCATCGAGAAACAATAACCCGTTGTGGGCTAAAGAGATCTCCCCTGGTCTGGGTACCGAGCCACCGCCGACTAATGCCGCCATTGAACTTGAATGATGCGGAGAACGAAACGGACGCGACTTCCAGTTATGCTCATTAATTTCACTCTGAGTCAACGATGCCACCGAAGCGGTTTCCATTGCTTCTTCGTCACTCATTTCCGGTAATAAGTCACACAAACGCGAAGCCAACATCGTTTTTCCAGTACCTGGCGGGCCAAGGAAAAGTAAGTTGTGGTTTCCAGCGGCAGCAATCTCCAGTGCTCGCTTACCTTGTTGTTGGCCAATAATATCTTGTAAGTCTCGACCATGTTTTTCGATCGTTTTTCGCTTAGGCGTTTGAAAAAGATTCAGTCGATGTTGACCACAAAGCTCGGCACATACTTCCAGTAATGATTGGGCCGATTTATGTTGTTCCTTCCCCACTAGCGCCGCCTGATCGCCATTCACATGTGGGACGACCAAATGACGTTGAATCTTACTGGCTTCCAGCGCAGCAGGCAGCACACCTTTTACAGGTCTTAGACCACCAGATAGCGCCAACTCACCAACAAATTCGTAGTTTTTGAGCTTATCTGTCGCGATTTGATCCGAAGCGGCCAAAATTCCCAATGCAATAGGAAGATCAAAACGTCCTCCCTCCTTGGGTAGATCTGCCGGAGCCAAGTTCACGGTGATCCGCTTAGCAGGAAATTGAAAGTTAGAATTAATGATCGCACTGCGTACGCGATCTTTGGACTCTTTTACCGTTGTCTCTGGCAAGCCTACTAAGGTAAACCCTGGCATGCCGTTGCTGATATGAACTTCTACACTAACCGATGGCGCTTGCACCCCGACGCTTGCTCGACTATGAATGATTGCCAGCCCCATACGTTCCTCAATTTTTTGAACACTCTGTAAACAAATGTTTTATCTAGTTGGTTATGTTATATACCGCGTCCCAATTGAGAGTTAATGTGAAAAAAGAATGACTTTTTGCTTGTCATGCAGCGGAATTGTGTGATACCACTAATGACGCAAACAATTTCGTAGAACATTACACAACATTTTTTAACGAAAAAAGAACGACAGACAGATGAACCTTTTCGCTCATATCAACGCACTGCTAGCCCTGATTATCGTGGTCATTATTGGCACCGCGCGGGGTATTGTGGGCGAAAGGTAACCACAAATTACAAAAAACCCCCGCACTGAAAAGTCCGGGGGTTTTTTTACAACTACAAGTTGTCATCTGTCTAACCCTCGGACAGTTTAACGGGAAGAATGGGAGTGCACATGAAGTGCAATAAATATGGCAATCGCTACGAGCCACAACGTAGCAAAGGAGGTTTACGATGACTGGTGCACAACTTGTCGTAGCCGCTTTAAGACAGCAAGGCATCGAAACCGTTTTTGGCTACCCCGGCGGGGCCATCATGCCAATCTATGATGCTTTGTATGACGGTGGGGTGGAACACATCCTATGCCGTCACGAGCAAGGGGCCGCTATGGCAGCTATCGGGATGGCTCGTTCCACTCAAGACGTTGCTGTGTGCATGGCAACTTCCGGCCCAGGAGCCACTAACCTTGTTACCGGCCTTGCCGACGCTTTCCTTGACTCCGTACCTCTAGTTGCCATCACAGGCCAGGTTGCTAGCTCTCATATCGGTACCGATGCATTCCAAGAAATGGATGTGATCGGAATGTCCCTAGCCTGTACTAAGCACAGCTATCTCGTGACTGAAATTGAAGATCTAGCTCCGACACTTGCCGAAGCCTTTGAGGTCGCAAAAACCGGTCGTCCGGGTCCTGTCATTGTCGATATCGCCAAAGACGTTCAACTCGCTCAAGCACCTACAGACCTTCTTCCTCCATACATAGCACCAGCAATCGAAGATGTCAGCGCTGAAGATATCAAACGTGCGCAAGATGTGCTGGCAGCATCTACTCGCCCAGTGTTGTATGTTGGTGGTGGCGTGCAACTTGCGAAAGCAACCGATGCAGTACGCGAATTTCTTCGCTTAAACCCAATGCCTGCAGTTAGCACATTAAAAGGCCTCGGTACCATTGAACGCCATGATCCTCACTATCTTGGTATGTTGGGTATGCACGGCACCAAAGCCGCTAACCTAGTGGTTCAAGAAGCCGATCTATTGATCGTGGTTGGCGCGCGCTTTGATGACCGTGTGACGGGTAAGCTCGACACGTTTGCACCAAATGCGAAAGTGATTCATATCGACATTGATGCTGCGGAGATTCATAAACTGCGCCACGCCAACGCACCATTACGTGGCGACATCAACACCATTCTTCCTCAGCTAGAGCTGACTCAAGATATCTCACCGTGGGTTCATCACAGTGAAAGTCTGCGCAGCGGCTTTAAGTGGCGTTACGACCACCCGGGCGAGTTAATCTACGCACCGCTATTGCTTAAACAGCTGTCTGACATGATGCCAGATAGCTCAATTGTCTCGACCGACGTCGGTCAGCACCAGATGTGGGCAGCGCAACATATCCAGCCACGCGAACCACAAAATTTCATCACTTCTGCTGGCCTTGGCACCATGGGCTTTGGCTTGCCAGCGGCGATGGGTGCTGCAGTCGCACGTCCTGATGATCAGTCTATCCTTATTACAGGTGACGGTTCATTTATGATGAACGTTCAGGAATTGGGCACGCTGAAGCGTCGTCAGATTCCAGTGAAGATTGTCCTTCTTAATAACCAACGTCTTGGCATGGTTCGCCAATGGCAGTCATTGTTCTTTGACGGTCGCCACAGTGAAACCATTCTTGATGACAACCCAGATTTCGTGATGTTAGCAAAAGCGTTCGATATCCCGGGCAAAACCATCACCAAGAAAGAAGAAGTCGAACCTGCTCTCAAAGAGATGCTAGCGAGTGAAACTTCTTACATGCTTCACGTTTTGATTGATGAAGAAGAAAACGTGTGGCCATTGGTGCCACCTGGCGCATCAAACAGTGATATGTTGGAAAATACATAGGAGACAATCGCATGGACAGATATTTACTCGACATCAAAGCCGATGACAAACCGGTACTGTTGGAGCGCGTTCTACGTGTGATTCGTCACCGAGGCTTCGTGATCAAACAAGTCGCTGCTACGCAAAACCACGAAAGCAAAGTAGCCAGCGTCGAGATCATCGTCGACAGCGATCGACCAATCTCGTTTTTGATCAATCAAATAGAGAAGTTGTGGGACGTTCGTAAGGTTGAGGTGCTAAAAATCCGCAACGATGAACTGCCAAATCACAACTTACAACAACACGTAAGTGCATAAGGAAGGCAACAAATGGCAACGAAAACTGCAGATTTCATTTGGTTTAATGGTGAGATGGTTCCATGGGCAGAGGCGAACGTTCACGTTCTGACTCACGCAATGCACTATGGTACATCCGTGTTTGAAGGCGTGCGCTGTTACAACACACCAAAAGGCCCAATTGTCTTCCGTCACCGTGAGCATGCACAACGTCTAAAAGATTCTGCCAAGATTTACCGCTTTCCGATCCCTTTCTCTGTAGAAGAAATCATGGAAGCGACCCGCGAAACGCTGCGCCAAAACAAACTCGACAGCGCTTACATTCGTCCATTGGGTTTTGTCGGTAATGTTGGCTTAGGCGTATGCCCACCAGTTGGCACTGAGATGGATCTAATCATTGCAGCATTTCCTTGGGGCTCTTACTTAGGCGAAGAAGCGCTAGAAAAAGGTGTCGACGCGATGATTTCAAGCTGGAACCGCGCTGCGCCAAACACCATCCCAACTGCGGCTAAAGCAGGCGGTAACTACCTATCTTCACTACTGGTTGGTGGTGAAGCCCGTCGTCACGGTTACGACGAAGGTATTGCGCTAAGCGTAGATGGTTACCTATCAGAAGGGGCTGGTGAAAACATCTTCGTTATCAAAGATGGCGTAATCACCACACCACCAGCAACTAGCGCGATTCTACCGGGCATCACTCGTGACTCGATCATGACAATTGCACGCGATAAAGGCTACGAAGTACGTGAAGCGAACATTGCTCGTGAAGCCCTTTACCTTGCCGATGAAGTCTTCATGACAGGTACTGCGGCTGAGATTGTACCAGTGGCAACCATCGACAAGATTGAAGTGGGCACTGGTAAGCGCGGCCCTATCACTAAAGAACTACAAGCAGCCTACTTTGGCCTATTTGACGGCACCACGGAAGATAAGTGGGGCTGGTTAGACTATGTGTACCCAGAACAGAAGTAAGAAGGATTAGGAAATGCCAAAATATAGATCAGCTACCACCACACATGGTCGTAACATGGCGGGTGCACGAGCACTGTGGCGTGCAACGGGTGTGAAAGAAGAAGACTTCGGTAAACCAATCATCGCCGTTGTAAACTCGTTTACTCAATTTGTTCCGGGTCACGTACACCTGAAAGACATGGGCCAGCTTGTAGCGCGTGAAATCGAAAAAGCCGGCGGCATCGCAAAAGAATTCAACACCATCGCGGTTGATGATGGTATCGCAATGGGTCACGGCGGCATGCTGTACTCACTGCCTTCACGCGAACTTATCGCAGACTCTGTGGAGTACATGGTCAACGCGCACTGTGCCGATGCCATGGTATGTATCTCTAACTGTGACAAAATCACTCCGGGAATGTTGATGGCATCTATGCGTCTCAACATCCCGGTTATCTTTGTTTCTGGTGGTCCAATGGAAGCGGGTAAAACCAAGCTTTCTGATCAGATCATCAAACTAGACCTTGTAGATGCGATGATCCAAGGCGCGGATCCAAAAGTGTCTGATGAGCAAAGCGAGCAGATCGAACGCAGCGCATGTCCAACGTGTGGATCGTGTTCAGGCATGTTCACTGCAAACTCGATGAACTGTCTAACAGAAGCCCTGGGTCTTTCTCAGCCGGGCAACGGTTCTATGCTGGCAACGCACGCTGACCGTGAACAACTGTTCCTTAATGCAGGCCGTCGTATCGTTGAACTGACTCGTCGTTACTACGAGCAAGATGACGAATCAGCACTGCCGCGCAACATCGCTACGTTTGATGCGTTCGAAAACGCAATGGCATTGGACATCGCAATGGGCGGTTCAACCAACACCATTCTGCACCTACTTGCCGCGGCGCAAGAAGGTGAAGTGGATTTCGATATGGAAGATATCGATCGCCTATCACGTCAAGTACCACACCTATGTAAAGTGGCACCATCTACCCAGAAATATCACATGGAAGACGTACACCGCGCTGGTGGCGTCATGGCAATTCTTGGTGAGTTAGATCGTGCAGGTCTTCTACACAATGATGCGCGCACCGTGCTTGGCCTTTCGATGAAAGAGCAGCTGGCGAAATACGACATCATCCAAACTGAAGACGAAGAAGTACTTAAGTTCTACCGCGCAGGTCCTGCGGGAATTCGTACTACTCAAGCGTTCTCACAAGATTGCCGCTGGGATCGCCTTGATGACGACCGTGCGGAAGGCTGTATTCGTACTATCGATCATGCCTTTAGCCAAGAAGGTGGCCTAGCCGTTCTATCAGGCAACATCGCATTAGATGGTTGTATCGTTAAGACTGCTGGTGTGGATGAGAGCATTCATAAATTCACTGGCCCAGCCGTAGTTTTCGAAAGCCAAGAAGACGCCGTAGAAGGCATCTTAGGCGGCAAAGTAAAAGCTGGCGACGTGGTTGTTATCCGTTACGAAGGCCCTAAAGGTGGTCCGGGCATGCAAGAAATGCTTTACCCAACCACTTATCTAAAATCGATGGGCCTTGGCAAAGAGTGTGCACTTCTGACTGACGGCCGTTTCTCTGGCGGCACATCAGGTCTTTCTATCGGCCACGCCTCTCCTGAAGCAGCAAACGGCGGTGCAATTGGCCTGGTAAAAGAAGGCGATATGATTGCAATTGATATTCCAAACCGTTCAATTTCACTCCAAGTGTCTGAACAAGAACTTGCTGAGCGCCGTGCAAAACAAGACGAACTAGGCTGGAAACCAGTTGACCGCCAACGTGAAGTTTCATTTGCACTCAAAGCGTACGCGAGTATGGCAACCAGTGCTGACAAGGGTGCAGTACGAGACAAGTCGAAGCTAGAGGGCTAGCAATGATGGAAGCTCAACCCGAAAAACAAGTGAACCAAACTGGCGCAGATTATCTGCGCCAAATCCTTCGCGCACCTGTTTATGAAGTAGCAACAGTGACGCCACTGCAAGAAATGCCTCGTTTATCTGCACGTATCGGGAATAACGTGCAGATCAAGCGTGAAGATCGCCAACCCGTACACTCGTTCAAATTGCGCGGTGCATACAACATGGTGGCGAGTTTATCTGAAGCACAAAAAGCCGCTGGTGTCATTGCAGCATCGGCAGGTAACCACGCTCAAGGCATGGCGCTCTCTGGTACTAAGCTAGGCATCAAAACCACCATCGTGATGCCTAAAACCACACCAGACATCAAAGTCGATGCGGTACGTGGCTTCGGTGGCAATGTAGTGCTGCACGGCAGCAACTTCGATGAGGCAAAAGCGGAAGCGGAACGCCTTTCTGATCTGCATGGGTACACATTTGTCCCTCCTTTCGATCACCCACTGGTGATTGCAGGTCAAGGCACCATAGGCATGGAAATGCTGCAGCAAAATGGTCACCTTGATTACATTTTCGTCCCTGTCGGTGGTGGCGGTTTGGCTGCGGGTGTTGCGGTACTTGTGAAGCAGCTCATGCCAGAAATCAAAGTGATTGCAGTTGAGCCAGAAGATTCGTCATGCCTCAAAGCTGCTTTGGATGCTGGTGAGCCAGTAGTACTAGACCAAGTCAGCATGTTTGCCGATGGCGTCGCTGTAAAACGCATTGGCGAAGAGACTTTCCGTCTATGCCAAAAGTACATTGATGGCCATATTGCCGTCTCTAGCGATGAAATCTGCGCAGCAGTAAAAGACATCTTTGAAGACACCCGTGCGATTGCAGAGCCTTCTGGCGCGCTTGCTCTGGCGGGTTTGAAGAAGTTTGCTGAGCAAAACAAACTGCAAGGTAAGAATTTAGGTACTGTGCTGTCTGGTGCCAACACTAACTTCCATGGCTTACGTTATGTTTCTGAGCGTTGCGAGCTTGGTGAGAAACGTGAAGGTTTGCTTGCCGTCACCATTCCTGAGCGTCAAGGTGCCTTCTTTGAGTTCTGTAACCTCATTGGCGGCCGCGCCGTAACGGAGTTTAACTACCGCTACAACGATGACGCATTGGCAAATATCTTTGTCGGTGTGCGTTTGCAAGGCGGTCAGGAAGAGCTAGAACATATCATTCACGACTTACGTGATGGTGGCTACCCAGTGGTTGATTTGTCTGATGATGAAATGGCGAAGCTGCACGTGCGCTACATGATTGGTGGTAAGCCGTCTAAGCCGCTTAAAGAGCGCCTCTACAGCTTTGAATTCCCAGAATATCCGGGAGCGCTACTCAAGTTCTTAAGCACACTCGGTACTCATTGGAATATCAGCTTGTTCAACTACCGTAACCACGGCGCTGACTACGGACGTGTTTTATGTGGTTTCGAGTTAGATGAAAGCGATTTAGCTCAGTTTTCTGCACATTTACGTGAACTTGGCTATCAATGCAAAGACGAGACAGACAACCCATCGTATAAGTTTTTCTTGTCATAAAACGCCACATTTTAAACATATCAATGAAAACACCTCGCTAATGCGAGGTGTTTTTTATGACTGTAACCAATCTTTATGTAGCTGATTAGGCGACCCAAGATAGTCCACCATCCACTGGATCAATTTATGATTATCATCTTTGCGCCATACTAAGCAGCAGTGACTGAGCGGTTTATCATCCGGCATGACCTTCTCCACCAGTACACCATCATTGATTAAGGGTGTTGCAATATGACGTGGCATGTAACCCACGCCCACCCCATTTTTTAAACATTCAATCGCACTATACCAATTGGGCAATAATAATCGGCGCTGTTGCGGATAATGGCCAGTATGGCGTTTTGGCAGCACGTTCGAAGTATCATCAAGACAGATCGCCGGAAATTGACTCACAAACTCTTCAGTAAGCACTTGTTGTCGAACGCAAGGATGAGCGGGTGACATTACAAATGCCCAATCTAATACGCCCATATCTTTGACTTCAAAATCCCCACCAACGGGAACCGCAGACGTGGCTCCAACGACTATATCGGCTCGTCCTTGTGCTATAGCCTCCCAAGAACCATTGAAGACCTCCATATTGATCTGCAATTCAGCAAATTCAAACTCGCGATAAAAATCTTCCACCAAAGGTTTGAGTTTTTCTAACTTCACCACGTTATCCAAGGTCAGCTTTAACGTGCTTTTCCATCCTTGAGCCGCTCGCCGCGTTTGTGCTTTCACCTCTTCCATTTGACGCAGCAAAGAGCGCGCCTCGGCCATAAAAAGTTCACCCGCTGGAGTTAGCTCGACTTTCCTTGGTAAACGTCGAAACAGCACCACATCTAAATCTTGCTCGACCTGCCTTACTCCATAGCTGATGGCTGAGGGGACTTTATGCAATACCTCAGCCGCAGCGGTGAAACTGCCTAAACGGGCAACCGTATCCAGCATTTCCAAAGACGCTTTAGAGAACATGATTTAACCTTTCAAAAAATTTGATTGATAACCAACAATTTTAGCGTTTTATTTTCTCAAAATCGAAAAATAGAATAATAAGGTAAATAAATCAGGGTTGGCGCCAACTGATGTTGATTAAAAAATGATTAAATAATTTGACTGGTTGAATCATGAAAATCTCAAAACTACAGCTCATTTATCTGGCAGCATTATCGATGCTTGGCTTCGTTGCTACCGATATGTATCTGCCAGCATTCAAAGCGATGGAAATCGACTTTGCAACAGGCCCTGAGCAAATTGCGCTCTCTTTAACGGTATTCCTCGTTGGTATGGCGATTGGCCAACTAATGTGGGGATTGGCATCCGATAAATTTGGCCATCGTAATACACTCGCAGCCGGGTTGGTGCTATTTACTATCGCGTCATTCGGTTTGGCTTTCTGTGATCAAGTATGGCAACTACTCACACTGCGCTTTATCCAAGCTATCGGTGTGTGTGCACCAGCCGTGATCTGGCAGGCTATGGTCATTAAGCGCTACTCAAGCAGTAGCCAACAAATTTTTGCGACAATCATGCCACTCGTCGCGCTATCACCAGCACTAGCACCTCAATTAGGGGTTGTGTTGGCAGATAACTTCGGCTGGCACAGTATCTTTATTACGCTAACACTAGTTGGCGTCTTTTTGGTCTTTGCGACCATGGCACAAAAAGACGAGAAAGCAGAAATCAAACAAACCAGTATGTCTGCCGACATCAAAGCGCTGCTGAGTTCTAAAAAATACCTTGGCAACGTGTTTATGTTTGCGACGGCTTCAGCTGCATTCTTTGCTTACCTAACTGGGATGCCAGAAATCATGGCGCAACTGGGCTACGAAGCAAAAGATATTGGTTTGAGCTTTATCCCACAAACCATCGCGTTTATGGCTGGTGGCTACTTAGGTAAAGTAGGCGTTCGAAAATTTGGTGATGAAAAGGTTCTGCGCCAACTGATTGGCCTATTTAGTGTCGCGGCATTAATGATTTTCATTGCTTCACAGTGGGAGCTGTCATCGATTTGGCCTATTCTTGCGCCATTCTGTTTGATTGCCGTTGCTAACGGCGCACTGTACCCAATCGTGGTAAACCGTGCACTGGCCAGCGCACAACAGAGCCCTGCAACAGCAGCAGGTTTGCAAAACAGCCTGCAAATCTGTGTAAGTAGCTTCTCAAGTGCATTGGTAGCCGCAATGGCAAGCCAAGCTCAGATGGTTACTGGCATCGCAATCATCATCTGTATGGGTGGGCTGTGGATGGGATACATTCTGTCGAATCGCGAATTATCCAAGCACTTTACGACTCCTGACAACGCCCGAGTCGTGAGTGAAGACGAACTTTAATCGTTCAGATAATAAAAAGAGCCGCGCAATGCGGCTCTTTCTGTTTATAAGCTTTTCAACCCCCATTTCTTGGCAGTCTGCTTAAAAAAGCCTTGAGTCTTTTTCAACTCTACCCAGTGATTGATGTAATTAATCCATACTTGATCGTCTTGCGGCAACAACATAGCAATTGGGGTTGGTTTACGCGGTGCGGTCACTGGCACTATCGCCAACTGTTTAAACTTATCCACCAACGTCGCTGCTTCCACATTGGACGTCACGGATACATCGGCCCTGCGAGCTAGTAGTTCTTGGAAGTCGCGCGCTGGCGCTTCAATAACAATATGCTGAGCAGACGGGAAGAACTCTTTCACCATTTTTTCTTGTACCGTACCTAACGTCGCTGCGACTTTTACTTCTGGTTTATTAAAATCCGCCCAATCAGAAAATTTGGCGAGATCTTTCTTTTGCACCACAGGTACAAAGGCAAGGTAGAAATACGGCTGGCTGTATCCAGCTACTTTCGCGCGCGACATGTTCAGAGATGCGCTGCCAGTAATATCGTATTTGTTGGCGGTAATGCCATTAACTAGCGTCTTCCAATCCGTGGGCACATACTCCACTTTTACACCGAGATCTTTAGCAAGTTCTGTTGTTACATCGATATCGAAGCCACGATAACTGTTTGTCGCGGGGTCTTTCATCGTCATCGGATTCCAATCTCCCGTCGTTCCAACTCGGAGTACGCCATTGTCTAAAATGGATTGAAGACGGCTTTCAGCGTGAGCGACTTGAGTCACAGCAAGCAAACACATTCCTAGCACTAGTAAAATCTTTCTCATTTTTATTCCCTTAAAAATAATGACCTTATACGGTTTAATAATTAACCTTTATTAGAGCTCTACTGATAACATAGCAGCAACAAAGGAAGTTTTTTAGTTAATTCAGGGAGTAAATGTGACGTTTCGAACTCTATGGCTATTTTCATTGCTATTACTCACTGGTTGTTCAGATTATCAATGGGGCTGGTATGTACTTGACCCTTCGACGGATCAAGGGCTCACCAATCTAAAGTTTTTAATCGCTGGGTTTAATGACACCATTCAGGTATCACTCCTCAGTATGTTATTTGCGATGAGCTTGGGCCTGATCGTTGCGTTACCCGCTCTGTCGGACTCTGCCTCTCTGAAGTGGATAAACCGTATTTATGTCGAGGTGATCCGTTCAGTGCCAGTTTTAGTCTTACTACTTTGGGTGTATTACGGCATGCCTACGCTATTGGATGTCTCACTCAATCACTTTTGGGCGGGTGTTATTGCACTGACTATCGCTGAGAGTGCGTTTATGGCGGAAGTGTTTCGCGGTGGGATACAAGCTATCAGCCGTGGCCAGCATGAAGCAGCTGAGTCTTTGGGCTTAAGCTATTGGCAAAAGATGCGCTTGGTAATTCTTCCCCAAGCGTTTCGACAAATCCTCCCTCCACTGGGCAATCAATTTGTCTACATTCTCAAGATGAGTTCTTTAGTCAGCGTGATTGGTTTAAGCGATCTCACTCGCCGTGCTAATGAGCTGGTGGTGAATGAGTACTTACCCCTAGAAATTTATACCTTCCTCGTTTTGGAGTACTTGTTGCTCATCCTATTTGTATCTCAAGCCGTTCGTTGGCTCGAAAAACGTATTGCTATTCCTAGCTACTAACGATGAAGCCAGAGCTAGAAACAACAAAGCCGCTCTTGTTGAGCGGCTTTGACAGTATAGCGATAGAGTGAGTGCAGGTAATGTTTATTTCTGTTTTACAGGACGCTGCCAGCCAGTAATTTTGCGCTCTTTGACGCGAGTAATTACTAACTCACCTTCTTCAACATCTTTTGTTAGTGTCGTGCCTGCACCGATGGTTGCGCCATCAGCGATAGTGACAGGCGCCACCAGCTGGCTATCAGAACCAACAAAAACATCATTACCGATGATGGTTTTAAACTTGTTCGCACCATCGTAGTTACAAGTGATAGTACCTGCACCGATGTTAGTACGTTGGCCGATCTCTGCATCACCTAAGTAAGTTAGGTGGTTCGCTTTTGAACCTTCTCCGATGCGCGCATTTTTCACTTCAACGAAGTTACCCACATGGGAATCGTTACGCATTTCAGCACCAGGACGAAGGCGAGTAAATGGACCAACCGTACATTCTTCACCAACCGTTGCACCTTCAATCACACTGTAAGGGCGAATGATGGTGTTGTCGTCGATTTCACAATCTTTCAGTACACAACCCGCACCGATAACCACGTTATCACCCAGTGAAACTTTACCTTCGATGATAACATTCACGTCGATTTCACAGTCCATACCGCACTGTAACTCACCACGCAAATCAAAGCGTGCTGGATCGCGTAGCATGACACCTTGCTCTAGTAGTTTCTGAGCTTGCATTGACTGGAAAGCACGCTCTAGACGAGCAAGCTGTGCGCGGTCATTGACCCCTTCCACCTCAATGGCATTGACTGGGTGTACTGCCTCAACGGCACGACCTTCATCGTGTGCAGCTGCAATAACGTCAGTTAGGTAGTATTCGCCTTGTGCGTTGTTGTTGTTTAAGCCAGACAACCAACGCTTAAGATCCCCACCAGTCGCAACCATCACGCCAGTGTTGATCTCTTTAATTTGTTTTTGTTCTTCTGTTGCATCTTTTTGTTCAACGATCGCAACAACAGGACCATTCTTACGGATAATACGACCGTAGCCTGTCGGGTTATCTAGAATCACTGTTAGTAGCGCAATACCGCCTGTTGGCTGTGCATCTAATAGGTTTTCAATCGTTTCAGCTGAAATCAGTGGAACATCACCGTAAAGCACCAGTACTTTTTCATCGTCTTCAAACTTCGGAGACGCTTGATCAACCGCATGACCTGTACCTAGTTGCTCCGCTTGCAGTACCCAGTTTACAGGCTCTTCTGCTAGCGTTTGCTGCATTTGATCACCACCGTGACCATATACTAAGTGGATGTTTTGTGCGCCAAGACCTGTACATGTATCAATCACATGTTTTGCCATTGGCTTCCCTGCCAAAGTGTGTAGCACTTTAGGCATGTTTGAATACATACGGGTACCTTTACCCGCAGCAAGGATCACAGCACTGAATTTCATTAATAACCTATTGACGTTCTATTTTAATTGGGCGTTATTTTAAACACCTTGGAAGGATTAGTTAATGGTGGGATGTAAATTTCCAACTAAAATTAATCAAAAAGGCGACCAATTGGCCGCCTTTTTTCATGCAACGTTGCTAATTGAGCTTAGCGACGCTTTTTTGTCAGCTCGATAACTCGTAGCTGAGCAATGGCTTTAGCCAGTTCACTGGCCGCTTGTGCGAAGTCCATGTCACCATGCTGATTCTGGATTTGCTCCTCAGCGCGGCGTTTGGCTTCTTCTGCCTTCGCTGCGTCTAGCTCTTCACCACGGATAGCTGTATCAGCTAGTACAGTCGCTGTACCAGGCTGAATCTCTACCATACCACCAGAAACATAAATAATTTCTTCGTGGCCGTGCTGTTTCACAATACGCACCATACCAGGCTTGATAGCGGTCAGCAGCGGTGTGTGACCATGGAAAATACCAAGTTCACCTTCGCTACCGGTCACCTGAAACGTTTCAACACGACCAGAGAAGATTTTCTTCTCAGCGCTTACTACGTCTAGGTGAAAGGTTATTGCTGCCATATCGCCTCCTAGTTAGCCTTATAGCTTCTTCGCATTCTCAATAGCATCGTCGATGCTACCGCAGTACATAAATGCCTGCTCAGGAATGTCGTCGTATTCACCAGCTAGTAGGCCTTTAAAGCCACGTAGAGTCTCTTTTAGAGGTACGTAAATACCAGGGTCACCTGTAAATACTTCTGCTACGTGGTAAGGCTGAGTTAGGAAACGCTCAATCTTACGTGCACGAGATACAACTTGCTTATCTTCTTCAGATAGCTCGTCCATACCTAGGATAGCAATGATATCTTTCAGCTCTTTGTAGCGCTGAAGAGTCTGCTGAACACCACGAGCAACTTCGTAGTGATCTTGACCAACGACTAGTGGATCAAGCATACGAGATGTTGAATCTAGCGGGTCGATCGCAGGGTATAGACCCATTGCAGCGATGTTACGGTTAAGTACAACCGTTGCATCCAAGTGCGCGAACGTTGTTGCTGGAGACGGGTCAGTCAAGTCATCCGCTGGTACGTATACCGCCTGTACAGACGTGATAGAACCTGATTTCGTTGACGTGATACGCTCCTGGAGTACACCCATCTCTTCTGCAAGAGTTGGCTGGTAACCTACCGCAGAAGGCATACGACCTAGTAGTGCTGATACCTCTGTACCTGCAAGTGTGTAACGGTAGATGTTATCAATGAACAGTAGTACGTCACGACCTTCGTCACGGAAACGCTCTGCCATTGTTAGACCAGTCAGTGCAACACGTAGACGGTTACCTGGTGGCTCGTTCATCTGACCGTAAACCATCGCTACTTTTGATTCTTCAGGCTTCTCAACGTTTACAACGCCCGCTTCCTGCATCTCGTAGTAGAAATCGTTACCTTCACGAGTACGCTCACCAACACCAGCAAATACTGATAGACCTGAGTGCTGTAGTGCGATGTTGTTGATAAGTTCCATCATGTTAACGGTCTTACCGACACCTGCACCACCGAATAGACCGATTTTACCACCCTTAGCGAATGGACAAATTAGGTCGATTACTTTAACGCCCGTTTCTAGAAGTGCAATTTCGTTTGATTGCTCTTCGTAGCTTGGTGCACTACGGTGGATAGAGTAAACCTCTTCCGCACCCACTTCACCACGCTCGTCAATCGCGTCACCTAGGACGTTCATGATACGACCTAGAGTTTTAGTACCTACTGGTACTGAAATTGGAGCGCCAGTGTTAACCACTTCTACTCCACGACGTAAACCATCAGAGCTACCCATTACGATACAACGAACTACGCCACCGCCTAGCTGTTGTTGAACTTCAAGAACTAGACGCTCTTTTGAGTCCGTTACGTTTAGAGCGTCATATACACTAGGTACATTGCTCTGTGGGAACTCTACGTCGACTACCGCACCGATGATCTGTACGATCTTACCTGTAGCCATCGTTAATCCTCTAAACTATTTCGTTTTACCTAAGCTTAAACCGCAGCTGCACCACCAACGATTTCTGATAGTTCTTGTGTAATCGCAGCCTGACGGGCTTTGTTGTACACAAGTTCCAAATCGTCAATCAAACTGGTTGCGTTATCCGTTGCAGCCTTCATCGCAATCATTCGAGCCGCTTGCTCACAAGCAAGGTTCTCAACCACACCTTGGTATACCTGAGACTCTACGTAACGCACTAATAGCGTATCCAGTAGAGGTTTTGGTTCAGGCTCATAGATGTAGTCCCATGAATGCTCACGCTGCATCTCTTCGCTGTCCGATTTAGGCAAAGGTAGCAATTGATCGATCGTTGGTTGCTGAACCATAGTATTTACAAACTTGTTGAATACTACATATAGACGGTCCAGTTCACCTTCATCGTATTTCTTCAGCATTACGCCAACAGAGCCGATTAGGTCTTGTAGGCTTGGATTATCTCCAAGACCAGAAACCTGTGCCGCAACTTTTGCGCCACCATGTTTAAAGAAAGCTGTTGCTTTTGAGCCAACAACGGCTAGCTCAATCTCAGCACCTTTCTCTCTCCATGCTTGCATGTCTGTAACGGCTTTTTTGAACACGTTAATGTTCAAACCACCACACAGACCACGGTCTGTCGAAACGATGATGTAACCAACACGTTTAGCTTCACGCTCTTCTAGGTACGGATGACGGTACTCTAGGTTTGCGTTAGCCACATGACCGATCACTTTACGCATTGTTTCAGCGTATGGACGAGAAGCTTCCATTGCATCTTGAGAACGACGCATTTTTGAAGCTGCTACCATTTCCATCGCTTTCGTAATTTTCTGAGTGCTTTTAACACTACCGATTTTATTACGTATCTCTTTTGCGCCGGCCATCGTTACTCTCCGTTAGTTGGTGGCAGAAACTGCCACCGACCTAATTACCAAGTTTGGGTTGCTTTGAAGTCGTCAGTCAGTTTCTTCAACTGAGCTTCGATTTCATCGTTGTAAGCGCCAGACTTGTCGATCTCAGCTGCTAGTTCAGCGTATTGACCGCGAGCGTACGATAGTAGAGCCGCCTCGAAATCTAGAACTTTGTTAAGTTCTACATCATCAAGGTAACCGCGCTCTGCCGCGAAGATAGTTAGAGCTTGGTCAAATACAGACATTGGAGCGTACTGCTTCTGCTTCATTAGTTCTGTAACTTTTTGACCATGGTCTAACTGTTTCTTCGTTGCGTCATCAAGGTCAGAAGAGAACTGAGCAAATGCCGCTAGTTCACGGTATGCAGCTAGTGCTGTACGGATACCACCTGATAGTTTCTTGATGATTTTCGTCTGAGCTGAACCACCTACACGAGATACTGAGATACCAGGGTCAACAGCAGGACGAACACCAGCGTTGAATAGCTCAGTTTGTAGGAAGATCTGACCATCGGTAATCGAGATTACGTTAGTCGGTACGAATGCTGAAACGTCACCTGCTTGAGTTTCGATGATAGGAAGAGCAGTCAAAGAACCAGTCTTACCTTTCACTTCACCGTTAGTGAAACGCTCTACGTACTCTTCGTTTACACGAGCTGCACGCTCTAGTAGACGCGAGTGTAAGTAGAATACGTCACCTGGGAATGCCTCACGGCCTGGTGGACGTTTAAGTAGTAGAGAGATCTGACGGTAAGCTACCGCTTGCTTAGATAGATCATCGTAAACAATCAGTGCGTCTTCACCGCGATCGCGGAAGTATTCACCCATCGCACAACCTGCGTAAGGCGCTAGGTATTGAAGCGCTGCAGATTCAGAAGCTGATGCAACTACAACGATAGTATTTTGTAGTGCGCCGTGCTCTTCTAGTTTGCGAACAACGTTAGCGATAGTCGATGCTTTCTGACCGATTGCTACGTAGATAGAGAAAATACCAGAGTCTTTCTGGTTGATGATCGCGTCGATCGCCAGTGCTGTTTTACCAATCTGACGGTCACCGATGATAAGCTCACGCTGACCACGACCGATTGGGATCATTGAGTCAACTGACTTATAACCAGTTTGCACAGGTTGGTCTACCGATTTACGGTCGATTACACCTGGTGCGATCACTTCTACAGGCGAAGTCATTTTCGCTTCGATTGGACCTTTACCATCGATAGGCTCACCCAGCGTGTTTACTACGCGGCCTAGTAGTTCTGGACCAACTGGCACTTCAAGAATGCGGCCAGTACCTGTAACTTTCATGCCTTCCTTAAGGTCAGCATATGGGCCCATTACAACCGCACCAACCGAGTCACGCTCAAGGTTAAGTGCCAGTGCATAACGGCCACCCGGTAATTCAATCATTTCACCTTGCATCACGTCCGCTAGGCCGTGGATGCGGATGATACCATCGCTTACCGATACGATAGTACCCTCGTTGCGAGCTTCACTAACAACTTCGAAAGATTCGATACGTTGTTTGATCAGATCGCTAATTTCCGTGGAATTAAGTTGCATGCTCCAATCCCCATTAAGACTGCAATGCATCGCTCAGGCGGTTCAAACGACCACGCGCTGAGTCATCGATGACTAGGTCTCCGGCTCGAATAATAACCCCACCAAGTAGGGTCTCATCTACACTGCAATTCAGCTTCACTTTGCGTTCAAGACGCTTTTCAAGTTTGCTGCCAATGTTTGCAAGTTGTTCATCAGAAAGCTCTGTTGCTGAAATAACTTCAACATCAATTTCTTTCTCATGTTCTTTTTTCAGAGTAAAAAACTCCGTGCAAACATCAGGAAGGGCCGCTAAACGACCATTCTCAGCCATTACCTTCAAAAGGTTTTGACCGTGCGCATCAACTTGTTCGCCGCAAACTGCAACAAAAATTTCTGCCATTTTGTCAGCAGAAACCGAACCCGTTAGTAGTTCGTTCATTTGTTCGTTTTTGGCCACTTCAGCAGCAAAAGATAACATTTGGCCCCATTGGTCCAACTGGTCTTTCTCTAAAGCAAAGTCGAAGGCTGCTTTAGCATAGGGGCGTGCGATAGTAGTCAAATCAGACATATGCGCCCCCAGACTTAAAGTTTTGCAGTAATGTTGTCGAGAATATCTTTTTGCGCATCTTTATCGATAGAACGCTCAAGGATTTTCTCAGCACCAGCTACAGCCAGAGTAGCAACTTGTTTGCGCAGCTCATCGCGTGCACGATTGCGTTCAGCTTCAAGTTCTGCTTCTGCTTGCGCTAGGATTTTCTGGCGTTCTGCCTGAGCTTCCTCGCGAGCTTCATCAAGAATTTGAGACTTACGCTTGTTCGCTTGTTCGATGATCTCAGTTGCTGTGCGCTTCGCTTCTTTCAATTGATCAGAAGCGTTGGCTTGTGCTAGATCCAAGTCTTTCGCAGCACGTTCTGCTGCTTGAAGACCATCAGCAATTTTCTTCTGACGCTCTTCGATCGCTTGCATCAATGGTGGCCATACATACTTCATGCAGAACCACACAAATAGTGCGAACGAGATTGCTTGACCTAGCAGAGTTGCGTTTATGTTCACAACAGCTACCCCTCTATTTGGACTTAGTGTTAATCAGTGACAAGCGATAATCGCCCGTCCCGAGTTAAAGGTGATTAACCTAGTTGACCAACGAATGGGTTTGCGAAAGTGAATAGTAGCGCGATTACGATACCGATCATTGGAACCGCATCAAGTAGACCCGCGATGATGAACATCTTAACTTGTAGCATAGGAGCCATTTCTGGTTGACGTGCAGCACCTTCTAGGAATTTACCACCTAGCAGTGCGAAACCAATCGCTGTACCAAGAGAAGCAAGACCGACGATAATACCTACGGCGATTGCAGAAAAGCTCAGTAAAGTTTCCATTACTATCTCCAATTTATAGTTGTTGGCTTAGTGCCCAAATAAAAAGCTTTAAAAAATTAATGATCAGGATCTTCGTGTGCCATTGACAGGTAAACAATTGTCAACATCATGAATACGAAGGCTTGAATCGTAATAACCAAGATATGGAAGATTGCCCACGGTAGTGAACCCATCCATTGTAAGTACCATGGTAGCATTGCCGCACAAAGAATGAATACAACCTCACCCGCGAACATGTTACCGAATAGACGCATACCAAGTGATAGAGGTTTCGCTAATAGCGATACCACTTCAATTAGTAGGTTAAACGGAATCATCAGTGGGTGATTGAATGGATGTAGTGCAAGTTCTTTTGCGAATCCACCTAGACCTTTTACTTTGATGCTGTAGTAAATCATCAATGCAAAAACGCCTAGAGCCATAGCCATGGTGATATTCACATCAGCAGACGGTACAACCTTAAGGTAAGGAATACCTAGCCAATGCTCTGCTGGGTATGGTAAGAAGTCGATAGGAACTAAGTCCATCACGTTCATCAAAAATACCCAACAAAAGATAGTCAGTGCTAAAGGCGCGATCAGTGGGTTGCGTCCATGGAACGTGTCTTTGACGTTATCGGCGACAAATTCAACGATCATTTCTACAGCACACTGAAGCTTACCCGGTACACCCGCTGTTGTTCTCTTTGCTACTTTGTAAAAAATTCCGAGGAAAATTAAACCAGTAAACCAAGAAAAAAACAGGCTATCGATATGTACGTTCCAGAAACTTGTCTCCGACCCTACTAAACCCAACTTGTATAGCGATAGGTTAGAAAGGTGGTGGGCAATGTAACCGGACGATGTTAGCGCTTCACCTGGCGCAGCCATAACTCATCCTATTTTTTGTTGTTAATGAATAGCACTGGTGCACAGATATTAATACCTAGTACCAGCAAATAGGTTAGTTTGAGGGGAACAAGTTCCACCTGCATATACATGTAGGCAACATAGAACAGTGCAACCGTGATGAGAATTTTCAGTACTTCACCCGTATAGAAGGAAGCAGCGATGCGCTTGGCAGCGCGAGCTCCACTAAACATGAAAGCACACAGCGCGAATACTGCATTGGCAACAACAAAAATGCCTCCGCCAATCAGCGCTGAAAATCCCCAGTCAGGATTTATGGCTACCGCCATTCCTGCTGCCACAAAAATAACCGCGCCAGACTGGATCATTAACAATTGCCTTGCGAGCTCTCGTCCTGGTCTAGCTAACGCAGCTACCATGTATTCGTACCTCTAGTAATATCCACTTCGCACTTAACTCTCTGTGCTGGGAAATTGGCGAAAATTATACGTTCAGTTCAACGTAAAGCAATTCGATTGCATCAAAAACTTACAGTTTTGTTTACAAAACGACAACTTTCGCACAAAATTCGATTAATTAGATTAATTGACCTAAATCAATTATCTCATCTAGGCCTCAAGCTTGGCAATTAGTTGGTCCAATTTGTGAGGCTCATCAAGACTTATCGTCAATTTCGCTTTTCCGTTTGCAGAACGGGTAAGAGAAACTTTTGCATCAAGCAGCTGACTCAATTTATGCGACATTTGCTCGGCTTCGGTATCCTCTTGTTGCCCTTTTTGCTCATTTTGTGGGGCTAAGCACTTTTTTACTAACTGTTCGGTTTGGCGAACAGTCATTTGCTTCTTAGCCACTTGTTGAGCTACTTCGACTTGCTGTTCGCCTTCTAACGCTAACAGAGCTCGAGCATGACCCATTTCCAATTTTTTATCTGCAACCAGACCTTTTACATCAACTTCCAACTGATTCAGACGTAATAGGTTACTCACCGTCGTTCTTGATTTACCAATCACATCGGCCACTTGCTGATGTGTCAGCGTGAATTCATCTTGTAGACGTTCAAGCGCTTGGGCTTCCTCAATCACATTCAAGTCTTCACGTTGAATGTTTTCAATCAACGCCATGGCGATGGCGGCACGATCTTCAACTTTTTTCACCAAACACGGCACGCGTTTTAAACCCGCCTGCCTTGCAGCACGCCAGCGGCGCTCACCTGCGATGATCTCAAACTGACCATTTTCGACCTGGCGAACCACGATTGGTTGAATAATGCCTTGTGATTGAATCGAAGCCGCTAGTTCTTCTAGCGCTTCAGGCGCCATATCTTTACGCGGTTGGTATACGCCCGGCTGCAATTGACCAATCGCTAAATCGGTTAACTCACCGTCTGCCGATAATTCTTGGCTATGCGATGCAATATGCTGTTTTTCACGAGCAAACGAACTGGTCGACAATAACGCATCCAGTCCTTTTCCGAGACCACGCTTAGACATGGGATTGAATTCCTTAGGTTAGAGTTAAACTGGGATTTCTTCGCGGCGGAGCATTTCGCCCGCTAGAGCAAGATACGCTTTGGCACCTGCGGAGTACTTATCGTAGTACATTGCTGGCTTACCGTGACTTGGCGCTTCAGCCAAACGAACATTACGCGGAATGACAGTACGGTAAACTTTATTCCCAAAGTGTTTTTTAAGTTGATCGGATACTTCATTCGATAAGCGGTTGCGTGGGTCGTACATGGTACGCAATAAACCTTCGATTTTTAGGTTTTCATTCACAACAGCCGCTAACTTGCTGATTGTATCCATAAGAGCAGTTAAACCTTCTAACGCAAAGTATTCACATTGCATCGGCACCAGCACAGAGTCAGCTGCCGCCATCGCATTGATTGTAAGAAGGTTTAGAGAAGGAGGACAATCAATAAAGATGAAATCATAGTTATCGCGAACTGACGACAATGCATTTTTTAGACGCACTTCACGAGCGAAAACTTCCATCAATTTGATTTCTGCCGCGGTTACGTCTCCGTTCGCCGCGATCAAATCATACTTCCCTGTTGTTTGGGTACAAACGACTTGATCGAACGGTGTATCTTCAACCAAAAGATCGTATGCGGTGGCGTCGACCATATACTTATCCACGCCACTGGCCATCGTAGCATTGCCTTGCGGGTCGAGATCGATCACCAAAACCTTGCGCTTTGTTGCCGCCATCGAAGCCGCTAAGTTAATGCACGTTGTTGTTTTGCCGACCCCACCTTTCTGGTTGGCGATTGCTACAATTTTACCCACGATTACCTCGCTAATTTTCCTTGCGCGATAAGATTACTAGATGACGATCACCTTCCAACTCAGGAACAGCCAAAGATATGATCTCTGTCACACTGCACCATTCAGGAAGCTGATCCATTTCATCTTTAGGGTGCTGTCCTTTCAGCGCTAGAAACACCCCGTGCTCTTGTTTCGGCAAATGGTGGCACCATTCCACCATGTCTATCATTGAAGCAAAAGCTCGACTCAAAACGCCATCAAATTTTTCTTCAGGTTGGAATTCTTCGACACGACTTTGAATTGGTGTCACGTTTTTCAGCCCTAATGTGTGCACAACTTGCTTGATAAAACGGATGCGTTTGCCAAGACTGTCGAGCAAAAAGAAGGTTTTCTCAGGGTTCATGATTGCCAAAGGGATGCCCGGTAACCCCGGACCAGTACCAACATCAATGAAGCGCTCACCGGGCAGGTGTGCGCTTACAACGATACTATCAAGAATATGTTTCACTAACATATCAAGCGGATCACGTACCGATGTTAAATTGTACGCTTTGTTCCATTTGTCGAGCAGTTCGACATAACCAACTAACTGCTCTCGTTGCTGTTCTGACACTTCCAAATCGGTTTTCGCGATCAGTGAATCCAGCTTTGTTCGCAATGCGCTCATTATTCTTCCTCACCTTTCTTCAGCAAACCATGCTTTTTCAAGTGAACAAGTAGAATAGAAATTGCAGCAGGCGTAATACCAGAAATGCGTGATGCAATACCGATGCTCTCTGGTTTGGCCTCGCTCAGTTTAGCAACGACTTCGTTTGATAAACCTTTTACATCGCGGTAATCCAAATCAGCAGGTAACTTGGTATTTTCGTGACGCAGTGATTTTTCGATCTCTTCCTGCTGACGCTTGATGTAACCATCGTATTTCACTTGAATTTCAACTTGCTCAGCCGCTTGCTGATCTTCAAGAGCAGGAGCAAACGCTTCAAGTTGCGTCAGTTGCGAATAAGTGATCTCTGGACGACGCAGAAGATCCTCACCACTCGCTTCACGGGCCATTGGGGTTTTCAGCAGCTTGTTCAACTCATCAACACCCTCTGACTTCGGATTCATCCACGTTGCTTTCAAACGCTGACGCTCCGTTTCCATATTGTTGATTTTCTCGTTAAAGCGAGCCCAACGAACATCATCAATCAAGCCTAGCTCGCGCGCTTTTTCCGTTAAACGTAAATCGGCGTTATCTTCACGAAGTAGCAGGCGGTATTCCGCACGAGAAGTGAACATGCGGTACGGCTCTTTGGTACCCATGGTCGATAAGTCATCAATCAACACGCCCATGTAAGCTTGGTCACGACGTGGGCTCCAGCCTTCTTTGTCTTGGCTAAACAAGCTTGCGTTTAGGCCCGCCATCAAGCCTTGCGCTGCGGCTTCTTCGTAGCCAGTCGTACCATTAATCTGGCCAGCAAAGAACAAACCATGGATGAACTTCGTCTCGTACGTTTGCTTCAAATCACGTGGATCGAAGAAATCGTATTCAATCGCATAACCTGGGCGAACGATGTGTGCATTTTCAAACCCTTTCATTGAGCGCACGATTTGTACTTGCACATCAAATGGCAAGCTGGTCGAGATACCATTAGGGTATAACTCGTGCGTGGTTAGGCCTTCTGGCTCAATGAAGATTTGGTGGCTGTTTTTGTCAGCGAAACGCATCACTTTGTCTTCAATAGACGGACAGTAACGAGGACCAATACCTTCAATCACACCTGCGTACATTGGACTGCGATCCAAGTTACTGCGGATCACATCGTGAGTTTGTTCATTGGTGTGGGTGATGAAACATGGAATCTGACGCGGATGCTGTTCACGTTTGCCCATGAACGAGAATACAGGCGTTGGGTTATCACCGTGCTGAGCTTCTAGCACTGAAAAATCAACAGTACGAGCATCAATGCGCGGTGGAGTACCTGTTTTTAAACGATCCACACGGAACGGCAGTTCACGCAGTCGATCCGCTAATGCGATCGATGGTGGATCCCCGGCACGACCACCAGACGAGCTTTCCATACCTATGTGGATCTTACCACCAAGGAAGGTACCCACGGTTAGCACAACGGCTTTCGCATGGAAGCGAAGTCCCATTTGAGTTACCACACCAACTGCGCGATCTTGTTCAACAATCAGATCATCAACTGATTGCTGGAACAACGTTAAGTTAGGCGCATTTTCTAATGCATTACGAACGTACGCTTTGTACAGAGCGCGATCGGCTTGAGCTCGAGTTGCTCGTACTGCAGGACCTTTGGAGGCATTTAGTGTACGAAACTGAATACCTGCATGGTCGATGGCTTCAGCCATCAAACCGCCCATAGCATCTACTTCTTTTACTAAGTGACCTTTACCAATACCACCGATCGCCGGATTACAAGACATCTGGCCTAATGTATCGATGTTATGGGTAAGGAGAAGCGTTTTTTGTCCTGTGCGTGCAGATGCGAGCGCGGCTTCCGTTCCTGCGTGTCCGCCACCGACAACAATGACGTCAAAGTTTTCGTGATAAAGCATGAACTGACCTCAGGTATTCAAAGGGATTTAATGGACAGATAAAGGAGCCGTATTTTACCTGCTTTATGCCAGAGAGAAAAACGTTTTCTCGTTTTATCCGTTTTAAGCTTCAAGATAAATATATATAAGATCTATATATATGATCTTTTATTAGATCTATTATTAGGATCGACCGTTTCTGTGGATAACCTAAAAATGATCAACAAGATCATGGATCTTCTTTGGATCATATCTTGTGATCATGATTGGATCAGATCGAGGATTACCTGGGATCAAAAGTGGTGGTTATACACAGGGGGTGAAATTGATCAAAGTTGTTATTGGGATAACTAAAGGAAAATCACTGGATCTTATTGTAGTTATCCACAGTCTGTTTGGTTGGTTTTTGAGCGGTTAAACAAAATAATTTGGTGGGAGTTATTCACATGGGAGAAAACAGAGCCGAATTTCGACTCTGTTGAAGGGAAAGTCGTGAGTTTAAAAACGTTCGATATTCTCTTTTAACCACATCTCTGCGGCGTCTTCTGGTACATCATGGCTCAGTACATCGATTTTAAAGCAATCTGCGAGAGGGGTTGCACCAATATCCTCTAATAAATCATAAGCGTGTTGACCAGCGGCACAGAACGTATCGTAGCTAGAGTCACCAATCGCAATCACCGCAAATTTTACATCAGTCATTTTTGGCGGTGTATTTTGTAATGCTGCGATAAAAGGTTGGATATTATCAGGATACTCACCAGCTCCATGTGTAGAGGTGATCACCAACCACGTACCTTGATTTTCGATATCACTGAGGGAAGGCTGGTTGTGGATCGTTGTTTCAAATCCATTCTCGTTGAGTAGATCACTCAGGTGATCCCCTACGTATTCTGCGCCACCTAACGTGCTGCCTGTAATAATGTGGATCATACTTCTTCCTTATTGAATGCGACGGCTAAAGCTCATGGATGGCTTGCCGTACAAAAAGAAACGCGGTGTGAGTTAAGCTCAGCACCGCGCGTTCGATTATTTACTTCCCGATACAGAATGAAGAGAAGATTCGTCCCAGTAAGTCGTCAGAACTGAACTCACCGGTAATCTCATTGAGATGTTGTTGGGTGATGCGTAGCTCTTCAGCCAATATTTCACCAGCCATATAGCCTTCAAGCTGCTCCTGGCCTATTTGAAGGTGCTGTGCGGCACGTTCTAATGCATCGAGATGACGACGACGAGCCATAAACCCACCTTCACTGTTGCCAGAGAAGCCCATACACTCCTTGAGATGATCGCGCAGAGCTTCAACCCCTGCACCAGTCTTCGCTGACAAACGGATAAGGGTAGGGTTATTGACGTGGCAGATCCCCATATCTTCACCCGTTTGATCCGCTTTATTACGGATCACAGTTATACCAATGTTGTCTGGTAGGCGATCCACAAAATCTGGCCAGATATCTTTCGGATCGGTGGCATCGGTTGTCGTGCCATCCACCATGAACAACACGCGGTCTGCTTGGGCTATTTCATCCCACGCGCGTTCGATACCGATTTTCTCTACTTCATCGGAAGCATCACGCAAACCTGCTGTATCAATGATGTGTAGTGGCATGCCATCAATATGGATATGCTCACGCAGTACATCACGCGTGGTTCCTGCGATGTCGGTTACGATTGCAGATTCTTTACCCGATAGCGCGTTCAGTAGGCTTGATTTGCCCGCATTTGGACGACCCGCAATCACGACTTTCATCCCTTCACGCATAATAGCGCCTTGGTTAGCTTCTTTGCGCACCGCATCTAGGTTGTCGATGATGGCTTGTAGGTCACCAGCCACTTTACCGTCGGCCAAAAAGTCGATCTCTTCTTCAGGGAAGTCGATGGCTGCTTCAACATAGATACGCAAATGAATCAGCGACTCAACTAAGGTATTAATGCGGCCTGAAAATGCGCCCTGTAAGGATTGCAGCGCCGATTTTGCTGCTTCTTCAGAACTGGCATCAATGAGGTCTGCAATCGCTTCGGCTTGAGCTAGGTCGAGTTTATCGTTCAGAAATGCGCGTTCAGAGAACTCACCAGGGCGAGCAGCTCGAATACCATCTATACCTAGAATGCGTTTTATCAGCATATCCATCACGACAGGGCCGCCATGGCCTTGCAGCTCAAGTACGTCTTCACCTGTAAATGAGTGCGGGTTAGGGAAGTACAGTGCGATGCCCTGATCAAGCACAGTGCCATCTTCTGACTTAAACGGCAGGTACTCTGCGTAGCGGGGCTTTAGTGTTTTGCCAGTGACTTCTAACGCCACTTGGTTGGCTTTAGGGCCAGAAACTCGAATAATACCGACACCGCCACGACCAGGCGCGGTCGCTTGAGCGACAATCGTATCTGTAGTCATAATTTTGCCTTTTGAGCTGGGCTATAGGGAAGATACCTAGGGAGCCATCACAATTAATTAGCTGAATTGTAATCAGCCAAAAACAAAAAGGCGACCTTTTGGCCGCCTTTCTCAATCATTTCCTAAAAGGTTACTTGCTGTGTAAGCCTTTTTTCTCTAATCCTTTGTAGATCAGAGTTTGCTGGATAAGCGTTACGATGTTTGACACCAACCAGTACAGAACGAGACCTGATGGGAAGAACAAGAAGAAGAAGGTAAACATAACCGGCATAAAGGTCATGATCTTCTGCTGCATTGGATCCGTTACTGTTGTCGGGCTCATCTTCTGGATTAGGAACATTGACGCACCCATCAGTAGAGGCAGGATGTAGTAAGGGTCCTGCGCTGAAAGGTCATGAATCCAACCGAAGAATGGAGAGTGACGTAGCTCAACCGATTCCATTAGTGCCCAGTAAAGCGCGATGAAGATAGGCATCTGTAGGATAAGAGGTAAACAGCCACCTAGTGGGTTCACTTTCTCTTTCTTGTACAGTTCCATCATTTCTTGGCTCATGCGCTGACGGTCATCACCGATACGCTCACGCATTGCTTGCAGCTTAGGCTGTAGCATGCGCATTTTCGCCATAGACGTGTATTGCGCTTTTGTTAGTGGGTACATTGCACCACGAACGATGAAGGTCAGACAGATGATTGCCACACCCCAGTTGCCAACAAAGCTCTGGATGAATGAAAGCAACATATGAAGAGGCTTCGCAATGAACCATAACCAGCCGTAGTCCACTACTAGGTCTAGGTTAGGTGCCACTTCTGCCATTTCATCTTGCAGTTTTGGACCAACCCAAAGTGTTGCTTCAAACTTAGCCTGATCGCCTGTTGCGATAGTTTTGTTCGGCATACGAACGCCGATGTCGCCGAGGTTGCCAATTACACGAGTGTATAGGTTAGTACCTGGTTCGTTACGTGGGATCCAAGCTGCGGCAAAGTAGTGCTGAATCATTGCTGCCCAACCTTGGCCATCGGCTAGGTTAAGAGACAGGTTGCGATCCTGCATATCATCAAAGCTGTACTTCTTGTAACGCGTATCTTCTGTTGAGTATGCGCCACCACGGTAAGTAGGCATTGTGATGCTACCACCATCGTCCATTAGGTTTTGACGTAGGTGAGCGTACATACCAAATGTTGCGTTGTTGCCTGAGTTGTTCACTACATCGTATTCAACATTAAGCGCGTAGCTGCCGCGTTTAAAGATGTAAGTTTTGGTGTATTCGATGCCGTTTGCAGTGAATGTCATCGGAACGCGAAGTTCATCTTGACCGTCAGCCATTGTGAAGCTGTCTGCACTTACGTTGTAGTGAGGGCGATTTGTGCTGCTCAAGTCGATACCTTGAGGGCCCACTAGACCGCTTTGAGCGATAAATTGGTGACCTTGAGCGTCTTTAAGCAGAACAAAGGAATCTGATGAATCTAACTCAGCAGAGTATTCGTTAAGGTTGGCATGTACCACATCGCCACCAACGGTGTCGATCGACAGAGTTAAAACATCAGTCGTTACTGTGATAGTTTTTGCAGAAGCTTGCTGTTGACCAGGAACTGGGTCAAGTTCATCAGCAAAAGATGGTGCAGGTAGAGTGCTGCTTGATTGAGCCTGTTCAACTGCTTGAGGTTCTGGATTCTTTGCAACTTGCCATTGTTGAAACAGCAAAAAAGAAACCAGGGCCAAACCGATGAGCAGGATATTACGTTGAGAATCCATCGTTAGTTATCTCTGTCTTGTTTTTGGACTGGTGGAACGGGGTCATACCCCCCTTCATTCAAAGGGTGGCATTTTAATAGACGTTTGCCTGATAACCAACATCCTTTTACAAAACCGTGAGCTCTCAAAGCTTCTAGCGCGTAAGTGGAACAGGTTGGTGTGAACCGGCAACGAGGACCAATCAAAGGGCTGATAAACCAGCGATACAGATAAACGAGCCCAATGGCTATCCACGTGAAGGGCGAGACAGGCGTTGCCATAGCTTATCAAACAACTTAAAAATTTCCTCATTGCTTAAATCTTGCGCGCTTTTCTTCGCAATCACAACAAAATCTTTGTTTGGAAGCTGATGTTGATTGTTACGAAAGCTTTCACGAGCCAAACGCTTAAATCGGTTACGACCGACAGCCGTTTTGATTTGCTTTTTGGGAACCGCTAAACCTAATCGTGGGTGAGAAAGTTTGTTATTGCGAGCAATGATGGTGAAATGAGGCGAGCCAGCTCGATGAGCTTGCTGGAAGACGTTTTGATAATGCTCGGGAGTTAACAAACGTAACTCCCGATTAAACGCGTACGTGTTCAAAATAAACTAGCGATTATTTTGATAGGCGCGCACGGCCTTTTGCACGACGTGCGTTGATAACTTTACGACCGTTCTTAGTTGCCATGCGAGCACGGAAGCCGTGAGTACGCTTGCGCTTTAGAACTGTAGGTTGAAAAGTGCGTTTCATGATAATTACCTTTACTGATCAGTAGTTTTAGGTTCTTGTTAAACCCGGCGTGGGTATTTGCTTTCTTATATAAAGAAGCTCTTTATATAGAGAAGGACAACCGACGCCTCTCAACAAAGAGGCGGAATTGTAATCACACTCACATAATGTGTCAATGACTCAATGAGTACGAAATTCCGGCCGGGCGATTATACGTAGTGTGAGTAAAATCTCAAGGATCAATCGATCCTGATGCTTGATCGTTACTCTATTCCTACTTGGTTAAGGAATTTTTTCAAACGAGGATCTTGTGGATTATCGAAGATATCCTGTGGAGAACCTTGCTCAACGATATTGCCTTCCGCCATGAAGATCACTCTATCAGCGACTTCTTTCGCGAATTGCATCTCGTGCGTCACCACCAGCATGGTTTGATGCTGATTAGCTAACTTCTTCATTAATGAGAGAACTTCACCGACCCATTCAGGATCCAGCGCAGAAGTTGGTTCGTCAAACAACAGCAGTTCTGGTTGTAGCGCCATCGCTCGGCCGATACCCACACGTTGTTGTTGGCCGCCAGACAATGCCGCTGGATAACTATCGCCTTTATCCCCAAGACCGATGTCATCCAGAATTTGTTGCGCTCGTTTGAGAGCATCGGCTTTTTTCCAACCTCGAACGGTCACTAGACCTTCGGCAATGTTCTGGCGCGCATTCATGTGGGCAAACAGGGCATAGTTTTGGAACACAAAGCCAGTTCGACGACGCAGCGCTAATACTTCGGCTTTAGTGTGTTTTTGAGTATCAACGGAGATGTCATCTATCGTGATACGACCTTCATCTGCTTGTTCTAGAAAGTTCACCGTACGCAGCAAGGTTGATTTACCCGTACCACTTGAGCCGATAATCACGATGATCTCACCTTGCTTAATATCGAGGTCGATGCCTTTCAGCACTTCAGTCTCACCAAAACGTTTGTGAATATTTTCTAACTTAATCATCGTACGTACGCCTTATTCAGTTTTGCTTCTGCCCAGATTTGTACGCGAGTCAGAATCACCACCACGCCCCAGTAAATAAGAGCAACCGCAAGGAAAGCTTCAAAGAAACGGAAACTTGATGAGGCTTCCATCTGTGCTTTCGCCATGATTTCGGCCACACCAAGCGTGAAAGCAAGAGACGTTGACTTGATCATATCGATGAAATAGTTCATCAATGAAGGCAGTGCGACACGCGTTGCTTGAGGTAGAATCACTCGGCGCATTGCTTGGGATGTCGTCATACCGACCGATAAGCTCGCTTCCATTTGGCTGCGATCAATGCCAATAATGGCGGCACGAATACTTTCCGCCATATAAGCGGCAAAGTGCAGCGTTAAACCGATAACCGCTGCTGAAAAGGCGTCGATACCGACCATCAATGGAAAAATTTGCGGTAAGCCGTAATAGAGCAGGAAAAGCTGAACCAACAGTGGGGTGCCACGGAAGAAGCTGATGTACAGTTGGCTTAATTGATCCAGAACTGGCAGTTTAAATACGCGAATATTGGCTAAAATGACGGATAAAATCAGCGAAAACACCAATCCCCATGTCGCCATTTCCATGGTTGTGCCAAGATATTTCAGCAATATCGGCAGCAGTTCCAACATGTAATTAAAGTCAAATCCCATACGGCTTACCTAAAGGCTAGAGAAAAGAAAAGGTGGAAAACAAGTTCCACCTTTACGTAAGTTTATTTTAGTCCGAGAGTGATACCACTTTGCGGCCTAAAGTACAAAGAGTTCTTATTTCGTGATGTCAGCGCCAAACCACTTCACGGAAATTTTCTCTACTGTACCATCTGCGCGCATCTCAGCCAGTGCTTTGTTTACTTCTTCTTGCAGCTTACGACCTTTCTCGTTTTCAACGAAAGGCCATGCGTTTTGAATGGTCTCAAACGGTTCGCCTGCCAATTCCAGAGGAAGGCCAGTTTTCTTAATCAGCTCTAACGCAGAAAGACGATCCATTACAAACGCGTCTGCACGACCGAGCGCCACGTCATGTTCGATACCTGTGTCGTACGTTTTAATGTTGATCTTGCCGTCTTTGTCGTATTGACGCAGCAGTTGCTCAAAGTTAGAGCCTAGGTTCACCGCAACGGTTTTGCCCGCAAGATCGTCAACACCTTTGATGCTGTCGTTGCCTTTACGCACGGTAATTTGTGCGCCATCTACAACGTAAGGGTCAGCAAATAGGTATTTAGCTTTACGCTCATCAGTCATGGTGATTTGGTTGGAGATCGTATCGATACGACCAGTTTCTAAAAGACCAAATAAACCAGAGAAGTTGGCTGTTACGTATTCGATTTTGTAATCGTTACGTTTACCGATTTCATCCCACATGTCGACTTCAAAGCCTTGTAGCTTGTCTTGCTTTACAAAAGTAAACGGGAAGTAGCGACCTGACATACCAACTTTGACTTCAGTAGCGGCTTGTACGGTTGCTGCCGACAGTGCAATGGCTGCAACGGCAACCTTAATCCAGTTTTTCATAATACATCTCCATAATTTTATGGTTGGAAATACTACTGTTAGTTAGCTCAATTAAATAAATAACCAAGAGCAATAACCTAGACCTGTGAGTTATTAGATAATAGAAGAAGAATGTTAAATGTGACGAAAATGCGAACTGAACCTAGCGAAATGATCGACAAAATCAGCATTGGGAATAAAATAATACACAGACTTATCACCAATCGCTCGATCTTGTGAATTTTGCCCAATTGTGGATCGTTGTGTGGGCAAATTTGGGGCAAGGTGTGTTGATCTCATCAAGTTTGCAGAAATAATTGTGAATAACTTGGATCTTATTCACTGGATCGTCGATCAATCGCTGGCGATCTTGGTTATCAACAGGTAAAATTGCCAGTCTTTTCCGATAATTCAATTACTCAGTGGGGGCACCGTGTCATCTTCGCTTTGGCTGCAATGTTTGCAGCAGCTTCAAGAAGAGCTACCAGCTACAGAATTCAGCATGTGGGTTCGTCCGCTACAAGCGGAGCTCAATGACAATACTCTCACTCTATTCGCGCCAAACCGCTTTGTGTTGGACTGGGTGCGTGATAAGTATCTGAACAATATTACTCGCTTACTGCAGGAATACTGCGGTGGCGATATTCCTAACTTACGTTTTGAAGTGGGGAGCCGACCTGTCTCTGCACCAAAACCAGCGCCGACACGTACGCCTGCAGATGTGGCTGCCGAGTCATCTGCACCTGCGCAATTACAGGCGCGTAAGCCAGTACACAAAACCTGGGATGACGACGCTCAAGCGATTGCGGCTATCAATCACCGCTCAAACATGAACCCAAAACACAAGTTCGACAACTTTGTTGAAGGTAAGTCGAACCAACTGGGTTTGGCTGCGGCGCGTCAGGTATCGGATAATCCTGGTGCAGCATACAACCCGCTGTTCCTATACGGCGGCACGGGCTTGGGTAAAACGCACTTGTTGCATGCGGTGGGCAACGCGATTGTGGATAACAACCCGAACGCAAAAGTGGTCTACATGCACTCAGAACGTTTTGTGCAAGACATGGTAAAAGCGTTGCAAAACAATGCGATTGAAGAATTCAAACGCTACTACCGCAGCGTGGATGCGCTCCTTATCGATGACATCCAATTCTTTGCTAATAAAGAACGTTCACAAGAAGAATTCTTCCATACCTTCAACGCACTATTGGAAGGTAATCAGCAGATCATTCTAACGTCTGACCGTTATCCTAAAGAAATTAATGGCGTTGAAGATCGTCTTAAATCTCGCTTTGGTTGGGGTCTTACTGTTGCGATCGAGCCACCTGAGCTTGAAACGCGTGTGGCTATCTTGATGAAAAAAGCCGAAGATCACCAAATCCACCTTGCTGATGAAGTGGCATTCTTCATTGCCAAGCGTCTGCGTTCGAACGTTCGTGAGCTAGAAGGTGCACTGAACCGCGTTATCGCGAACGCGAACTTTACTGGTCGTCCAATTACGATTGATTTTGTTCGTGAAGCGCTACGCGATCTGCTTGCTCTACAAGAGAAGCTGGTGACAATCGATAACATTCAAAAGACCGTGGCGGAATACTACAAGATTAAAGTAGCGGACTTGCTGTCTAAGCGTCGTTCTCGTTCTGTAGCGCGTCCTCGTCAGCTGGCTATGGCGTTAGCAAAAGAGCTAACCAACCACAGTTTGCCTGAAATTGGCGATGCGTTTGGGGGCCGCGATCATACGACCGTACTTCATGCTTGTCGCAAGATTGAGCAGCTGCGTGAAGAGAGCCACGACATTAAAGAAGATTACTCTAACTTGATTCGCACCCTGTCTTCGTAATCGGTTAGAATAACGGTATTCTAAGCAAATCATTTATTGAGCTGACAGCGTAAAGAGCCAAGCATGAAATTTACCATTGAACGTAGTCATTTAATCAAACCGCTACAGCAGGTTTCGGGCGCTTTAGGTGGCCGACCAACCCTGCCAATCCTGGGTAACCTACTTCTTAAAGTAGAAGAGAACGTATTGTCGATGACGGCAACCGATCTTGAAGTAGAGTTAGTAAGCAAAGTGACGCTAGAAGGTGATTTTGAAGCGGGCAGCATTACCGTTCCTTCGCGTAAGTTTCTCGATATCTGCCGTGGTTTACCGGACGATGCGATCATCACATTTGTATTAGAAGGTGATCGTGTACAAGTTCGCTCTGGTCGCAGCCGTTTCTCGTTGGCAACGCTTCCTGCGAACGATTTCCCTAATATTGAAGACTGGCAAAGCGAAGTGGAAGTATCACTGAGCCAAGCTGATTTACGTACGCTGATCGACAAAACTCAGTTCTCGATGGCGAATCAAGACGTTCGTTACTACCTCAACGGCATGTTGTTTGAAATTGACGGCACCACGCTACGCAGCGTGGCGACGGACGGCCACCGTATGGCGGTATCGCAAACTCAGCTAGGTGCGGACTTTGCGCAGAAGCAAATCATCGTGCCACGCAAAGGTGTGCAAGAATTAGTAAAGTTGATGGATGCGCCAGAGCAGCCCGTAGTACTTCAGATCGGTAGCTCCAATGTTCGTGCTGAGGTGAATAACTTTACTTTTACCTCTAAGTTGGTTGATGGTCGTTTCCCTGACTACCGCCGTGTATTGCCTCAGAGCACCAATAAGACACTAATAGCAAGTTGTGACGAGTTGCGCCAAGCCTTCTCTCGTGCTGCGATTCTTTCCAACGAAAAATTCCGTGGCGTGCGAGTGAATCTGGCTGATACTGAAATGCGCATAACCGCGAATAACCCAGAACAAGAAGAAGCGGAAGAGATGCTTGATGTAACCTTTGAAGGTGACGCCATCGAAATCGGCTTTAACGTAAGCTATGTGCTTGATGTTCTGAACACGTTGCGTTGTGAAAATGTACGTGTGTCGATGTCGGATGCTAACGCTAGCGCGTTGATTGAAAATGCCGACGATGACAGTGCCATGTACGTGGTGATGCCAATTCGTCTATAAGCCAACTGAATGCCTCTTTCTCGTCTCATCATTCAGCAGTTTCGAAACATTAAAGCCTGTGATATTGAGTTATCAGCAGGCTTTAACTTTCTTATCGGGCCGAATGGCAGCGGTAAAACCAGTGTCTTAGAAGCGGTTTATCTGCTCGGGCATGGCCGCTCATTCAAGAGCTCTCTCACCGGACGAGTGATACAAAATGAGTGTGACGAACTGTTTGTTCATGGTCGTTTTTTGAACTCGGATCAATTTGAGCTACCTATCGGCATTAATAAGCAGCGTGATGGCTCAACAGAGGTTAAAATAGGCGGTCAATCTGGACAAAAATTAGCGCAGTTGGCACAAGTTCTGCCTCTGCAGTTGATACACCCAGAAGGGTTTGATTTACTGACAGATGGCCCTAAACATCGTCGTGCGTTTATTGATTGGGGCGTGTTTCATACCGAGCCCGCTTTTTATCAAGCATGGGGAAGGTTCAAGCGCCTGAACAAGCAGCGCAACGCGTTGTTGAAAACCGCCAATAGTTATCGTGAGCTCAGTTATTGGGATCAGGAAATGGCAGGATTGGCTGAAAACATCAGCCAATGGCGAGCAAGTTACATCGAGCAGATGAAAACTGTCGCAGAAACTATCTGTCAGACATTTTTGCCAGAATTTGAGATCCAATTGAAGTATTATCGTGGCTGGGATAAAGACACTCCATACCACGAGATACTAGAAAAGAATTTTGAGCGTGATCAGGCATTGGGATACACCTTTAGTGGCCCAAACAAAGCTGATTTGCGCATTAAAGTGAACGGAACGCCCGTTGAAGATGTTCTGTCACGCGGTCAATTAAAACTCATGGTGTGTGCATTGCGTGTAGCGCAAGGGCAACACCTGACAGAGATGGCCGGTAAACAATGCATTTACCTAATTGATGACTTCGCGTCGGAATTAGATAGCCAACGTCGCAAGCGTCTTGCTGACTGCTTAAAAGAGACGGGCGCACAAGTATTTGTAAGCTCTATCACTGAAAGCCAAATCGCCGATATGTTGGACGATAACGGTAAATTGTTTCATGTGGAACATGGCAGGATAGAGTCAAACTAGAAGAGAGAAACTCATGTCTGAAAATTACGATTCATCGAGTATTAAGGTACTGAAGGGTCTGGATGCGGTACGTAAGCGTCCAGGAATGTACATCGGCGATACGGACGACGGCACCGGCCTTCACCACATGGTTTTCGAGGTGGTGGATAACTCAATTGATGAAGCGTTGGCAGGTCACTGTAAAGACATCGTTGTGACAATTCATGAGGATAACTCGGTTTCCGTTAGCGATGATGGTCGTGGCATTCCAACAGAAATCCACTCAGAGGAAAATGTCTCTGCAGCAGAAGTAATCATGACGGTTCTTCACGCGGGTGGTAAGTTCGACGATAACTCATACAAAGTATCGGGTGGTCTTCACGGGGTAGGTGTTTCAGTAGTAAACGCACTATCAGAGAAAGTTGAGCTAACGATTCATCGTGGTGGTCATATCCATACGCAAACCTACCGCCATGGTGAGCCTCAAGCGCCACTAGCCGTTGTGGGTGATACGGATAAAACCGGTACACAAATTCGTTTCTGGCCAAGTGCCGAGACGTTCTCTAACACTGAGTTCCACTATGACATTCTGGCGAAACGCCTGCGTGAACTGTCATTCCTGAACTCTGGTGTGTCGATCAAATTGGTTGATGAACGTGAAGCGGACAAACATGATCACTTCATGTATGAAGGTGGTATTCAAGCGTTCGTTGATCACCTAAACACCAACAAAACGCCAATCATCGAAAAAATCTTCCACTTTAACTCTGAGCGTGAAGACGGCATTTCAGTTGAAGTGGCGATGCAATGGAACGATGGTTTCCAAGAGAACATCTTCTGCTTTACCAACAATATCCCACAGCGTGATGGTGGTACTCACCTTGCTGGTTTCCGTGCTGCGCTAACACGTACATTGAACAGCTTTATGGATAAAGAAGGTTTCTCGAAGAAAGCGAAAACAGCGACTTCAGGCGACGATGCGCGTGAAGGTCTAACTGCGGTTGTTTCGGTGAAAGTGCCTGATCCTAAGTTCTCAAGCCAAACAAAAGACAAACTGGTTTCTTCTGAAGTGAAATCAGCTGTTGAGTCTGCAATGGGTGAAAAACTGTCTGAGTTCTTGATTGAGAACCCGACAGAAGCGAAGATGGTTTGTTCGAAAATCATCGATGCAGCACGTGCTCGTGAAGCAGCGCGTAAAGCTCGTGAAATGACGCGCCGTAAAGGTGCACTAGACCTAGCTGGCCTTCCAGGTAAACTTGCAGACTGTCAGGAAAAAGATCCGGCACTCTCTGAACTATACATAGTGGAGGGTGATTCGGCAGGCGGCTCCGCAAAACAAGGCCGTAACCGTAAGAACCAAGCAATCCTACCGCTAAAAGGTAAGATTCTTAACGTAGAAAAAGCACGTTTCGACAAGATGCTATCTTCTCAAGAAGTAGCAACACTGATCACCGCACTAGGTTGTGGTATCGGTCGTGACGAGTACAACCCGGACAAGCTTCGTTACCACAACATCATCATCATGACCGATGCCGATGTCGATGGTTCGCACATCCGTACGCTACTGTTGACCTTCTTCTACCGTCAAATGCCAGAGCTTATCGAGCGTGGCTATGTGTACATCGCTCAGCCACCACTATACAAAGTGAAAAAAGGCAAACAAGAGCAGTACATCAAAGATGAAGAAGCGATGAACCAATACCAAGTATCATTGGCTCTGGACAATGCATCGCTACACGTAAACGCAGAAGCACCAGCATTGGCTGGTGAAGCACTAGAGAAGCTTGTTCAACAGTACAATGCGGGTATTAAACTGGCGGAACGTATGAGCCGTCGTTACCCAAGTGCTTTGGTAAACGAGTTGATTTACACTCCTCGCCTAACGCCAGAGCAATGCCATGACGCATCAGTTGTGGAAGCGTGGACGAAGCAGCTTATTGAACAGCTGAATGCGAAAGAAGTGGGTGCAAGCCAGTACAGCTACGAAGTTGAGCAGCACGAAGAGCTAGGCTTAAACTTGCCTAAGATTGTGGTTCGTACTCACGGCGTGACGCACGAACATGCAATTAGCATCGACTTCCTAAACTCGAAAGAGTACGGCAAGTTGGCTGATCTATCAGAAGCACTTGATGGACTTCTGGAAGAAGGCGCGTACATCAAACGTGGTGAGCGTACTATGCCAGTGGCAAACTTTGCAGAAGCGCTTGACTGGTTAGTGAAAGAGTCAATGCGTGGCTTAAGCCGTCAGCGCTACAAAGGTCTAGGTGAGATGAACCCAGACCAACTTTGGGAAACCACCATGGACCCAGAAACTCGTCGTATGATGCAGGTAACGATTGAAGATGCGGTAGGCGCAGATCAACTGTTCACTACGCTAATGGGTGACCAAGTAGAACCTCGTCGTAACTTCATCGAAGAGAACGCACTGAAAGTAGCGAACCTAGACGTATAACGACACTGTTCGTGATAGTAAAAAGCAGCGAGAAATCGCTGCTTTTTTTGTTTTACCACCAGCTAAAATCGCCACTTTCTGCTAAAGCGGATGTTTTTCTGGTACTAACTGCCAACAACCCGATCAAGCCTGCCATTTTATTTCTGTTTTCTTTTTTTCTCGCCATTTTGTTCGCTTGAGCGTTTTTGCTTTCTTTTTTCTGCTCGCTATAGTGCTGAAGAGCTGATGAATAAGGAGACTAAGAAAATGGTGATGACTTTCCTGAACTAAGCCGGAAGTGATGCACTTCCGGTTCAATGCACTGAATTTATTTGTAAGACAAGGCATTAAGAAGGAAATAATCATGTTTGAACGCTGGTTCTCAGCGTACTGCTTGGCGCTGCGAACTTGGTGGTTAACCAGTCGCTTTTTAACCTATCAATCACCACTAAGGTTGTTATCGCTATTTGAAACCTGCGAGCAACAAGCCCATTGCCGTAACCGAACTCGTATTGCGGTTGGGGACACGGTTCGCTTAGTGGATGTTGAACGCGCCTATCAATATCGCATGACATTGGTCAGCTCGCGCAAGGGGCAACCCATGACAGGTATGCTCGCGGTCGATTCTTATTTGGGATCTCGACTATTAGGTCGAGCTAAAAATGATGCGCTCGAAGTGGAAATTTTTAATCAGCGACGCTGCTTTGTGATTACTGAAATTGTTCATCAATCGCAACCACCAGCTCAGAAAATGCTGTGTGGTTGTCTGTTGTGCCAATAAATAGAGGTGAAGTCATGAGTAAGAAAGAAAAGAAACAACCGCAGTTGAGTCTAAAAGAAAAGCGCAAACTAAAGCAGGAAAAGGCGGCAGAAAAGGGCGTTGTAAAAGCGCGTAAATCCTCCCGCAAGTAAAGTGTAGATTGAGCCCTCCAGAACGGCGGGCTTTTTATCACTGATCGCGAAGTGATGAGGAACTAAGCTGTTCAAGGGGATAGTGGATGCTTTAAAAATTTTTTATTTTTTCCCTTGAAAGTCATTTTTGACGACCTTATATCTAGTTATGAAGAGGGTGACTGGCTTGCTAGAGACTAGAAGACCAGCCCTCTGAAATCGCTAAAACGAGATCGCTCAGAAGAGGATATGGCGTTTTAGCACACAACTTAAACTTTTAGATTCAATATCATGTCTCCGAGCCAAACCAAGGCCAGTGGAATGATAAGAATCTCTTAGTTCGGCGTTGGTTTTTGCATAAACACGCCAGTAGGATGGAACTCATCTGAACTAAGACTATTGCTTAATTAAGAGGATAGATTTATGCGTAATGTAGATTTCTCACCACTATACCGTAATGCAATTGGCTTTGATCGTCTGCTAAACCTGATGGAAGCGAATACAGCGAAAAATACTTCTGGCGGTTACCCTCCATACAACATTGAGCAAAAAGACGAGCACAACTACCGTATTACTATGGCCGTTGCTGGCTTTGCTGAAGAACAGCTCGATCTGACTCAAAACGAAAACATGTTGATTGTGAAGGGCGAACGTAAAGCAGAAGAAGGCAAAAACTACGTTTACCAAGGTATTGCAGAACGTGATTTTGAACGTAAATTCCAGCTAGCGGATTACGTAAAAGTCGTGGGTGCATCAATGGAAAACGGTCTGCTTCATATCGATTTAGTTCGTGAAATCCCTGAAGCCATGCAACCACGTAAGATTGCTATCGGTGGCAACAACCTGATTGAGAACAACTAATCAGTTAACCACCCGGTTATAGAATGAGAAAGAGCGCCATATGGGCGCTCTTTTTAGTTTGGGTGCTTTCAAAACCGCTATTTCAAAGCCGTAATTTCAAAGAGAAGAACGGCTGAGTTCAATCCGTCTATTTACCTTCGCGGTAAGCCTTTTCCACTTCTTCAGCGATAATCGCAATGCCTTTTTGCATCATCTCATCATCTTGAACGTAGTTCATACGCAGGCATTGGTGCGCGTGATCCCACTCGTCTTGCTGACCAATAAAGAAATATTCACCAGGGACAATCAATACGCCACGCGCTTTCAAGCGTTGGTACAGTTCCATTGTTGTGATTGGCAGTTCATCAAACCATAACCACAAGAAGATAGCGCCTTCCGGCTTGTGGATGCGGAATCGCTCATCGGTAATTGCTTGTTGGAGCAGTTCAACCGCACGTTGTGATTTTTGCTTGTAGAACGGCTTAATCACCTCTGAACTCAGTTTAAGCAGATCACCTTTGCCAATTATATGGTTTGCCAGCGCTGGACCAACACTGCCCGGCGCTAGGCTGATGATGCCGTTCATATTGGTTAACGCTTGAGTGATTTCTTCACTCGCAATCACAATGCCACAACGCACGCCCGGTAAACCAAGCTTAGATAGGCTCATGCATAGGATGGTGTTTTCATTCCAGAACGGTTCGACATCTTCAAAGATGATGTTCGGGAAAGGTAGACCGTAGGCGTTATCGATGATCAGTGGGATGTTGTTCTCACGTGCTAGCTTGTCCAGCTTACGTACTTCTTTATCTGTCAGTACATTACCCGTTGGGTTAGTTGGGCGAGACGCGCAGATTGCCGCAACAGAGTCGTCGACGGCGAGTTGCTCAAAATCGACGTGGTATTTAAACAGGCCGTTATCTAACAGCTCGATTTCTGGGTGGTAAGAGATAAAGATATCTTCATCAATGCCAGCATCACCATAACCGATGTATTCAGGCGCGATAGGCAGTAGCACTTTCTTGTGCGAACCGTCTGGCTGTTTACCTGCCAACAAGTTGAACAAGTAGAAAAAGCCACTTTGGCTACCGTTAGTTAGGCTGATGTTTTTTTCGGAAATATCCCAGCCGTAAGTTTCACGGAATAACTGAGCTAGCGCTTTGACGAACGCGTCTTTACCCTGCGGGCCATCGTAGTTGGCGAGGGCGGCGACGAGCTCCCCACTGGCGAGCATTTCCTCACTGGCTTGGTGAAAGTAATCGAGCATGGCAGGAATGGCGGCAGGATTACCTCCACCGAGCATGATGGCACCTGGTGTGCGCAGACCATCATTCAAATCGTCCATTAACTGCGTAATACCTGAATACTGATTAAATTTTTCACCAAACTTTGAGAACTGCATGCTGACTTATACCTAATTCATTGTGATTGCTTTGTGTATGTTTATGCCGATGTTTTATAGGCTTATCGAGTAATCCTTGACCTTACCTCAATGTGTAATTAACGCAAAGTGTGAATTAAGCCGAAAAAGAAAAAAGTGCGTCATCAGACCAGAGGAACGAGACAAAAGGGCAAAAAGAACAATAAAAAAGGGAAGCTTATGCTTCCCTTGCTGGTGGAGAGAGTGTGATTTACTCACCGGTGTAAACAATCAGCACCTTGTCGTCTTGGTATTGGCGTTCGAACGCGTAGTAACCTTCTTGATTGCGAGTGATGTGCTTACCTTGAGCAACTGCGGGGTGGCGTTTACGGAATTCACCCAATTTTTGCCAATGTTGCAGCAGAACTTCACGCTCGCCATGAATTTTATCCCATGGCATATCTGAGCGTGTGCCTTGGTGGGCGTCTGAACCAGTAATGCCAAAATCACGAGCTATCTCATCACCGTAATAGATCTGTACTGCACCCGGAGCCAGCATCAGAGCATTTGCCGCACGTGCTTGGTCATCAAAGCTGCGGCTGCGAGCTGACCAAAACAGTTGTGTATCGTGTGAAGACAGGTAGCTCAACACATTGAACTCAGGATCGGTATTGATGCGCTCTGCATAGCGGCGGTAATCATTATCAAGTTGAGCGAAACACTTCAGCGCTTTTGGTGCTACATCAGATTGGAACTCGAAGTTGATGATGGAATCGAAGCCGTTATCGAAATACGGGCTCTTCACTACGCTGTGTGCCCACACTTCACCTGTCATCCAGAAAGGTAGGTCATCCAAGGCTTTGTCCGGGTTGTTTTGCTTCCATTGAGCAAGCGCTTGGGTGGTGCTGGCTTTCAGCTCTGCCCACGCTTCCATTTCAACGTGTTTGGCAGTGTCAACGCGGAAGCCATCAATGCCATAGTCACGCACCCAATCGGATAACCAGGTAATCAGGTGTTCACGTGGGGTTTGTAGCTCATCTTGCGCATTGGTGTTTTTATTGCGGAAGAAGTTTGGTAATCCGGTTTTCTGAGTCGATTCGGTTTTTAGATCCGGTAGGTAGTTCAAAGACATGGTGATGTCGTTGTAGCCCGGAGCATCGTAGTCGCCAATATCGGTGCGGATCCAATCTTTGCCCCACCATTTATCCCACGCTTCGCTATCTCCGTATTTGATGTAGTCGTTGAAGCTGTGCCAGCTTTGTCCTGATTTTGGCTGCCAGTCGGTCCATTTTTCACCAAGAACTTCTTTAGCTTCTTGCTCATCCAGGTAAAGCTGACCAAAGCCGAATTCCTGCATGTCTGCTAATGTTGCGTAGCCTGTGTGGTTCATGACTACATCCCAAATCACGCGGATGCCTTTCTTGTGGGCGGTATCGACGAAGGTTCTGAGTTCATCTTCGGTACCCATGTTGGCATCGAGCTTGGTCCAATCTTGGTGGTAGTAGCCGTGGTAGCCGTAGTGCTTAAAGTCGCCTTTATCGCCGCCGCCAACCCAGCCGTGGATTTGTTCCAGTGGTGAGGTTATCCAGATAGCATTCACACCAAGTGATTCGATGTAATCGAGTTTTTTCGTCAGACCCGCTAAGTCACCACCGTGGAAGGTACCAATCTCATATTTTCCGTCTTTACTGCGACCGTAGCTGTTGTCGTTGTCAGGGTTGCCATTGTAGAAGCGGTCAGTCATGACGAAGTACACTGTTGCGTTATCCCAGCTGAACGGTTTGTCGGCTTGCTGTTCAACTTCTTCTAGCAGCAATAGACCTTGGCTCATAGGACCCGGTTGTATGGTGACGCTGCCATTGGCGACTGTGGCTTCTTGTCCGGTTAAGGCGTCACGAACGACAGTGCCATCATTAAAGGTTTGAGCAACATTGATGGTTTTTGGCGTGTCAGTTGCGACAGGGCAAGAGTAGGTGATGTCCTGAGTCTGTTTTGGTTTGATTTTTACCGTCAGCTCGTTGGTGGTTGGATTGAGCGTAAATTGATAGGTATTGGCTTTGAAGATGCGCAGCGGCATTTGTGCATCAGTGGCGCAGTTATCCATTTTTAATGGACGATTGAACTTGATGCGATCTTCTTCTGCTAGGGCAAAGCTACTGCCACAGCTTTGCTTGCTGTCAGCAATGGTAAAGCTATAACTGCCTTTTTCGAGTTTTTGCTCGGCGACAAGTAAGCCCTGTGAGTTTTCCTCAAAAACAGCGGTATCATCACCAACGCTTAATACGATGGCATTTTCTGGAATCTGGCTGCAGGCGCTCAGTAGACCGATAGAGAGTGCGAGAATTGTTTTTTTCATTGTGTCCTTCCCCCGAATAAACAGTCCAGTTATAGCAAAACTGTGCCTCTACAATCCGAGCTCTATACCAACAAGTTAAACGCGTCTCACCCTACAAATTTTAGTCTTGTTCACAAAATGAATAATAAGCGTCACCGTCATCGGTTTGAAGGCAACAAAAAGGGAAGCATCTGCTTCCCTTTTACTTATTTCTTAATCACTTCTAAGAGTAATGAATTACTTTTGAAGCAAAGAAATGTCTGCGATCTGTAGGAACAGGTTACGCAGGTTGTTCAGTAGTGTCAGACGGTTTTTCTTAAGTGCTTCGTCGTCTGCCATTACCATTACGTTATCAAAGAACGCATCAACTGGTTCACGTAGGTCAGCTAGCTTGCTTAGGGCTTCTTGGTAGTTACCTGTAGCAAATGCTGGCTCTAGCGCTTCCGTCATTACTTCAACGCTTTCTGCTAGTGCTTTCTCTGCGTCTTCTTGTAGAAGTGCTAGGTCGATTTCTGCTGCTAGTTCGCCGTCGAATTTCGCTAGGATGTTACCTACACGTTTGTTCGCTGCTGCTAGAGACTCTGCTGCTTCTAGTTCACGGAAGTGAGAAACCGCTTTAACTCGTTGGTCGAAGTCTGCTGGTTTCGTCGGGCGACGCGCTAGAACTGCTTGAATGATGTCTACGCTGAAGCCTTCGTCTTGGTACCAAGCACGGAAACGACCAAGCATGAACTCGATAACGTCTTGTTCAACGTTGTCGTTGGTTAGGCGGTCGCCAAACAGTGACTTCGTTTTCGCTACTAGGTCAACAAGATCTAGGTTGTAGCCGTATTCAACGATGATACGTAGTACACCTAGAGATGCGCGGCGTAGTGCGAATGGGTCGCTGCCTTTAGGCGCTTGACCAATACCGAAGATACCTACGATAGTGTCTAGCTTGTCTGCCATTGCAACTGCAGTTGAAACGCCGTTAGATGGCAGTTCATCACCTGCGAAACGAGGCATGTATTGCTCGTTCAGTGCTACTGCAACTTCTTCTGCTTCACCGTCGTGGCGAGCGTAGTGCATACCCATAACACCTTGAGTATCCGTGAATTCGAATACCATTGAGGTCATTAGGTCACATTTTGCTAGTAGACCAGCACGCTTTGATTTCTCAACGTCAGCACCGATTTGCTCAGCAATGTAGCCAGCAAGCTCTGTGATGCGGTCTGTTTTGTCTTTGATCGTCCCCAGTTGCTTTTGGAAAATCGCTTGTTCTAGTTCTGGCAGACGGTCGATAAGCGGACGCTTACGGTCTGTGTTGAAGAAGAACTCTGCGTCAGCAAGACGAGGGCGAACTACTTTCTCGTTACCTTCGATTACGTAACGAGGCTCTTTTGATTCGATGTTCGATACGAAGATGAAGTTAGGTAGTAGCTTCTTGTTTTCGTCGTAAACAGGGAAGTACTTTTGGTCACCTTTCATGGTGTAAACCAACGCTTCAGAAGGCACTTTTAGGAACTCTTCTTCAAACTTCGCTGTTAGTACCACTGGCCATTCAACCAGAGACGTTACTTCTTCTACTAGGTCATCTTCTAGGTCAGCGATACCGCCAACCGCTGCTGCCGCTTTTTGTGCGTCAGCGAGGATGATTGCTTTACGCGCTTCGTAATCTGCCATTACTTTACCGCGCTCTTCTAGGATCGCAGGGTATTGTTCAGCAGAATCGATAGTGAACTCTTGCTCACCCATGAAGCGGTGACCACGGATAGTGCGGTCTGAAGCGACACCAAGAATCTCGCCTTCGATTAGATCGCTGCCCATTAGCATGGTTAGCGTCTTAACTGGACGGATAAATTGAGTCGTTTTGTTACCCCAGCGCATTGGTTTTGCGATAGGTAGGTTTGCTAGTGCTTTCGCTGCAAGTTCAACTACGATCTCAGACGTTGGCTGACCTTTCACTTCTTGTTTGAACAGTAGCCATTCACCTTTGTCTGTAACCATGCGCTCTGCTTGGTCAACCGTGATGCCACAACCGCGTGCCCAGCCTTGAGCCGCTTTTGTTGGGTTGCCTTCCGCGTCAAACGCTGCAGAAACCGCAGGACCACGTTTTTCAACAACTTTGTCAGACTGGCTGTCTGCTAGTGCTGCGACTTTAAGTGCAAGACGACGAGGTGCCGCGAACCATTTCACGCCTTCGTGAGCAAGCTCAGCGCCTTTTAGTTCTGCTTCGAAGTTTGCTGCGAATGCTTCAGCTAGAGTGCGAAGTTGCGTTGGTGGTAGCTCTTCTGTACCTAGCTCGATTAGAAATTCTTTTGCCATGTTACTCTACCCCTTACGCTTGTTCTTTCTTACACATTGGGAAGCCAAGAGCTTCACGCGATGCGTAGTATGCTTCCGCAACTGCTTTAGTCAGGTTGCGGATGCGTAGGATGTAACGTTGGCGTTCAGTTACTGAGATCGCTTTACGTGCGTCTAGTAGGTTGAATGCGTGACCGGCTTTTAGGATGCGCTCGTAAGCAGGTAGTGGCAGTGGCTTTTCAAGCTCAAGTAGCTCTTTACACTCTTTTTCACACTGTTCGAAGAAGCCAAATAGGAATTCAACGTCTGCGTGCTCGAAGTTGTAAGTCGATTGCTCTACTTCATTTTGGTGGAAGATGTCACCGTAAGTCACTTTGCTGCCGTCTGGTGCGATGTTCCAAACTAGGTCGTAAACAGAGTCTACTTCTTGGATGTACATTGCTAGACGTTCGATACCGTAAGTGATTTCACCAGTTACTGGTTTACACTCAAGACCACCAACTTGCTGGAAGTAAGTAAACTGGGTCACTTCCATGCCGTTTAGCCAAACTTCCCAGCCCAGACCCCATGCGCCTAGTGTTGGGTTTTCCCAGTTGTCTTCTACGAAACGGATGTCGTGTACAAGAGGGTCAATACCAAGAACTTCAAGGGAGCCAAGGTACAACTCTTGAATATTGTCAGGCGATGGTTTTAGCGCTACTTGGAATTGGTAGTAGTGCTGAAGACGGTTAGGGTTTTCACCGTAACGGCCATCAGTAGGACGACGTGAAGGTTGTACGTAAGCTGTCGACATTGGCTCTGGGCCAAGCGCTCGTAGACAGGTCATTGGGTGAGAGGTACCCGCACCCACTTCCATATCTAGCGGTTGAACAATGGTACAACCATTTTGAGCCCAATAATCCTGCAGCGCGAGGATCATTCCCTGGAAGGTTTTGATATCGTATTTTTGCATAAGTCAGGTTCGCGCGATTCTCTTGTTACTCGTTAATTCGTCATCTATGCCGAGTTTTTCAACTCTAACAACGGCGATAAAGAGTAATTACGGTTGAATAAATTAACAATCTAGTATAACCAGATATTGAGCATGGGAGTAGAGCTAATCTTGATTAATTCGTGGGCGATTTTCTCCTTTAATGAATTTTTACCGCGTTATCTGCTGTATTTTTCCTAAAAGGGAGTTTTTGCCTGCTTTGGCTCTTGAGAAGCGCAACAAAGGTGGCTAGAATTGCGCCTGTCTTTGGGGAGTAGCTTACCTGATGAAGTTTCTGTTTCATCTGGTTCGTCCGTCAACATAATTGGTGCAAAATCACCATGGCGTTCGAGACTTGAAGCCTTTCAAGTTTAGCAAGACCTTAGACAAATCATCACGAACCGGGGTAGGGGCGTGAGGTTTGTCTTCGGTTAAAAATAATAATCCCTGCCCCAATGAGCATGTCGTGAGCGTTTTAGCTATTTCAATTACTACTGTAGCGTTAGCAGAAATTGGCGATAAGACCCAATTGCTATCTCTATTACTCGCAAGTCGTTACCGAAAACCAATCCCAATTATTGCAGCAATCTTTTTGGCAACTATTGCCAACCACGCTTTGGCTGCATGGTTAGGTGTGGTTGTCGCAGACTATCTATCACCTGAGATTTTAAAGTGGGTGCTGGTGGTCAGTTTTGTCGCGATGGCGGCTTGGGTTCTGATCCCGGACAAACTGGATGATGACGAGCAGATTTCTAATCGAGGCCCATTTATTGCCAGCTTTATCGCGTTCTTCGTTGCGGAGATAGGCGATAAAACTCAGATCGCCACTTCCATCTTAGGGGCGCAATACGCGGATGCGTTAAGTTTGGTGATTATCGGTACCACAATCGGTATGCTGCTGGCGAATGTACCTGTGGTCCTGATTGGTAAATTGTCGGCCGACAAGATGCCTTTAGGGCTGATCCGTAAAATTACCGCATTTTTGTTTATTGCTCTGGCAATAGGGGCTGCACTGTTCTGATTTTTTGCACGTGAAATGATGTGAGTTATCAATCATTAGTGGCGTGCTGCGCGAGTTCAAACTCTGACTCTAAATCGTTCCGTTGCGTGACGGATGACATATAAGTGTCATACTTGTCATGGTAGTTTAATGGTGTGAATGATAGCGAGAGGGCAAGTTTATGCTTACACGTTACATGGGGATGTCCCCGAAGAGTCAGAGTTATTTATTCACTTTTGGTTTAGCGCTGTGTTTACTAGCGATGGTGCTAACTGATATGTGGTTACCGATTGTAGCAGGATCGTTCGTTCTTACTGGATTGACAGTAGAAGCGTGGATTCGTGTCGCTCACATCATTCCTATGCATGAAGAGATGCGGGCAATGAAGAAACAACTTAACAAGCTCCAATCAGAAGTTCGCACACTCGAATACGACGAATAAACAAACGGCAGCCAATATAGGCTGCCGTTTTTAGTTCGACCAGATTATTCCAATCCTTTCTTGATCAGGTACTGATACGGAACTTGCTCCGTTTGTGCCGCAACTAATTGGTGGTCCATAAAGCGGCAGAAACTCGGAATGTCTCGAGTCGTGGATGGATCGTCTGCTTTGACCAGCAAAATCTCACCATCTTGCATGTTGCGAATTGTCTTCCTGACCATCATCACTGGCTCTGGGCAGCGCAGTCCTTCCGCCTCTAATGTCTTGTTTGCCAGTTCAGGATTAAAGCTCATAGTGTGATTCTCGTAACTAACTGAACGTTGAATTTTACTTTCGTTGAAAAAATATTCAATAACCACTTGGCAAACCGAATTTTTTGTTTTACCTTGAGTTAACAATTTGGTAACAACTGGCAAGGGAGAGGCAATGTTAACAGCGTTAGACAGACTTACGATTTACTCAGTGCTGTGTTTTATCTCGTTTTGTGCATTGGTACTCAGGACGCCAGCTGACACCTCTTTGACGCCTCTTGTAGGCATGGTTGCCACTATTATTGGGATTTGGATCGAGATGCGCAGATGGTCTGGCGCATCTGAGCAAGAAAATTAGCGCTTCTTGCTTGGATCAGAATGCTTTTAATAACGCTCACCTATTTTTTACCGACACTTCATTCCGACACTATCCCCATTTTTCTTGGGCTTCCCCGCTGAAAGGCGGGATTTTTTTTGCCTAAAGAGTACAATTTACCCAAACACATAAAAAATAAGTGGCTAATTCGTGGAACTGGAAGATATCTATCGCCGAGATTTAAATTTACTGGTTGCGTTGCGAGTACTGATAGAAGAAAACAGTGTCAGTAAGGCGGCAACACGTCTGAACTTGAGTCAATCGGCAATGAGTCGTGTGCTTGGTCGTCTACGTGACTTGTTGGGAGACCCGCTGTTTACTCGTCAGGGACAGCATTTGATCCCAACTCAGAAAGCGTTAGAGATCGATCGCTCATTGGGCGAACTATTAGAGTCTTTACGTCAGTTGTTATCTCCGGTTGAGTTTGACCCATTGCAATGCGTGCAGACTTTCAACATCGTGACCACCGACTATGCCATGCAAACAATCTTACCGTTCGCTTTGCCGAGAATTTACCAAGAAGCGCCAAACGTGTCTTTCAACTTCTTACCACTGCAACACGACCGTTTATCAGATCAGCTCACTTATGAAGGTGCAGACTTAGCGATTTGTCGCCCGACAGGCCCGGTGGAGCCTCTACGCAGTGAAGTGTTGGGGCGAGTGGGGGTGCTGTGTATGCTTTCAAAACAGCATCCATTAGCGGATAAAGAAATGAGCTTGGATGATTATCTGAGTCATCCACATGCCATGATCGCCATCAGTGATGGTGTTAAGGCACTGATCGAACAAGCTTTGATGGAGAAACCTAAGCGTAAAATGGTTCTGCGGGCTTATCATTTAGAAGCCGCATTGGCGATCATGGATACCTTGCCAATTATCATCACAGTGCCAGCGGACTTGGCGTATCTGGTTGCCGAGCGTTATGACTTGGTGGTGAAACCGTTACCATTCCAATTCACGCCGTTTGAATACTCGATGATTTGGCATGCGCGTTGCGAGCATTCTCCCGCTCAAGAATGGTTAAGAACGATTGTGCGTGAAGAGTGTAGCCGTCTGATAGCTAAACGTATCGAAGATATGGGACTGAACTGCTAACAAAAAAGAGCCAGCAATGCCGGCTCTTCGTCTGTTTACACTGAGTCAGTGTTTATAGCTTGATAACCACACGACCCGTTACTTGACCGTTGGTGATGTCTTCTGCATATTTCGGTGCTTCAGCAAGAGCAACTTCAGTACACGCTTGCTCGAAGTAGCTGTCTGGTAGTAGCTCGACCAGCTTTTCCCATGCAGCGATACGTTTCTCTGTTGGGCACATTACTGAGTCCACACCTTGTAGGCGAACATTACGTAGGATGAACGGCATCACTGTGGTTGGTAGATCAAAACCACCTGCAAGACCACAAGCTGCAACTGCACTGTTGTAATCCATTTGCGCCAATACTTTTGCTAGTACTTTGCTGCCTACAGTATCAACCGCACCTGCCCATACTTGTTTTTCAAGCGGACGTGCTGGTTCTTCAAATTCAGTACGGTCGATGATGCGGCTAGCACCTAGTTTTTCAAGTAGCGGGCCATTTTTCTCTACACGACCTGTCACTGCAGCAACTTTGTAGCCAAGCTGTGCTAGAAGCGTTACTGCGACTGAGCCTACACCGCCACTTGCGCCAGTTACTAGGATTTCGCCATTTTCAGGTTTGATGCCTGCATCAAGCAGTGCTTGAACACACAGCATACCAGTGAAGCCAGCAGTACCAACCATCATTGCTTTCTTGCTGTCTAGACCTTTTGGTAGTGGTACTAGCCAATCCGCTTTTAGACGAGCACGCTGAGACATACCACCCCAGTGGTTTTCACCCACGCCCCAGCCAGTAAGGACAACTTTGTCACCAGCTTGGTAGCGGTCGTCTTCTGAGCTTACTACCGTACCTGCTAGGTCAATACCTGGCACCATCGGGAAGTTACGGATGATTTTACCTTTACCTGTGATCGCAAGACCGTCTTTGTAGTTTAACGATGAGTAATCAACGTCAATCAGAACGTCGCCTTCAGGCAGTTGTGTTTCATCGATTTGCTCGATGTTAGCGATAGTACGTTTGTCTTCTTGATTTAGAACTAGAGCATTAAACATAAGGTTCTCCGATTGTGCGGTAGCATGACTCTGGGTCACATGCAGCAAGATATCAACTGGTCTAAGTGTATGTCTTCTTTGTCTATGAATAAAATGAAACTTGAGCATTTAATGTATGCTCTTCATGCATGTTTGATGTAAAACAAAGGGCGACATCAATTGTCGCCCTTAAGTGTAATACTAAAAATTTTAGTACTAGTTCATTTGCTTATGATTGTTGGCTCGATCACTACAACAACGTCTTGAACTGTTATGGTCGTTCAAATACTGTCGCAATGCCCTGACCCAAACCGATACACATGGTGGCCAGACCGTATTTCGCGTCTTTCGCTTCCATTAGGTTGATCAACGTTGTTGAGATACGTGAACCAGAACAGCCTAGTGGATGACCCAATGCTATCGCACCACCGTTAAGGTTGACCTTCTCATCCATAACATCAAGCAGGCCTAAGTCTTTAGCACACGGCAGAGACTGCGCGGCAAATGCTTCGTTTAGCTCAACCACATCCATGTCTTCAATTGAAAGACCGGCACGCTTGAGCGCTTTTTTCGTCGCAGGTACAGGACCGTAACCCATAATAGAAGGATCGCAGCCCGCAATGGCCATGCCTTTAATACGTGCACGAATCTTCAAGCCAAGCTCATTGGCTTTCTCTTCACTCATGATCAACATCGCTGATGCACCATCAGACAGAGCCGATGATGTACCGGCTGTTACTGTACCGTTTGCAGGGTCGAACACTGGGCGAAGTTGAGATAGACCTTCAACGGATGTTTCAGGGCGAATCACTTCGTCGTAATCCAGAGTGAACAGTGTGCCGTCTGCTGCGTGGCCTTCAATTGGTAGAATTTCGTTTTTAAAACGACCCTCTACGGTTGCTGCGTGCGCACGAGCGTGAGAGCGAGCGGCAAACTCGTCTTGTTGCTCACGGCTAATACCATGTAATTTACCAAGCATTTCAGCCGTTAAGCCCATCATGCCCGCAGCTTTTGCTACGTTCTTTGACATACCTGGGTGAAAGTCTACACCGTGGTTCATTGGCACATGACCCATGTGCTCAACACCACCAATTAGGCAGATTTCAGCATCGCCAGTCATGATGGCACGTGTACTATCGTGAAGCGCTTGCATTGATGAGCCACACAAGCGGTTCACCGTCACGGCGCCAATTTCAATCGGCAGACCAGCAAGCAGCGCCGCATTACGTGCAACGTTAAAGCCTTGCTCTAGTGTTTGCTGTACACAGCCCCAGTAGATGTCTTCAATCTCGCTTGGGTTCACTTGTGGGTTACGCGCAAGAATGCCTGTCATTAGGCGCGCAGATAGATCTTCTGCTCGTGTATGACGGAAAGCACCACCTTTAGAGCGACCCATTGGAGTACGTAGACAATCGACTACGACAACATTTCTTGTTTGATTAGTCATTTTAGAATCCCTGCTTAGATAGAACCTTGCTGTTGTGCACCGTAAAAGCTTTCACCTTTCGCCGCCATATCAATCAGCATTTGCGGTACTTGGTACATCGCACCTAGCTCGGCGTGTTGTTTTGCCATTTCAACGTATTCAGCAATACCCACGCTGTCTAGATAGCGGAATACGCCACCGCGGAATGGAGGGAAACCAAGACCATAAACCAATGCCATATCTGCTTCCTGCGGAGTCGCGATGATGCCTTCTTGTAGGCACAGCACCACTTCGTTGATCATTGGAATCATCATACGTTGAATGATGGTCTGATCGTCAAAGTCCTGCTTATCGGCACAAACGTCAGCAAGTACCGGTAAGATCGCTTCGGAGAAGGCTTTCTTCGGCTTACCTTTTTTATCTATGGTGTAGCTGTAGAAGCCATTACCATTTTTCTGACCATATTTGTCTGCTTCGAACAGTGCATCAATCGCATCACGACCTTGTTTACCCATACGCTCAGGGAAACCGTCAGCCATCACAGCTTGTGCGTGGTGCGCGGTATCAATGCCGACTACGTCAAGCAAGTACGCCGGTCCCATCGGCCAGCCAAACTTACGCTCCATTACTTTGTCGATTTTCGTAAAGTCAGCACCATCACGAAGTAGCATGCTGAAGCCGCCAAAGTATGGGAACAATACGCGGTTAACGAAGAACCCTGGGCAGTCATTAACGACAATTGGTGATTTGCCCATTTTCGCAGCATACGCCACAACACGATTGATGGTTTCATCAGAGGTGTGCTCACCACGGATGATCTCAACAAGAGGCATACGATGCACTGGGTTGAAGAAGTGCATACCACAGAAGTTTTCTGGGCGTTTTAGTGATTTTGCCAATAGGTTGATAGGAATCGTCGAGGTGTTTGAGGTGATAACGGTGTCGTCACCGACATGGGACTCAACTTCACTCAAAACTGCTGCTTTTACTTTCGGGTTTTCAACGACAGCTTCAACAATCACATCAGAGTTTTCAATACCTGCGTAATGTAAGCTCGGTGTGATTGACGCTAAAATACCCGCCATCTTAAAGCCATCAATGCGACCGCGAGATAAGCGTTTATTCAGCAGCTTAGATGCTTCAGTCATGCCTAGGTCGAGCGACGCTTGTGCGATGTCTTTCATCAAGACTGGCACACCTTTTAGCGCTGATTGGTAAGCAATGCCGCCACCCATGATACCTGCACCTAATACGGCTGCACGTTGCGTGTCTTTACTTGCTGACTTCGCTGCTTTTTTCGCAATGCCTTTGATGTATTGATCATTAAGGAATAGGCCAACGAGTGATTTTGCTTCTTCCGTTTTAGCCAATTTCACGAAGTGCTTACGTTCAATGTCTAACGCTTCATTACGTGCAAAGCGAGCACCTTCTTCAATCGTGATAACGGCTGTCATTGGGGCAGGGTAGTGAGGACCTGCTTTTTGTGCCACCAGCCCCTTCGCCATGGTGAAGCTCATCATTGATTCAAGCTTACTCAGCGTTAGCGGAGATGTTTTCTGTGCTCGGCGTGCTTGCCAGTCAAGTTTCTCGTTAATTGCAGAGTTAAGAGTTTGTAGTGCTGATTTGTATAAAGCATCAGTCTCTACAACAGCATCGAGTAAGCCAATTTTCAATGCTTCATCAGCTCGGCATGCTTTACCTTGGGTGATGATTTCCATTGCGCTGTCTGCGCCAATAACGCGAGGTAAGCGTACACAACCACCAAAGCCCGGCATGATTCCCAGTTTCGTTTCTGGTAGGCCGATGCTGGTGGTTTTGTCACCAATACGCATGTCTGTTGCTAGCACACATTCACAACCGCCACCAAGAGCGTGGCCTTTGATCACTGAGATGGTCGGAATGGGTAAGTCTTCTAATTTGTTAAAGATGCTATTAGCAAATTGCAGCCATTGGTCGAGCTCGGCATCCGTTTTAGCAAACAGACCTAAAAACTCGGTAATGTCTGCGCCTACAATGAATGCGTCTTTATCTGAAGTGAGCAACAACCCCTTGAGGCCTTGATGGGCAATGAGCGCATCAAGAGCTTTATCTAGCGATTCCAATGTCGCTAGGTCGAGTTTGTTGACGGATTTTGGAGAGCAGAAGCTTAGCTCTGCAATACCATCTTGTATTTCCTTTACCTGTAGGGTTTCGGCTTGGTAAATCATTGTCTATCTCCATGACATACAATCGTGGATTGTCTGTATACCTATTTCAACGACGCCGTGTACCTCGGCAAATAGGTATCGAGGAAGTCGTTTTATTTTTGTTCTGGTTTGACCAGTAAAGTTAGTTTGGATCGTGGATTGTCTAATTTCAATACATTTTTTAAACAAGTGTTTAACATTGTGCGCTGTGGCAGATCTTATGCGACGGGTAAATCACACTCGTGATAGACTTCAGGCAAATAAACCTGAATCCATAATCCTATGAATGACAAGCCTTATCTGATTCCAGCAGAGCCCGCTCAATTTGAAGAAGAAATTAAAAAGAGCGTCTTCATTACTTATTTGGCACACACGCCAAGTATCGAAGCTGCAAAAGCATTTGTTGATCAAATCAAAGCTAAACACGCTGATGCTAGACATAACTGTTGGGGCTTTGTTGCTAGTCGACCAGAAGATTCGATGCAGTGGGGCTTTAGTGATGATGGAGAACCTTCAGGGACGGCAGGTAAACCGATCCTTGCTCAGCTGTCTGGATCTGGTGTGGGGGAGATCACGGCTGTGGTCACGCGATACTCTGGTGGAATCAAGTTAGGTACAGGCGGCTTGGTTAAAGCGTATGGGGGTGGGGTACAACAAGCGCTCAAGCTGCTTCAAACTATTGAGAAAAAAATAACCACAAAGCTCAGACTAACGTTAGACTATGGGTTTATGCCGATCGCACAATCAATCATGCCGCAATTTGGTGCGATAGAAGTCGAGGCTGAATACAGCGATCAGGTCGTATTAGTGGTGGAAATTGAGCTTCGAGAAGTGAGCGCGTTTACCCAAGCAATCATTAATAAAAGCGGGGCAAAGGCAATTGTCACTCCGCTAGACGGACAATAATGAAAAACAGGAAGCAACAGGGACAGCTTCGCTAGTCAATTTATCCATGCAATTTCGTTCAATTATTCGAATCGTCGGGCTACTGCTCGCACTCTTTAGTGTCACTATGCTTGCGCCAGCACTCGTTGCGCTGATCTATCGAGATGGTGCTGGTGTGCCTTTTGTCACGACATTTTTTGTTCTGCTGTTTTGTGGGGCCGTTTGTTGGTACCCAAACCGCAGGTATAAGCACGAGCTTAAAGCTCGAGATGGCTTTCTTATTGTCGTCTTATTCTGGACAGTACTTGGCAGTGCAGGCTCGATCCCCTTTCTCATTGCTGACAACCCGAACGTCTCAGTGACAGATGCGTTTTTTGAATCGTTTTCTGCTCTCACGACGACCGGGGCGACCGTTATTGTTGGTTTGGATGAGTTACCTAAAGCGATTCTATTCTATCGACAGTTACTGCAGTGGTTCGGCGGTATGGGAATCATCGTATTAGCTGTGGCGATTTTGCCAGTACTTGGCATTGGTGGTATGCAGCTTTACCGCGCCGAGATCCCTGGTCCAGTCAAGGACACTAAAGTGACGCCGCGCATAGCAGAAACTGCTAAGGCGCTTTGGTACATCTATTTGAGCCTGACTATCGCCTGTGCTTCGGCTTTTTGGTTAGCTGGTATGACGCCATTTGACGCCATCAGTCACAGCTTTTCCACCATTGCTATTGGCGGCTTCTCTACCCACGATGCCAGCATCGGATATTTTGATAGTTACGCGATTAACCTGATTACTGTGGTTTTTCTGCTTATATCTGCATGTAATTACACACTGCACTTTGCTGCATTTGCATCAGGTGGCGTACATCCCAAGTATTACTGGAAAGATCCTGAGTTTCGCGCCTTCTTGTTTATTCAAGTGCTGCTATTTATCATTTGCTTTCTATTATTACTGAAACATCATTCTTACACATCGACATACGATGCTTTCGATCAGGCTCTGTTCCAAACCGTATCAATATCCACAACAGCGGGCTTTACGACAACAGGTTTTGCGGATTGGCCGCTCTTCTTACCTGTGCTGTTATTGTTCTCTTCCTTTATAGGTGGTTGTGCTGGTTCAACAGGCGGCGGCATGAAAGTGATCCGTATCCTGCTTCTTACCTTACAAGGTGCGCGTGAACTAAAACGTTTAGTCCATCCACGCGCGGTTTACACCATCAAAGTAGGTGGCAGTGCCCTACCGCAACGTGTTGTCGATGCGGTTTGGGGTTTCTTCTCCGCATACGCATTGGTATTTGTGGTTTGTATGTTGGGGTTGATTGCAACAGGAATGGATGAGCTCAGTGCGTTCTCGGCGGTGGCTGCGACTCTGAACAACCTCGGTCCTGGCTTGGGAGAAGTGGCGCTTCACTTTGGTGATGTTAACGACAAAGCAAAATGGGTATTAATAGTTTCTATGCTGTTTGGTCGTTTGGAAATCTTTACCTTACTTATTCTACTTACGCCGACGTTTTGGCGTAGCTAAGGGGAAATCGTGGCAAAAGCATTATTTCTATACTCTTCCCGCGAAGGGCAGACTAAAAAAATTCTCCACTATATAGATGAACAACTTCCAGATTTCGATTGTGAGCTGGTGGATTTACATAATGTCGAGACGATTGACTTCAGCCAATACGACAGAGTATTGATAGGCGCCTCTATTCGCTATGGCCATCTTAATAAAAAGCTATACCAGTTTATTGAGCGAAACCTCAATCAATTGGAGCAAAATAAAGTGGCATTTTTCTGCGTAAACCTAACCGCTCGTAAAGAGGACCAAGGAAAGGATACACCTGAAGGTAGTGCCTACATTCGCAAGTTCCTAATTAAGTCGCCTTGGAAACCAACGCTAATCGGTGTTTTTGCTGGTGCACTTTATTACCCACGTTATAGCTGGTTCGACAGAACTATGATTAGGTTCATTATGTCGATGACGGGTGGCGAAACCGATACGACCAAAGAGGTGGAGTACACCAATTGGGAAAAAGTGGCTCTTTTCGCAGATAAATTTAGAGAACTGTAGAAATAACGTGCTCTTTTGACCGCTTTTGATGCAAATTTATCCG
>NZ_JAWPOR010000159.1:0-1101 GCF_033344395.1 Vibrio sp. 1874
CACCCCAAGAATTGTCATTTCTATCACCAGAGTTAAAGACGATTTGATCTAGGTCTTGTGCATTGATTTCAATGACAAAAACACCACTACCTTGATCAACAAATGCCGTTCCATCTGGAAGTGACAAGCTCGCACCATCTGGTACGTTTGAAATCTCAACCCTCAATGTTTCTGGATCATTCTCTTGATAATTTGCACCGTCGCCAATCGACTCTTTGTTATCCACCACCAGCGCATTCACGTTGATGGTAATGTCTTCGCCTTCATTGCCTGAGACTTGGGTATCTGGGTTAACATCCACGTCGTCGCCAATCGGGTTAACGACTAACGTAAAGTTACTGTTTCGCTCGGTAGGCACTTTCAACAACTCTTCTTGAATGAAGACAGAGATACCGATTTCAACTTCACCACTAAAGTGTTTTGGCGGCTTAATTTGAATATCGCTCAAGTCGATGGAAGTTTGCGTCAAGTCTTTAACTTGAATGCTCCACTCGCCATTGCCTGCGTTTTTCACAATGTAATCGGATGAATTAGACTCAACAACAAAGTCATTCGGAATACCAGTCAGCTTAAGTGAAACAAAGCTTTCAGAGCCATCATCGTCGGTCAGACTGATCGTAACGCCAGTACCTGACTGGTTGAGTGAAATCAACGTATCTTCATCACCCGTCACGACGATAGGCTGACTTGGATCGGTTCCCGTAATCACGATGTCATCCACGACAGGTGTGACTTCAAATGTCACGTCGTCGGTAAAGGTGCGTACATCTACGTTATCGCCCGGATTGATCAATGTCGATTGGTCAAACACGGCAACGTCTGTGATTTCGCCTTCGATGTTAATTTTCACCGTATTTTGGCCACCACCAACCGGGTAGTTTTCACTCGGTTTGAACAGAACGTTGTCCAACGCTCCCGCTAAAATATCGGCTTCATTAAATTCGATACTCGTGCCCAAACTATTGCCATTGCTATCGACAAACTCACCCTGTGTCGTGTCATCAAGCGTCAACTTGATGTTGGTTAACGTTTCTCTACCGCCTAATGTGTTGTTGAAGCCATCTGCAAAATCGACGTTCAAATTAAGCTGAATTAATCCAT
>NZ_JAWPOR010000160.1:0-1096 GCF_033344395.1 Vibrio sp. 1874
AATCAGCAGACAACCAACAAGTTTATTGGCCGTCAGAACTTCACCATACCAAAGAATGCTGAGAACAACCGTCCAAACCGGCTCTAAGATCATAATCAGTGCCGCATTCCCTGCTTGGACAAACTTTTGCCCCATCGTCTGCATAACGTAACGCAAACTTGTCGCGAGCAACGTACTGAGCGCAAACCACCACCAAATGGATGAATCCACCTGCTCTGGTCGTGATTCCATCAAGAACGACACCAACAGACCTAGACAGCCTGCCGAAAACAGCTGCACACAAGTCAGTAGTAATACGGGCAACTTCTGCGAATATTTGCTGTTTACATTAAAGTGTAGCGCCAAGATAAGCGCCGCTCCAAGAAACCAGAGTTGACTCGCAGACTGCTTCCAACCTCCAGCCAATGAAAGGCACGCTAAACCAATCACCGCAATAGGTAACGAGATCCAAAAGATGCGCTGAGGGCGTTGTTGAAACATTACCCAAGCCACGATTGGCACGAACAGCATCGAGAGGCTCATAATAAATGCGCCCTCGCCTAGCGTATCGCTGATTGAAATGGCGTAAATCCACGTCATCACAGCGCCGCCAAGCAGCAAACCTACGCCACTGGCTGCCAACACGTCTTTTAACCGTGCCGCTTTTAGTGGTCGGTAACACAATGGCAGTAAACAGAGAGAGGCGATGGTAAATCGCAAGCCAATAAAACCAAAGGGAGGCAGCCCTTGTATGGTTTCTTTGGAAAAAATCCAGCCCAGTGCCGCTATCATCGTAGTGGCCACCAGAATCACGGTCGCTTTGCGTTCTGAGTTAAACATAATTACTCACAAAAAGGCCTGATGAATCGTCATCAGTGGGGATATTTATATCGATTTTAATCTACGAAAGTTATTTATATTCGTATCGCAAATGCTGACGAGGTGTGTAATAAGAATGGAAGATGTTAACGTTTGCGAAACGTCGGCATTATACATTGCAGGTGAGATTTCATCGAGAAATAACAGCGTGTTGCCTTCCTCGCTATAAACGGTATTCGCGAAGCGAGGAAGGAAAACTAGAACCAAGAATGGGCTCTTTGAAGCGGGAGTTTTTGAA
>NZ_JAWPOR010000161.1:0-1091 GCF_033344395.1 Vibrio sp. 1874
CTTTGTCTAGGTAAGCAAGTTGCTGACCTTCAGTTTGAAGCTTCGTCATTGTTATATCCATTTATTATTCTTCCGCGCCATCCTATCACTGAACACAAAGAAAACTGCTCACATCAGTCTGGAAATCTCGCGCCTTTTTCTTGGGAAAATAAACCACAAAAACAAAGGCCTCTATAAATAGAGGTCAGTCAATATACAAGGTTTGATTACGCGATTGGCGTTAGCTGGTCAATTGGCCAGCGCGGACGCGCTTCCACCGACATATCTGCGACTTCACCGTTCTTCAAACGTTGCATACCTGCATACGCAATCATTGCACCGTTGTCAGTACAGAACTCGGTACGTGGGTAATACACTTCACCACCGATTTTCTTCGCAAGCTTCTCAAGCTCTGCACGCAAGCGGCGGTTCGCACTTACACCACCAGCAATAACGATGCGCTTCATACCGGTTTGCTCTAATGCACGCTTACATTTAATTGCCAACGTTGCACACACGGCTTCTTCAAAAGCGTACGCAATATCAGCACGAGTCTGCTCGTCATCGCCATTCGCTGCAATCGTGTTTGCCGTGAAGGTTTTCAAACCCGAGAAACTCATATCCAAACCCGGCACATTGGTCATTGGTCGTGGGAACTTAAAGCGACCCGGAGTACCTTTCTCTGCTAGCTTAGATAACAGAGGACCGCCTGGGTAATCTAGCCCCATCAGCTTAGCCGTCTTATCAAATGCTTCACCGGCTGCATCATCAATGGATTCGCCTAGAATCTTGTATTCACCAATGCCTTTTACTTCCACCATCATCGAGTGACCGCCAGAAACCAACACCGCCACAAATGGGAATGGTGGTGGGTTATCTTCTAGCATTGGCGCGAGCAAATGACCTTCCATGTGATGAACAGGAACAGCAGGCACACCCCATGCGTAAGCAATACTACGACCAATGGTTGCACCCACTAGCAAAGCACCAACCAAACCAGGACCGGCCGTGTAAGCCACGCCGTCGATGTCTTTTGAAGTTAAGTTCGCTTCTTTTAGTGCCTCTTTAATAAGAGGAATGGTTTTCTTTACATGGTCACGTGTAGCCAACTC
>NZ_JAWPOR010000162.1:0-1090 GCF_033344395.1 Vibrio sp. 1874
TAGAGCTTTGGTATTCTGCACCGAATGAATACTAAAAAGGGTCGCGATTGCGAACCTTTTTAGTAACTTGAAACCATGTTAAGCAACTTGTGTTTGTTGCTCTTCAATTTGTTCTGCAGTGCTGTGAGTGTTTTCTGCACCGTGCATCCAACGAACAAGCGTGTTCGAGAATAACATTAGAATCACACCACTGATCAATGCAGTTACTGCGATGCCACTAAAGATAGCCATTGCACCAAGTTCACCCACATGAGAACCCACGTAACCAGCGACATAGTTCGCAATAGCGTTACAACCAAACCATGCACCCATCATCAACGATGCAAGACGTAGCGGAGCCAGTTTGGTTACAAGAGACAGACCAATAGGGGATAGACACAGTTCGCCCAAAGTATGGAAGAAGAACGCGCCAACTAGCCATAGCATGGATGTTTTCACGTTAGTATCACCACCTTGCTCCATTACTGCACCAACCATGCATAGGAAGCCTAGTGCCAAGAAGAACATGGCTAAAGCAAATTTCGCTGGTGAGTTTGGTTCACGTTTACCTAGTTTCACCCATAGAACCGCAAGGACAGGCGCAAGCGTAATGATAAAGAATGGGTTTAGTGACTGGAACCAAGCTGCAGGTACTTCAAAACCGCCAATCATACGATCGGTGTACTGCTGAGTGTAAATGTTCATCAGACCGCCAGCTTGCTCGAAACCAGCCCAGAATACGATAGTAAACAGGCTCATCACCAAGATAACTTTAATGCGATCTACTTCTTCTTTGGTAAGAGGCTGTTTTGTTTTGGCGTTCTTATTGTTTAGGTCGCGTTTCGCGGCTGGCTCACGGCCAATATCACCAAGCCAAGACTGTGAAAGCGACATTTGCATGACAAGGCTGATTATCATACCCACGCCCGCTGCTACGAAACCTGCTTTCCAACCAAATGAGTTCGTTACAGATCCAGAAACCACGCCGGCTAGTAAAGCACCAAGGTTGATACCCATGTAGAAGATAGTGAAAGCGCCATCACGACGGTTATCACCTTCATTGTAAAGGTCACCAACCATGGTAGAGATATTTGGCTTGAATAGACCGTTA
>NZ_JAWPOR010000163.1:0-1087 GCF_033344395.1 Vibrio sp. 1874
GTTGTCGTATGGCGTTGCACCTATGATTGGTGTGCCATCTGGCGTCATTGGGCGAAATCCTGTCCAGAATTCTGCTTGGCTGAAATCACCGCCGCGAGGGAACAAATCGCGAACCACCATCTCAATCGTGTTTTTACGCTTTTGTGGCAAGGATGGGTCGAAACCTGCAAGCTCAGCGGTGCCAGCCACTCGTATGCGGTCATCAAATCGAGTCATAGCGACTTTGTAAGTCTCATCCATGACAGTAGAGCGCGGTGCGTATTCTTCATTTTCTATCGGTAGCGTCAGTGAATATCCTTTAACCGGATACACTGGGATATCAATATCGAGCTGCTTTAAAAGCGCAGTGGAAAAGCTACCAGAAGCAACGACAAATTGGTCGGCCTTAAACAAACCGTGGTTCGTTTGGACACCTATGATCTTTTTGCCTACAGTAACCCAATTACTCACTTCGGTATTGAATTTAAACGTGACACCATGCGCTTTCGCAAGTTCTGTCAGCTGTTGGCAAAACTGAAAGCAGTCACCTGTTTCATCATCAGGCAAATACAACCCGCCTACGATTTTATCTTTGACCAGCGCTAAACCGGGTTCTTGTCGAAGGCACTGTTCAACGTCCATCAACTCAAATCGAGTACCACTTTGCTCAAGCAGCTTGAGGTCTTTTTCGATTGCGGTTAACTGTTGAGTTGTGCGGAACACTTGCAAGGTACCAAACTGGCGTCCTTGGTATTCAATCGCGTGCTCATTACGTAATTGTTCTAAGCAAGCTCGGCTGTGGTTGGCGATAGACAGCATGCGAGCTTTGTTGATTTGATAGCGAGGCAAGGTGCAGTTCGCAACCATCTTGCTTGCCCAACTGATCATGTCTGTGCTGAGCGACGGCTTTATTTTTAGTGGAGCGTGTTCTTCCATCAGCCATTTGATCGCCTTGAGCGGGATACCCGGAGCCGCCCATGGGGATGAGTAGCCATAAGAAATTTGCCCTGCATTGGCAAAGCTTGTTTCCATCGCGCTGCTTGGTTGGCGATCGATGACCGTGACTTGATAGCCTGCTTGAGATAAATACCAAGCAGAGGTTAAACCG
>NZ_JAWPOR010000164.1:0-1086 GCF_033344395.1 Vibrio sp. 1874
CTTTGCGATGCTAGATACCATCAGCCAAGTTCAAGGTGTTCCTGGGCCTATTATCGAAGCCGTTGCACCACTGTTCTTTGCGAATAACGCGGATCAAGTTCACCCAGAATTGGTCGCTTCATTTAAACAAAGCCTTGAATCGCTAACAGGTGAGCGAGCTGTAGAAGTTGCTCGTATCGGTCGCATGGTGTTTGGGCGACGTGATGTGATTGAAGATGCAGAAAAATTCGCACTGCCAACATTGATCGCAGTTGGTCGAGAAGATAAGCCGCGTCCGGTATTTGAATCTTACCTAATGAATGACTGCATTACGGGCAGTGAGTTGGTGGAGATTCCTGAAGCGGGTCATATCAGTTCGCTTGAACAGCCCGAGTTTGTGAATCAGATGCTGTTGAGCTTCCTAAACAAAGTTCACGCTTAAAATGCATTTAAAAACTCGGCGTTATGCCGAGTTTTTTTCTGTCAGTTTCTTTTCACCAATTTTAGGCTCTTCACCCGAAAGTAAACGACGAATGTTTTGATGATGTTTAAACACGATTAGACAACACAACATGGCAACGGGCAGGGTGTATTGCGGTTTGAACATCCAAGTATAAAACGGTGTGACTAACACAGTGACGAGTGCGGCAAGGGAAGAGTAGCGAAACAGGACTGCAACCGAGAGCCAAGTCAGCATAACTAGGCCTGTGAGGTCTAAGCCAATTGGAGCAATGGCACCAAGCGCGGTAGCGACGCCTTTACCCCCTTTAAAGTGGAAGAAAATTGGGTACATGTGACCAAGGCACGCCGCGATAGCAATAACGCCAAGAATGATAGGATCGATACCAAGAAAGTACCCCCCCCAAACTGGAATCGTCCCTTTGAGCATATCGCACAACAACACCGATACGGCCGCGCCTTTTCCGCCAATGCGCAATACATTGGTCGCGCCTGGATTGTTTGAGCCAACGTTACGAGGGTCTGGCAGTTTTAACAGGCGACAAATCAACACCGCACTGGAAACAGAACCCAGTAAGTAGGCGGCCATTGTCATTATCAGTGCCAGTGCGTCCATAGAAGTCCTTGATGGATTGGAAATTAATGCTC
>NZ_JAWPOR010000165.1:0-1085 GCF_033344395.1 Vibrio sp. 1874
TGAAAGACGTCATGATGTCTGCACCCGTCAATCGCTCTTCTACGAGGTAGGTTTTTCCTTCCAACGCTTGTTCGAAGTAGCTCAATACATTCATTGCTTCTTTGTCGGCGTATGCAGGCAAAAACTGCATCGAGTTTGGCTCTTTGCTGATGAATATTTTCAATAGCATCGGCAAAATAGCGGAGCTTTCTGCAAAGTGCATCCATTGTAAATATTCAGTATGCGCTTTTGTACCACGCTTAGGGGCAAGCGCTCCATCACTGTACTTTTCAATCAAGTATTCAGTCATGGCTCCTGATTCAATAATAAACTCACCATCATCTTCAAGGAGTGGCGACTTACCAAGTGGATGAACGCTCTTTAGTTCTGGCGGTGCCATGTAAGTCACTTTGTCACGAACGTAAGGCACGATTTCGTAATCCACGTTGAGCTCTTCAAGTAACCAGATAATACGCTTAGAGCGTGACTGATTCAGATGATGAAGTTTTATCATTTGTTATCCCTTCCTTATTGCGGGTTGTTATAGTGGGTCGTTGATTTTTACAACAAGCTTGCCAAAGTTCTTGCCTTCTAGCAGACCAATAAATGCCTCTGGCGCATTGTCTAGACCTTCTACTAGATGTTCGCGGTATTGGATCTTTCCTTCAGCCAACCACTGATTGATATCTTGAGCGAACTCACCGTAACGGTGACCGTAGTCATCAAAAATGATAAAGCCTTGTACCTTGATTCGTTTCGTCAGTAGTTTACCCATTAGCAGAGGTAGATGGTCTGTGCCTTCAGGTAATTCTGTTGCGTTGTATTGAGAAATCAATCCACACAAAGGGATACGCGCACTGGTATTGAGAAGTGGCATGACAGCTTCGAATACTTTGCCGCCTACGTTTTCAAAGTAAACATCGATGCCGTTGTAGCATGCATCTTTCAATTGTTGTTCGAAATCATCTGCTTTGTGATCGATACACTCATCAAAGCCTAAAACCTCTTTTGCGTAGCGACATTTTTCTTCGCCACCGGCGATACCAATTACGCGGCAGCCTTTGATTTTACCGATTTGACCAACTGGCGCGCCGACAGGTCCCGTT
>NZ_JAWPOR010000166.1:0-1085 GCF_033344395.1 Vibrio sp. 1874
CTAATAACTTAATGTTTGACCACGTGGGTGGTTAGAGCCATGCATGAAACTATCTCAAAAGCAAGGGAAATAGCGATGCACAGTTGAGATAGTTTCATGCCTCCCTCCTAATAACTTAATGTTTGACCACGTGGGTGGTTAGAGCCATGCACTTGATTGTGGCAGTTTAAACAACTTCCGCCGCGCACTCTCAAGTCGTTTTCAGGAATGGCTACGTTTGCATGTGGCACACGGTGACATTCCTGACATAGCATTGGCAGCCGTTTATTGAGCAGGGCTTTGTTCACTGAACCATGAGGTGTGTGGCAGGATGTGCAATCTTCAGTTACCGGCTCATGCTCCCATAAGAATGGGCCGCGTTTTTCCGCATGACACTCGTAACAAGCGTTATTGACGGTTGACCAGTTCAGGCTTGCTTCATTTAATGTCTGATGTGGATTGTGGCAGCTAGAACAAGTCATGACGCCGTCGATAATAGGATGACGACTGCGTTTGTGGATATCCGATTTGGTGCGGGAGTGACAATCGGTGCATTTGTCTGCTTGCATTTCGGCAACCATCATCGGATCGTCTTTTTGATGCAGTTGGTGACAGCTTGCACAAGACAGCCCTTCAAAAGCGTGCTCGCTACTGTGCCAAGTCGAGCGTTTCGCATCTTGGTGACAAGATAAACACACGCTGTTTTGCTTTTCGGCCGGAACAGGGGAGTTTGGCCCAAAAGTGATCATCGGTTCACGAACTTGTCCTTTTCGTGGATTGCGTTCGTGATTGTTCGCTGGGCCATGGCATGCTTCACACTGTTTATCATTCATTGGCCCATGCAGGTTTGCGGACTTGCCATGAATGTTGTCGAAAATACCCGTAGCAGGTTTGTCTGATGTATCGTCATGGCAACGAAGGCAGCCATCTGGTCCGCGGCGTGAATATTTCCCCTCGGAAAACTTGGTGTCTAATATGGTTTCAATTTCTTCTGGAGTTAACGTCGCCGCTTCGGGTTCTGGCTTGGCGACATCTTCCGAACTGACGGTGAAGATGACGCCTAACCCAAGTATCCCAGCTACCAACCACCGCAGAAACATTGCTTT
>NZ_JAWPOR010000167.1:0-1083 GCF_033344395.1 Vibrio sp. 1874
CGTAATAACTAATGACGCTATAAAGTTTTTTGTTATTATCAGATAATTGTCAGTAGTACATGGACTTAACCGTAGTCGTTTCATGGGAATCTTGGAATCCGATATTCAGTCGCAGCTGCATCAGCTGAGTTGTCAACTTGACCAACTCAGGCTGACACATCGTGATACTTCGCTCAAATTTAAGCGAGAACAACAAGTTCTCAAGCGCGTTGTGGCATCTTTGTCGTCTGCTTGCCAAGGCTCAAACACCCAAGTTGCTAACTATCTGTTTGAAATTCAGCAAGAGCTGCAACATCAAAAAGACATCAGCACTCTGATCCCGCGTTTGGCGGTACTTGAAAGAATGCTCAAACAGCAGTCGAAAACGATGGATAAACAGAACGGCTACCTCGATGAACAAATCAAACACAGCGGTGAGACACTCCAACGTGTTACGGGTTTGCCAGCGCAGTTAAAACGCGAACTGCGCAACTTAATGAGCTTCTCGGAAGTACACGCAGGGAAGAAAGTCGATCAAGCTACCCGTCTACTGAGCATCTACGAACGCGCGATTAAAATCATCACTTCGAACTCACGTTTACAACTCAGCGAATTCGAAAACAACCCAGACAAATCTCAACTAGAATGCCTCGCTGTCGATCTGCAACATACGATCACAGAACTTGATTTTGAAGGCGAATGTGGCGAGAGACTGCTTGATATTCGTGCAAAACTGTTGCTTGGCGTGAATGCAGAATCCTTAATCGAGCTGACGTTAAGCACTCTAAAGTTAGTCGTCGAAGCGACTAAGTTTGAGCGCAAAGCATCAAGCCAATTTCTCGATCAGTTAAACTCTGCTCTGGCGAGTAACCTCAAAACCGTCCATCAAAACGTCGATCAACACCATACTTATTTTGAGCATCGCCAAGAGCTAAATGCAGAAATGAATGGTTTGGTTGAACTCAGCCAACAATCTCTCGACCAAGCACAGGATTTAGCAGAACTCAAACAAGAAGTCGCTCCATTACTGGCCAAAATGGCCTCGTTAACCGAGCGCCTCAAGATGACGGAAGAGAGAGAACAGGCCCTGCAAGAACGTTTAAG
>NZ_JAWPOR010000016.1:0-78176 GCF_033344395.1 Vibrio sp. 1874
CTAGAGGGTAAATTGAGAGGCAATTGATATTTATCCGATAAGAATCGCACTAAAGAGAGCTTCCATGTTAATCCTGAGCCACTTAACCCAGCATGATATGGTTGCCCTTTATCAGTAACGGCTCTTCGCTTACCTACCTCTTTGGGTAACTGCAGCGACTGCTCATCCAATAGCTGATTCACTTTGCTCCAATGCAAACCGCCTAACAGCTTTCCAATCACCCACGGCGGGAACGCATCATTATGCAAACATCGCCCTATGTACCAGAGCAGTTTATCACCGTAAAGATCCTGCGTCTCAGCTTCTTCAGTAGGATTACCTTGGGTCAATAACGCTTCAACTTGCTGACGCACCTCACGCGCTTTTACTTCACCTTCACGCTGCTTAGTTATCAGGGCGAGCGCATGAGTAGATTTTTTGTTAACGAAACAAGTTGAAAATGTAGCTGGAAGCTAATCTGCATTTTGGTATCCACACTTAGTCAGCCATGATTGATTGAAAATTAACCTCTATTTTTGATGGTTAGTATTTTTGCAGGTTAAATAATTGTAACTGTTAACAGGGTGGTAACTCATGCGTTCACCCTGGCTTAGTTATGGCTCTTTGCTTTTTCTTTTGAGCTGAGCGTTTATTTCTTTTATCTTTTTTCACGCCTTGTCCTTATTGGTATTCAGCGGCACTTTCTTTCTAAATGACAACCCTGTACCAACTAAAGAGCCGCTAAACCAAAGACCACGACGACCAATATTAAATTTAATAAATCGGTTTCCTATCGTTATTGAAAAATTAGACTTGGATATATTCACCCAAAGAAAAGGCAATACTTTAATTCTTTTTTGATACCGCAAACCTTTCATATTTACCCCTAACAAAAAGGCGAGATAATCCCGCCTTTAATATTCTATTTTGTTCGCCCTGCAAGTTCAGAGACTGCTTCCTCAAAAACACTACCTAACACATTGAGAGCTTGAGGAGAGATTGAACGTGCCGCCACTTTGTCTCCTTTAGGGGATAAAATAACGACCAACCGCTCGACCGATCGCTCCCATGGTCTAAGGTGTGTTTGCTGGTTATCCAGAATGAGAAACTTATACCCTTGCTGACGAGCACTATCTACAGACGCAACACCAAGCCCAGCAAGGCATTCAAAGAGCCACGATATAAACCTAGCCGCTTCTGTTTTATGATATTCCTCTCTCAATGAAGTCATATCCAACTGGAACATTTGCAGATCATCAACAGTAAATCGAGAGTCTTGGGCTGTGTTAAAGGTCACATGAATATCGCCCTCAGAGCCTTGGTCAGACTTTCCATGCAATATTCGCTTAGCCAACTGCAGATCAGCGTATGCCGAGTAAATAGCACTATCAGGCTCTCTTGTTCCCAAATAGCTTTCTGGCACCGCCATAGCTTGAGTAACTTTGCTCATCGTAGAAGACATTGCCGCTTGAATCGTAGTACGCCCGAAAGACGGAAAATCACTGGTTCTAATGGTGATCCCGCGCTCAGCTTCTTCAGCTACTACATGTGTATATACATTTCCTTTCATGACATCACCGCCAATCACTTCAATAACTGCCAACGAGAGCCGCAACCCTCACATTTTGCTCTTTTAGAGCCTGAGCGCGTTTGCTTTAACTGACCTCCACATGAGCCACAACGAACATCAGTAACTCTGCGAGTCATTGCCTCGTTGATTGCATCTACGTTAGAACGACGCTTTACCTTCGGAAGCAAACCAAGTGCTTTCAACACCTGACGATATTCTCTCTCAATCCACTTACCATCTGGCTCATGATGAAGACCATCGCCCATCATGTCACCAAGCTTAACTAACTGGCTGTGAAGGTGTGCCTTGGTGTCTTCGCTTAAATCTGACATCCATGCCTCCTTACAAACCAATTTCAATACTTAGGTAAACATCACGCACACGCTCATCTGTGATACCGATGTATTTGAACGTCTCTGTCACGCTTGAGTGATTAAACAGCTTTTGCAATACGTTGATATCGGTACCACGCTTATATGCGTGATAACCAAAGGTCTTGCGCAGTGAGTGGGTATTTAAGCTGTAATCAAGCCCTAGACTATCTTTTACATCAATCAGCTTGGTAGATATCCATTGACGACTAACGGGCTTAGGATCGCCCTTAACGCGATTCCCTGTAGCTTGGAATAGATAAATAGCTTCTGGATGATTGGACTTGAGGCGTTCCACGCACTGCATAGCTGTACGATTGAGAGTAAGACGCTTGGGTTTACCGGTCTTTTTCTCTTCTAGCTCTACATAACCAATGTCTTCACCTTCAAGCTGCATTGTCTTGATGTCATCAAACCTCAGCTTCAGCAAGTCACTAATACGCAGCGCCACGTTACAACCAAGCATAACTAACTCCGCTTCACGATGGTTTCCCCACTTTTTCAAGCGGTTATAGATGGCTCTCACGTCATCCAGATCTTTAATTGGGTCTACTTGTTTCATTTTTATCCCTCACAGTGCAGGAAGTCGAAATTACCTGCACTTGATCATGCTTTCGGTTATTTGCGTTACGCCGCTTGTTCTATTGCCAAACCAGACTCTGTTAAAGCTGCTTGTACCGCTTCAATAATGCGGACCATATAGGCGTATTTGTGAGGAACTCGCGTTGGGACAGTAATTGAACCAAAGTCCAAATACTCAAACTCTTCTTCGCTTTCAAAATCAGGGCATTTATAAGTGTCATAGCTATGTTCTGGTGCGTATTCTTCCCAATCTTCAATATCGTAAAGCGCACGAGCTAAGCTAGAGCCGATATGATTCATGCGACGGCGACCTAATATGTGCTCTCTAGCTAAGGGTAAGAAAGCGTCATAATCAGGCTCTTCACTACTTAATGCTCCGCACAGGTTAGAGATCAGGTAGCCCTCATCGCAGCTGCAGAAGAACTGCGCAATAGTTCTTCCACCCATGGCGCCCCAGAATGAAGACCAAGACTTACCGTAGCATTCAATGACAATCTTTCCTTTGCCAATTTCATAGTCTTCTAAAAAAACAGTGATTGGGTCGAGGGATTCAACCTCAGTAATGCGCAACTTAATCGCTGTGCTTTGTTCGATTTTCATGATTTTTTCCTTTGGTCGGGGTTACAAATCTAATTGCTATAACGAGAATATAATAAGATTATGTAAATCAATCAAGGGAAAGATAGGGGAATGTGAGAAATGACGGGCGTTTTCTTATTGCTAAAACGTGCTTTTAGCAATTAGGAAGCTAAAAAAATGCCCCGCATCCTTGCGAGGCTACCCTAATACCCTACTGGCAGTGCAATCTATACATTGGGATAGCAATGCTCGCTCTTGGCATGAGGTTGGGGGACGACAGCCAGTGTAAACACCACTTACCGAACCCCCGTGTGCAGCTAAGGGAAGCTACGCCATTGCAAACAATGCCCGTTCATCTTAGTGCGGTCACTACGCAGCCAACCACAACAAAAAAATGTTGGATATAAGAAAGCCCACTCACAAGAGCGGGCTTTGTCTTACACCGAGTTGAAAGAAGGAAGCTTTCACAAACGATAGTACGGACGCTTATGCGCTGGTACTACAACATTTTCTTGTTATCCTCGCCGCCTTACTAAGCCACACAATGGCGCAGCCATTGCCCGTAATTTAGACGATTAGGACCATTGTTCCTATGTAGTTAGCATGAGTATTTTTTACACAGGGTTATCCCCTTAATTTGGGGATAACCGCTTATGCTCGCTTATAAAACTTGAAGAACTCATCCAATCGCTCGATTTCCATCAAGCCAACTTGAGCGTACTCCTCCAAGCCGTCCTCTATCCAATCACCACATGCTGACTGTATCGCAGCTCTAACCTCGGGGTAATCTTCAGCAAGACACTCAACCACACCACCGCTTTCAATTGCAGCCACTGCCTGATCTGCTGGGCTTGATTCTTCCTCTCCCAGCAATGCCATTGCGTTAGCCAGTGCACTATCAGATTGACCGTCGCTTTGCTCGCCGGCAGGAATGTAATCCACCAACCAGAAGAATGCTGTTGCGTCGAAAATATCAGGAGACTTAATGCCCTCACTACGCAGCTGCTTCTTAGAGAACAGGCGCCAACGTCCCAACTCATCAAACTCATACGGGATCTTGACGAATTGCTTCTGCAGTTTCTTCTCAAACTGTTTCGTCTCACCTTTATGCAGCTTCAAGCGACCAGTATTCAACGCTTCCTTGACCATGACACACGCATAGTCTTTTTCTTTCGGGAATCGCTGTTTCACTGAGTTAGCATGTGGAGGTCTACCCCAGTGGATGCGAGTAACATTCACACCAAGCTTTTCACACTCTTGAGCAGTTGTCAGACCGTACCCGTCCGCATCAATACCAACAGTGATATTGGTGTAGCCAGATGTTTCTTGATGGATAAAGCGAGCAAATTGAACCCCATCCATATCTGCAGGTGCTTCGATAGCCTTAACGACCTCTACCTGTCGCTCACTACCAAAGCCACAAACCTTACCGATCTTGAGCACTGAGCTATCTCGACCTTCACCGCCTGCAACGTCGGCAACAGCCACCCATCCCCACTCATCAACGAACTCAATAACCGCCTCAAAGCCTTTATCGACCATGCTACGGGAGATCAGGAAGCCACTTGCATCATCAGGACACACACCAAGAACACGAATGCCATACTCAGGGCTACTCACACCCCCGTATTCGATACGTTTTTCTCGGATAAACTTGAGGTTAACAAACGGACTCATTTCACTATTAAGCGTGATAGCCGTGTACAACCCTTGCTCTGCCAATTCCATTTGTGAATCAGCAAAGTGACCAGTTGGGCGCGTAAACTGGCTAATGAGTAGCATTTTGTTGTTGTCTTCGGTCAATGCACCACGAAGCACTTCAAACGCTCGATCGGATACACCAGACGCTTCATCGACCACCACCATGTAATCCCTACGGTGCTGACCGGCTAAGCCTTCCTCATTGCCTTTTGAACATGTTTTCCCGAAAATTTGCCATACGCCCTTGTAGCCTTTCGCATAGAAAGACTTAGCTGTAATGACGAAGTACTGCTCCAACCACGGCTGACGCTGGCAGATCTTCACCCAAAGGCGCTTAATGTATGAGAAGACAACGTTAGTTACCTGATCTAAGGAGTTTGCCGTCAACATACACAGAGATTCTGGGTGTGTAATGATGAAATGAAGACACAAAGCTGCGGTTAGGTGAGACTTACCCGTACCGTGACCAGAAGCAACAGACACACGCGCCCCGACCGGAGTCAGGGCGTTAATGACTTCAATTTGCTGAAACGATGGTTCCATCCCGATAATGTCGTAGATGAAAGCCAACGGTCGACTTCGGTAGCTCGCTGCAAAATCCAGATAACGAGGATCCAGCGTAATAGCGGCGTGCTTATGCTTTTTGCGGCTTCGGTTTCTAGCTGCCATGACGGTCCTCAGCGTTTAACGCTTCCAACTCAGCCATACGTGCCGCTAAAAACTCTTCAGAGCTTTGCTGGTTGCCGAGCTGCAATTGTTTCTCGCGCTCTTCCACCAATTGAGGTGTAACTGCACCCGTTGGCAGTTCTGAATCGTCGTCATCACCTTCACCAAGCTCAAAGCGGATCTGAGCCAGTAGGTTAGGCGGAATATCTAACCCATTCGCACTGAGCATGTGCCCAGCGGTTAAAGCATCTATCTCTTCATTAGCCAACTGATTAAAGACTGTCGACTTGATAGCCAATTGCTCGCTATACGTTAATGTGCTGCCTTGAAGTAGCTTTTGACGCAGTGACTCCAAGTTGGCAACGCGCCCCATCCAGCGGTCAATGACAGCATCCCAATCCACACGTTTCATTTTTATCGTGGTACCAAGTGGACCTATGTTGTCTTCAAAGACTTCTGCACGCATTGCAGCATGGTTGAAGTAATCCGGCTTTTGAAAGTTAGGAAGCCCTTCTTCATCAGGACCAACAACAGGTGGAGGCTCATTCGCTGCTTCTTCGGCTCTTCTTGCTTGGTCTTCAGCAATTCGCTTCTCAATGTACTCTTGCTCCCCTTTCAATCGGAAAGCTTCTGCCAACTTGGCACGAGCCAACGCTAACTCATGATCAATACCGCCAGCAGCAGAGAATGCCGCTTCATAGGCTTCTGCCATTTCATCGGTTAGGTGTTGAGCGTACAGCCCGTGTTTACGAGCATTCGAATTACCAGCCTGACCACCTCTATTTCGTTTTGCACCAGCCTGAGAAAACGATCGATCACTATTGCGCGCGCGCTGCCCGTCAGAGTGATCATTATTACCATTAACCCTTTGTTTGTTATTGGTTTTACCGCCTTTTTTTGATGTGCTTTTGTTGGTATTACGATCACTTAAACGATCATTATTAAGATCGTTTTTACGATCACTATCGTGGTCAATCGGCGCATGATCGGATACTTCAATCTTGCCTTTCCGGTATTGGGTAATCGCACGGGTAAGAGAGCCGAGCGGAACCCCTTCATCTTCTGCGAAGTCTTTATTTTTGTACTTAGGGTCATCCTTCTGGCGCTGAAACAACAGCGCCAGTAGACTCGACCAATCGTAGGTGGACTTTCTAGCCATAGCTAACCTCTACTACTGTGCTGCCGCTGCTTCAGCAATACAGTGATCGCACTTTGCTAGTAATTCATTTTCTTGAAGTAACCTCTTGTTTATCTCCTCCAATTTCCCTAATCGCTGAGACATTTCAGTAACTTGGTTTTCCAACTTACTGCGCTCTCGCTCCCATTCTCTGCGCTCACTTTCCAACTGCTTTGAATACAGGTCCTCAATAGCCTTAACACGTCTATCAAGGTCTTCCTGCAACTGCTTCATAACCTTTTGCTGTAACTCCACAACAGACGTAGCCCCTTGAATCATGACCTCATCAGCCCGTTTCTCTTCGGTGGCGGCTTTGGCTTCATCAAGCGGCTTTTCCTGCCGTTTCTTCATAAAGTCCCAAAAACCAGCCCCAAGAACGGCAGTGATCACGGGCACTAGGTAGTCTTTAAGTTCAGTCAACGCCATCCTGTGAACCCTCGTCCTCTACCCATTCACGAAGCGACTGTTTATCAACGTTACAGGCTTTAATGACAGCTTCACGCTCAGCACTTTGAACGATGGCATCTTTAAAGCTTTCTCCCTTCAGCTGGGCATCAGGGCAGTCTTTCAGCCACTCTGGCGGTGGATATTGTTTCTCTACAACGGTTTTAATGACCGTCACTGTCTTTGGCGGTACCGCCGAGCAACCGGATAACGCTGTCAGGCATCCGAGTACGCAAACACGCAGACTCTTCCCCCTCATTGGCACTCTCCTCCTCAAGTTGAGCGAGTTTCCGTCCTAACTCGCTGTTACTCTTAGAAAGTTCACGCTCACGCTCTGCAGAAATCTTCCGCTCAAGGTCTCGCGCTTGCTTCATCTGAGTGATTTGCTCGTTGGACTGTTGCAATTCCTGCTTAAACTGGGCGTTAGTCTGCGCCAGCTTGGCATTCTCTTGCGTTTTGGCTTCTATCGTGGTCTCTAAGCCATTGATGGTGATGTACTGGACGCCTACGACGCCCAGTAACAAAGCCCCAATGAGACCACCTGCGGCATACACAGGGTTCATTTGAGCATCCTCATCTGCATCCAATACCGCCAGATACGCTCAACATAGGTCTTTGTCTCTTTCGAGTGATGCCCTGTTACCTGCGGAAGACACCGGATAATGTCTTTGTAAGGAGCGGGATTACCACAAAGCTTTTGAGCCTTGAGGATCCAGCCACACCCTGCGTTGTAACAAGCCCATGCGAGCGATAAGCGGTCCGACATTGGACGGGGGGACTGCCATACATTCAACCTGCCTGCCATGTAGTAAGCAGCGGCTTCAATGTTGTGCTCTGGGCTATGCACCGACACACCATTAAAACCAAGCTGCCCCGACACTTCAGCCCATGTTGCAGGCATAAACTGCCCCAATCCTGCCGCCCCGACATAACTGACAGCCTGCGGATCAAGAAGGCTCTCCTGATACAGTTGAGCCTTTAAAATCTCCATCCCATAGACCGCCTCATAAGCAGGAAGCCAGCGTTTAGCTGACTTCTTGATCTGAGCGTCATATTTGTCAGGAAAGGACGCTGCCAAGGAGGAAACAGGTACTACCGAACATAACGCACTGGTAAATAGCAACAGAGCGGAAATCACCCTTTTCTTTAGCTTGCGCAATCCAGTCATTTTTCACCCCGTCATCACCAAAAATAACCTTGCGCATCATGGTCATAACAACCAAAGCAAGGCACAAAAACACCAACTTCATACCGATACCAGTCAGAGCAGTAGCGCCCATCGTGAATAGATTGATTGATTCAGGCATAAGCCCTCCGATTTATTAACAAAAAGACAGCGTTAGCTGAGCCTGTAGTTTGTTTCGACGGGGGATTTATCGCATCAACACGTTTTTATTGACCTGCGGCGGACTAGAGCGTGAATCCTCCTACACAATAGATTCACTCAGGCTATGCAAAGCCACGCCACACAAGGGATTGAGGAAATAAGAAGCAAAACAGAGATTACGCGCCAGTCTCATTTTTTATCTGGCTTTTCTGGTGAAATTTAGGCATAAAAAAACCAGCACTCTGGCTGGTCTTTAATCAATAACACGCTAGTTAAAGTGACAACATCACATTCCTAGTAACCTCTCTAGCCATAACAGGCGGTACCGCGTTGCCTATCATCAGCTTAGTTTGGGTCTTCGATTCCGGAAACTGATAATGCTCAGGGAACGTTTGTGCCAAAGCCTGCTCCCTTATAGAAAGCGGTCTTATCTTGTCTCCCATAACCAATGAGTGCTTATTATTCGTGGTAACAGTACCTAACGGTTTATTTATGGACCGCCCTCCCTTTTCAGTGCCATATGCAGCATCTAAAAATATGTCGCCATGCTCTTTTCGACCATTCATCACTCGATTTTGAGTAGCTTCAACCCTATTACAAACCAAGTCCCATTGATAACCAGCCGGATTTAAATCAAGGAATGATTTAGCCGGCACATGTTCAACCTTAGGTATGTTTAACTCGATCGGGTTCTTACTGCGAGTTGCCACAATAAAGAGTCTAATTCTGTTTTGCGGCACCCCTAGATCAGCTGCGTTCACCACGTTTAGAGACAAACTGTAACCTAGCTTTTCCATAGCCATTGACCATGGTTCAAATAACTCCCACCTTTGAAAGTCTAAAACGTTTTCAATGATAGCTACTGGTGTTCTATGAGCTTCTAAGCAACTAACAACAGCCCAAGCGGTTGACCTACTTAAATCAGCTTTAACAGTCTTCCTCTTGGCTCCTGCTGCTCTTGAATGACCTTGGCAACAAGGCGAAGCGAATACTATATCGTGCTCTGGAACCAAGCCCCAATCAGCTTGATGAAGATCTTGGCAAACATGCTTCGCTTCTGGATGGTTTTTAGCGTGAAACTCAACAGCAACAGGGTTATGGTTTGCAGCCCAAACTACGTTAACACCCGCATCTTTGGCGCCAGTGGTTGTGCCACCAGCGCCAGCAAACAAGTCTATTCCTCGCATTCGCCACCCTGTCGCTTAAAAGACTCTTCCAAGCTTCTTGTCCGGTCTTCGATAGGGTAATTAGCACCTAAACTATGCGCTACAGCCTCGGCTTGTGCCTTTATATTCGCATTGCTCGTGTGAGCGTAGTCGTAAAAAAATGAGCAGTACGTGAATGGCTTGCTAACTCCATCATCATGCTGAATCATGACGTGTTTTGCTCCCGTAATATCTGATTCAATCCAGACTTTACGGCGAAATACCTTTACTGCTTCCACCACTTCAATACTCATTATACGGCTCCCTCCTGTTGTTTTAGCTCTTCAACAACCAATGATATGTTCTTGTTGATGACCTCGAACTCTATTACCCAAACATACGGGTTAGCATCCCAATCGCTATAAATGCCATTCCATAGATTTTTGAACCACGTAACCGGCTTTTGGTACCAACTCAAGCCAGACTCAACAGCCATACGCTGACATTCTTCATCAGTTGGCATTCCCTCAAGAACAGCTTGTGCTTCAGTAATATCCTGAACCTGTTCAATACGGACATCCGTTACCTTTAATGTGATTCTACTTGCTGCTTTTGGCATGTGAATTGACGGGTGCCATGCTGATATTTCTTCTTCAAAATCATCACACCAGCGCATTTCACCATCAGCACGATAAATTACGTTCCCTGTGTAATAGCCCTTGCCGTACTTCAGCTCTCTTACTGGTAAAGCTGGTCTATCTGGCGTCCATTCAACCATATTGCCGTCTTCATCAAATGAGTGATTCACAACGCCCCACGTTTCACGAACCCAAACTAGATCACCAACAAAGCAGGGAGCAGTAACAAGATCTGACTGAGGGAAATCAGTCCCTACCCCTCGACGTATTAACGCGCCCCACTTGCCCTTTTTAGGATGAGAACTGGTGATTTTTGATGGTTTGCGGTCATGAAGCTCCCAGCCATCAGGGATAACTAAGGGACGACGAGTTACTAACTTTCGCCCGTCCAACAACGCATTAACCATATCGGCAGTAAATGGAAGGTATGTTTCTTTCATAGTTAACAACCCTCCAAATCAATTAACTCAACTTCAATACTGGATAAGTTAGAAAAGCTGTCACAACCATTTAGCGACACACAATTGAACCCATTGCTTTTACAAATCACGTCATTCATCTTGCTTGTCAGATCGTCTTTTTCAAACCATTCATCTTTAACAACCGAAACAACCAGATCGCGCAACTCTTTTACATCCTCACTTAGCTGAGTTCGAAACCCATCCATTGAAAAATGCACTTGCCCATTTTCAACCTCTCCCTCTTCCAAAGAATTAACCGATACACGATCACATTCATCAGCCAGCTCTAACAGGTATTCGATAAATTCTGGAGTCTGCCAATAACCTAAAACTTCGCCATCTTCCTTAACTGCACGGTCAGAACCTTTTCTTGTTTCTCTCAGTGCTGCTGCCACTTGTTTCAACGCCACTTCTGGCTTGTTATTCAATAGTTTTTCCATATCCTTAGCACCTAAATAACTTCTCTAAGCAGCTCTACGTCTGCATCGTTGAGCGATTTCGCTTTCTCTGGCACTTTCACGCCACGGCTTGCCAAATAGTTCTCTGCAAGCTTTTTGATACGGTCTGTATCTACCTGCTTACCAACCACCTTAGAACCTGGGTCTTGGATGCCTCGGGCTTGTGATGATTTCACACCTAAGATAGAGAGGATTTCCGGATCACTGCCGTATTGAGTCACTGCATGAAACACAAACACTGAGTCTTCCTGCCCGTCACGGTCCAAACGACCAATGCACTGGGTCATAACCTGCGGACTCCAATCCTCTTCACCAAAGATGACCGTTGAACAACGATGCTGAATGCCGTCAGTACCTGCCCCAGAACGAAGACTCATAATCAAAAGGTCTGACTCACCATTGATGAACGCTTTCTTGTTTCGTTCCTTCTGGGTTTGACTCTCAGAGCCGGTATAAAACAGAGGATTAAGGTCTGCGAGGTCCTTAGCCCATATGTCATAAACGCCCCTATGCCAGCCAAATAGAACGACAGGGGTTCCAGACTCTATAAACATTCGTACATAGGCAGCGACACTGTGAGCCTTTGCTATGCCCGTCATTTCGCGCATCTTGAGGTCAAAGTCTCGTGCTGCTTGTCCTCGTTCAACATAAGAGCCGGATAAGGTTTTCACCGCTAATTGCTCGGCTAACACTTCCATATCAGCAACTTTCTTCATGTTTGGAGCCACCCACTCAATATGCGGCTCTAACTGCTTAGCAACCTGACCAACATCTGCCTTCGTGCGACGAATAAGTACTCTTGACTCTCTCAAGTACGAACCAAGCGCATCAGGGTCCGCCACAATCCCCTTATCGTTGGCGACTCCATAATCACGAGTACACCATTCACGCAAGAACTCATCACGACTACCTAGCACTTCTGGCTTAATCATGTTGCTAATATTGAAAGCTTCAATGCCGTAGTTGTAGATAAGCGTTGCTGTTAAACCGACAACCATTGATACGTTCTGGTTGATAACAAACGCCGCCATACCTCGCTGGCTTTCCTCTCCACGTCTTAGCTGTTGAACTTCGTCATATACGATGGCTTTTACCCATCCTGCGGACAATACATCTACCCATGACGACAGCTGACTGTACTTAAAAACATAGATATCAGCTTGCGGCAGCTTGTATGGCTTATTGCCTTTCGCTTTATGGACCGATAGGTTGATAAACTCAGCTGCTTTTTCACACCACTGATCTTGTAAGTGCGGCTCCACCACAATTACCAGTGGTAAAGCATCAGGAAGTAGACCTACCCCCAAACCAAGGTATGTCTTACCTAGACCAACATCATCAATAACCAAAAGACGCTTAACCGATTCGAGCAGATCAAGCCCAACTAATTGATAATCACGAAGCGACTGATTAGGCATTAATCCTGCGCGTACTGCAGGCGTGTAATCAGGAAGCAAAATAGAGTGCGCCTCTTCCTGCTTCTTATGGTATTCACGACTGCGTTTTTTTAAGTACCTTAGATCTTTATCAGACGCTTTTAGTGCATACCTCTGAGTAAACCAAAGAAGATCTGCCGCCACTTCTTGAGAGTCCTGAAGCGAAAACAACTTTGCTTGATGCTTTGGGATCTTAGGGAAAAGCTGTTTAAGGCGTATTGCCACATGAGGCTCGATATCCACCAGCTCCCAACGAGTATCAGAACGGCGCAACGCTCCAAAGGTTCGATTAATCACGAGTTTGCTCATAGCCCGTTCTCCCCTAAGTGATAAAAGCGCGTTGGCTTACCCTCAATTTGTTCTGGCAAACCTTGCGGTCTCGCTGTAGCCAATATCAATCCAGAGATTTCAGGATTCAGGCAGTAGCGCTCACACTGACGATAAACGCCCATCTTGTTCCAAGCCTTAGATGCTTTGACTTCCAAACCGATCCCAGAATTGGGAAAGAAGAAGTCGATGATGCTACGACCATCAGATAAACGATATTCACGCTCAAATCGAAGCCCTAGATTAGAGAAGTGCTCCTCTAAGTACTCTTGGCATACTTTCTCATCCGCAAACTCATATTTGCCTTTGCGAAGTATGGCGATCAAGGCTTCAAGCTTATCGTTGAGGCAGATTGACTCTGCCCCGACTTTGTTTTGCATGGTTTAAGCCTCCAAACGCTTCATACAGGCTTCCAGCGCTTCGCCTTCCACCTTGCCAACTACTTTGAAGTGCTCACGCTTAACGGTCGATTGCCAGCGCATATCGGCGCCATGGGACACCAGTACAAATGGCTCAACAGACGCAACCACAGCGTTGTCATAGCGGCTATAGCCACTTGCTAACTGGTAATCTGTCTTTATTGGCTCCACCACATCACCAACAACCACCTTGCGCAGCTTGGCTTCCTCAAACTTGATTAAGCGGCGAGAGGTATCATCGTCTGCAGTTCCTGCCATTTTTACGCAGTACTTTGCAGGGTCATATTCATAAATACGGTCGATTACGCCATGATTAGGACCATCAAAAGAATGAACACAAAGCTCTGTTCCAAGTTCGAAAGGAGGCACAGGCTGGTAAGTTTCAGCCCAGTCCTTAATAGCATCACGATGAATTTCTTGGATGTAGCTATCAACCTGCTCCATATCATCAACAAACATTGAATCAACGTCCCAGCCACCATAACTATCCATATCTTTAGCTAAGTCATAAGCATCAACACCACTGTAGTAATGCTTGGCGATATCTATTGAAAACTGCTCAGCTTCATCTTCATCAACACGAGCTAAGTGACCGCTTTGAACCGCTTTTAATGCGCCGGCTTTTTTCATTTCATCGGTCAGCTCTGGACGTGGTGGAATTTGCTCACCATTAGCATTGAATAGAGGGTTCATTTAGCACCCCCTTGACGAGACAACTGATCACGCAGGTTAGGCGGGGTTCCCTTGATGGTAAGAGTGTCGGTTTCCGCATCATAGAAAACACGCTCGCCTAGTAACAGCGCGTCAAAGGTAAGATTGATGCCGCCACCAGCACCAACAAACTTTGTAAGCTTACGAACACAGGCAGAATCTACAGGAAAGCTTTCTTCTAGTTCATAACCCTGATCTTGGGTGTAATTCACGAACGAACCCACGTCACCGAAGTCTGGCAGCTCACCTGACAGCTCTTTAACGCAAACTTCTTCACCAAGTTTCTTTTGTCCATTGCAGTAATCATGAACTTGCTTCTTAACGGACATCTTTTCTTCGCGGTCTAACTTCGCATCCGCACAGAAATCTTCAACCGCCTGCATGAGAACTTGGTTTTGTTGCTTTGCATCGAAGCCAACTTCTGCCTGCAGAAAATCAAGGAAGAAGTCTGACACCTTACGACCTACACGCCCTTTGATGAATGATAGGTAGCGATTTGATTCTGTATCCGTTTCAAATGTCGACAGGTCCACTACAGCGGCAAGATCCATCTTGGCAATATCCAGATAAGCCGTAGCACTTAGGCTTAGGTTATCCATTACGGTCATACCAGAGTTAGATGAAACTAAGCCCACCAGTAAGTAATCAGTTGCCAATGATTGATACTGAGCAAAAACGAGTGTGCCCTCATCAGCAAATGGGTATTTGCTTAGTTCATTTTTAAGTCGGACTGCGCCTGTCTTAGAGAACTCATAGAAAGGAGCATTACCTTTACGGCAATCAATTAACCACTGCTTGAACTCACTATCCGACTGAAATTGTCCGTAGCCCTTGGTTTTACCCGAATAAGCGCGATGAAGCTCTTCTACTAGCGCTTCATACGCAGGCTGGATTGGATGATGGTGATTACCGTAGTTAACCGTCAATTCGTCTTGTTCGTTTTTAACCAACTGGTGTAGAGCAACTGCATTCAGTGAAATACTCATTGGGTTTCCTTCTTTGTGTGATTTAAAGGGTTTTGGTCAGGGTCTGTAATTAAGCAGCCATACGCTTAGAGTCTTGCAGGTACTCCAAGACTTCTACGCAATAGCTTTCTTCAGCGCGATTGATATAGATCTCACGCTGCATTGAGATTCGTTCTGACGGGAGTTCAGTTTCTTCTAAGAGCTGCTCGGTCTTTTGGATCTCAGTTCTTAACTGCTCCAATAGCTCTTCAAAATACTTTTGATTACCCACGTTCAACATGACAGTACGAATGCTGTGCAGGGACTTAATTGAAGGGATGGCGCTTTCTACCGCCTCATTGAGCTTGGCAATTCCATCATTGGTCAGCGAATAAACCTTACGATCGGGCTTACCTTTCTGCGGCTCATCTTTGCAAGCCAGAAAACCATCATCTGCGAGCTTATTCAGGGAGCGATAGATTTGTTGGTGGGACGCACGCCATACATGGCTAGTGCTCATCATTTTTGTCAGGTCATAGCCTGTCGCCGTTTTATGCTCAGATAGCAAAGAAAGCAGGTGGATATTCAATTCGTTTAACAGCATTTCGACACTCCTTTTTTAGAAAGTGGAAACACCATATAATAAAAACCTGTACATTGTACAGGATTATTTATTTTTAAGTGGAATTTTTGAGAAGATTAGAACGGGAATCCCTGTTTCTTTAGCCAGTCGTGGTACTCGCTAAGGGCTTCTTTCATCTTGTGTTCGACGTGAGTATGGATATAAGTCTTATCCAGCTTGCTAAGAGCATGGTTCAACAACATTTCACCCACCATGTAATCCACACCAAGATCAGCCCAGACCGTACGCGCTACTTTTCGTAAGTCGTGCGCTGTCCAATTGCTGGCTGAAATGCGCTTAATTTGAGTGCTCGCGGTACTAGCAGGAACACATTGACCACTACGATCATCGTTAGGGAATAGAAATTGCCCTGTGTAACCCTTGGATTTTTGAGCATTCCGGTAAGCATCAAGCAAAGCTTTAACTGGCTCAGTCAAAGGTAAGCGGTGCGACTGCTTCGTTTTGGTGTGCTCTGCAGGTAGGTACCAATAATCACCATCTATATGGGACCACTTAGCCTGACGTGTTTCGCCTATACGGGTACCAAATAGCAACATCATGAAAATCAGCATTCTGGTGCTGTAGTGACAATCCACCAGCGAAGAAAGTACCGCTGGAATATCCGACGCTCTGATTTGCGCATCCTTGGGATTGATGCGTTTTTGAATGAAATCAGTGAACTGAAGACCAGCCAAAGGATTGGTACTAATACGGTTTTGCTTGGAGGCAAGCTTAAATGCCGCTTTCAGTGCGGAAAATATCAATCTGACGTTAGATAAGGAGTATTTACTTTGAAGGCGCCAGATAAGCGCATCGTCTATGCAAGCATGGTTCAACTCATCAATCAGCTTATCACCCAGCATAGGGATCAGGTGCTTATTGATAACGGACTTCACCGTGGCTTTACGCTTTTTAGATAACTCACGATCTGATTGCGCTCTATCGCAGTACCACTCAAGCAGATCAGAAACGTTCTGGAAGCCGCTGATCTCGATATTCGCTTCAGGGTTCAGCGTTAACTCCATCACTATGCTAGGCAAACGCTCTTTTACCAGTGATACAGGAACCGCCGGATAACCACCTAGTGGGTGATATTTCTTACCTTTTCTCAGATACCAAGTGCCAGTTTCTAACCCTTTATGCGGACGCAACAATACCGTGGGCTTGGACGAAACTTTGATTTCGTAACCCTCAGCGGTTTTTAGCGCTCGCTTAACGGATGATTCGGAAAAACTGACTGTAAGTGTCTGCATTAAGAGTCCCAACGGCTGAGTGACTTTTTACCTCTGGCTCAACCTTTTTAAAAAAATCCTGTACATTGTACAGGATTTAGATATATATTGGCGTCGTTAGCACGAAGAGAGCTAACTGTCTCGGTGACGTTAACACCAGATTTTCTAACTATCGACAACAGGAAAATGTTGATGACAACACTACAAAGACATGCAAACGGAGATGGGAAGCACAAGGTAATAGTGCTTTCAGCGCACTTTCAGGGAAATACAGCAAACAACCTGACGCGACACCAGTTCGCAGATTTCCACGCTGATGCCCAAAGGTTGGCTGATGAAATTGATGGTGAATTTAATCTGACCGGCAAAAAAGCCGATGGAAAGAGATTCAAGCTAAGAATTAAGCCGAAATTTTGAAAGGTTGGCGTATCGCCCCGACCAAAGATTGATACGCCATAGTCTACACACCACACAGGAAGAAGGATCCCAAACAATGGACAATCAACAGTTATCCAGAATGGAACGCTCAGAGCGCCTGTTAGCTGCTCACTGTTTTCTTATGCGTAAACCAGTTCCCTATTCTATGCGCCTCAAGAAGTCGCTGCAAGCAAAGCTCACGCGCATTGATCAGAAGCTCGAAGTTTATATCGACAAAATCTGGAGCTTCCTAAATAGCTCTATGCAGCCATAAGCCATCATCCCGTTTATTACTACCGAGTTTAAAAATTGAAGGAGAAGTAGAATGACAACCGAGAAAAGCACCGTAGCGATTGCCCTACAGTCCGCTCTTAACCCTGCTCGTTACCAGCTAGGCATTGCTGCAGACAAAACGGAAGGTCTTGCTCACACATCTGTAAACGCTGCAATCACCATGATTGATCAAATTGAGCAAATCGTTATTGAGCAATACAACATTGAAGTTGATGACTTTAATTCGCTTTGTGATGAGCTTGAACAAACGCAAGAGAGCTTATCCAAAACAGAAAAAGCACTAGCGGATCTTCGCTCTAACCTTGACGAGCTTGAACTTGAAGCCAAAAAAGCCACTGCAGAAGCGGAACGAGAAAAAGCTCAAGCTAAACTCACTCAAGCCAATGTAAAAGATAAACTGGCAGAGCTTAAACGCCTGCAAGATATGCAGCCTGAGCAAATGAAAGCCCGTATAGCTGCCCAGCGTAAAAAGAACGACGAAAAACAAAAGCTATTAGAAGAGCAGCGCATCAAGATCCGTGATCTTAAAAATCAGCTGGTGGACACAGAGACTAAGAAGAACGTCATGGTCCAAGCCAACACGCAACTTACTGAAGAGCTAAACGAAGCTCGCTCTCGATTAATGCACAAAGACGGTGACGTTATCAATAAGGTATTTGTTGGTAGTGATGGCATATTGAAGTGCTACATCCATGTGTTTGAGTATGGTTTATCATTCCGACCAGAAGCAAAAACCATCAAAATCATTAACGACCTTGACTGGTATTACGAGGTTAAAACCAACCACGGGCTAAATATCACTGTTTCCGTGACAGACTGGCTACAACCTTTCTACCCTCCATGCGATTACTTAGCTGACCGTTGGCCAACTGACATTCATGACGCTTTGCATGAACTCATTATCAACCGCATCGAGATCACCCACCCCCACCTCATTGAACGTATGGAGTGGGCTAAAGAAACGTACCTAGAAGATGCTGAGTTGGATCCTAAGCATCTTGAAGTACTAAACAACGCTGGATTCCAAAGTCTATACAGCGTTCTTCACATTCCACCTCACCGCCTACTTGCCATCGTTAAAGACAAAGCCGGTGACGCATCGAAAGGATTCGGAGAAGCAGCTGTGAAGCAAATCTACTCCAAGCTGGACAAGTTAGTAGACCAATGGCAACGACAGCATGATTGCTGGTCAGACCTAAATCGCCAACCTAAAGCCGCTTAACGAACAACAGGCTGCGGCAAAGGTCGCAGCCACCAGCAGGAAATTACCATGGATAAAAATATCAAAATACTCATTCCTGAAGCACTACCTGAATGGACCGATCGAGTTCATAACGGACCAATGAAAGCAGTTTGGAACCGTGACAACGATAACTTGCCAACGTTGGAGCTAACCCCTCCACAAAAAGGTCTCAAATCTGAATTTATTGATGGTGCTTGGTATTGGGTTGTTGGCTGTGAGAAGTGTTTAGGCTCATCAAAGGGCTGGGATTACTTTGTCTGTGATGAGCACAACATTTGTATTGACTGCAAAACTAATCGTTCTGAAGTCATAGGGACTGTCTGGGGAACAAAAAATGGCTTTAGATGCGATCCATGCCAAACCGCCCTTTCCCTCAAACTAAAACGAGAAGCACTGGAAAAGGTTGCAAGTGACGATTATGACGAATGGGACTACAAGAACAATGATGAGATTGTCTGCCCTCATTGTGCCAGCAGCTACGAACCAGACGAACCATCGGACGGAAAAGAAACGTGTGATATCTGTGGCGGCGAATATGAGTTAGAAATTGAATACTCAGTCACTTACTCAACCACTGTTGTGGGCGAGAGAATTACCTTAGATTCATTAGACATTGAAAAATAGAGATAAAGCCATGATCTTACCAACACTTGAATACCTAAAAAGCATCAAATCAAGCCCAGTAATCCATGTAGCCGACATCGAAACAGGCTCTATAGGTCCGAATACGCACATCTTCTCAGCTGCCGTTGTAACTGTTGATTTATATCAGCGCCGAATCATCAACCAAACCTACATGTTGATCAGCGATGAGGGGCAAGAAAACCGCATCAAAGACGACATCAACCAACCAAACAGCACAATGGCTTTCTGGGAAAAACAAAAAACTGAATCACCAGAAGCGTATGCGGAACTATTTTCAGCAGAGAAGCAAGAAGAACGCTTATCTCTTCCTGAAGCTCTCCATCAAATTGCTTACTACATTAAGGAAAACACACCAGAGGGCACTAAAGCTCAGGTTATGGGGAACGGTCCAGAATTTGACAACGTTATCCTATCACACGCTTATGAAGAAGCAGGCATTGAGCAACCTTGGTATTTCCGAGGCAATCAATCACTACGCACCGCCTGTTTGCTAGGTCGACTGTTACTTGGCATTGACCCTAAATACACACTAGAACGCAAAGGTCCTCTTCATCATGCGCTATATGATGCTTTGCACGAAGCTGAATACCTTATCGAAATCACATCATCACTGATCACTGAAATCACAAAAGGGCATAACGTTGTCGCTATGGAGACTGAACAGCAAGAAATGTTCAAAAGCTCCCTGCTCAAAGCCCTTGGCTATCAACAGAACTCAGATAAAGAGTTAGTGGACCTGTTAGCAGAAGTTGAATTTAACAGAAAAGCGCTTCACAACGGCGAAGCTGAAGCCTGCGCCTGCCGATAACCCTACCATTGATTGACTGGTGCCCTCACAGATGAGGGTACCAAACAACGGAACTCAAAATGGAAGATAACGACAACATTGTTAAGTTTAAGAAAATAAAACAGCCTCCTTCTGATAAGCCCATCTTTAAAGAGACTCAGACGTATCGAAGACGATTGAAGTGTCCACACGGTGATTTTACGATTGATGAGTCTAATGAAACGATAGAGTGTGGCTTATGTGGTGAGCTATTAAGCCCTATGTGGGTTTTAAAACTTTTAGCTAATGAAAACTCTAACCTGTACTGGCAATGGCTAAAAATGCAAGAGAACGTAGAAAAGACACGCAACAAAATGCGTTGTAAGTGCCAGCATTGTGGAAAAATGACCGCCATTCAGCGTTAACCTGTACTTTGTACCGCCTGAGTGTTATTTTCTACGAAACACTGACGGAACGACTTAATGACCAATAACGAAAAACTCAAGATCATTCAGAAACACTTCAAGCTTAAAGCGCAAGACGTGGCTGACATTTGTTACAAGACAAGTGTTAACACTATTTGGGCATGGCGAACAACCCCAGACAGCGTTCGCTTCAGAACAATGAACGATGGTGAATATGCGCTATTGGTTAATTGGCTGGTAAAAAACGAACGCATTGTCGATGAATCTGAACTTGACGAACTCTTTCAAGAAGACACCAATTAAGTATCTAACGGGTATTAATAGTATACCCGTTAGATATTCATTCGACATCAACCAGATACTCTATCCTTAATCGCCCTCTCAAGCATTGCCAAGGCTGAACCGTCCTTAATCATTTTGGCATCCACTCGAAGAACGCACCAACCAAGAATTGCCGCCTCTCCATACTTAATGCAATCCTCATGAAAACCTGTAGGCGTTAAGTGCCTCGATTTTTGAGTAACCGCCTTACCTGTCCCTGAATCCATTCGCTTCTTTCCATGGCTATAAGTGCCACCTTCGATCTCTACGGCAACCTTGTGGTCTTTCCATGCAAAATCAAACCTCCAGCGTCGCTTAGGATGAAACATCAATTCATCCTTACCCCAGAGTGGCATAGGAAGCCCCGCAGCTTTAACCTGCATAGCAAAAGACAATTCCAACCCACTAGGACCTTTGTCCCCTTTCCGCTTCACAGGGACGGTTTTAAGCGGCTTCCCGTTGGTTCTTTTGGGTGCTTTAGCTTGTTTATATTTCCTCAATGCTTGACCAGCAAGGATATTGCCGGCTTTTGCCATATTTTCCAGTTGTGTTTCAGTCATAAGATCCAAATTCTACAGATAGGTTTCTATCGGTTTATTCTTGAATCCAGCCATTTCCAATAAACACCGCCAGTTAGCATAATCAATACTTCGACTCTCGCCGTCTTCAGCAATCCAATACCTAACCCCTCGGGAACTTCGACCTAACACTCGACCAATCATCTCACCGGAGATCTCACAGCCTATTTTCTCCCCAGAACGGAGTAAGATTGCAGCTTTCAACCCCTTAACCATGTATGTTGTCGGAGCTTTCCAGCGCTTATAGGGTATTTCTTGCGGCATAGCCCACGCTACCCAACGACGGATCTCTTGCTCTTCTCGATCGACATTCCAACTAATACCAACACTTGTGTTAAATCGCCCATACGGCACCACATCAGGATCACTTGACTGCAGGAACACATAACCTTGCTTACCAAGCATCTTCTTGCACAGCTTGAAGTACATTTGCTCAGCTCTAACAGGATCATCCGTTTCCACGCAGTGCAACCAATTGGCTTTGTTTGTTATATGGCTGTCTTCACTCCAATAAACTTGAAATGGTTTACTCATGGCATAGCCCTCCCTTAACAATCACATTATAGGCACAGAGTTCCTACAAAGTCAGCTGACGTTCTAATCCCTCCCCTATAGCCTTGCAGGACCTTTGCAATAGATAGTGATGCAATGGCATTCATGAGCATAGAAACGTTGAATAGCGAGGCACTGACACAGCCTAACAAGACGAAATCACAAAAGATCCTATTAGATCTCTATCTGTATTTGGATGAGCTGTTTCTTTCCATCAATTTAAAAATTAAAAAATCTCTCTTTATTATTTCTTTATTTAATAGGTTATAAGATGGCTTATTAAATGGTTATATATGGTTATAAGATGGTTGTTGGGCTTTAAAGTTGGACCAAACAAGAAACGTAAGTTCATGTTTTAACAATGAAATAAAATCAATCTGGTATCTCGACTTATGCTTTGCTAGTATCTCGATTTATGCAAAACGGCATCTCAACTTATGCGTTTGGGTATCTCGATTTATGCAAAGTAGTATCTCAACTTATGCGTTTGGGTATCTCGATTTATGCATTTTTTCACTTCAATTCCACTGTATATACAGCACTTATCCCACTGTATATAAACAGCTTTTCCACAAATAAAAGCACCACTAAACACCTACCATTTAGGCATAAAAAAACGGCACTCTCTTTCAAGAATGCCGTTTACGGTCGGTTAATTAAATCAGTAAGAATGTCTGACGATGTGGTTTCTCATTCCGTGGTACATAGCGGTGCTTAGCACTACCATGCACAGCACTAATACCGCCCCCCATACCACCAGCGACCAAAGAGTGATAAACGAAACGATGAATACTGTCGCAGGCTTTTTAAGTTGGCGTCGGTGATAGCGTCGTGTTAACTGATCAGCCTTTTGAAATTTGAGGTACATCTTGGGGACGGTGAACAGCACAAGAGCTGCACGTATGGCTATGAGCGTGATAGCAAAAGTAACCAGTTCAGGCTCGCCGGCTGAAAATCCAAACCAGCCTAGCAGCAAAGGAATGAGGTTAAAAACAATGAATATCCAATTCACAATAAGACCTTATCAATAAAAACGCCCCTGAAATACGGGGCGTTGTATCCGAACAGTATGAGCGTTACTTACGCAGAATCCGATCTGACTCTTTATCTATGTAGGCATCAACAATACCAGCTGCTTTGAGCAATTTAAGTGCTGTCTTCAACTTTTGACGAAACGTTTTCAAATCGCTCGCCTTAGAACCACAGCTATGCATCACTTTTTCTACTGACACAGCGTACTTGTTGTTCGCTTTATGGCTGGCAAAATAAAACTGCAACCATTTTGCTATGTTGTTGTTCTTTAGTACCTGACGACGTTTTAGATCGATTCTAGCAAAACCAGAAGAAGTGAAAAATTTCACCAACTCTACGGGTAAACGATAATGCCAAAAGCGTGCCATTGCACCATTTACGTCTTTATATTCGAACGAGTCTACCAAATTAAAGTTAAATCGGTGTTGAATTAGATCGCCTTCTTCTCTTCGAGTGATAAGACCTTCAATATTTGACTGGCTTAATCGACGCATACATTGCAGTAGTCTTTCATAGTAAAAAGGCGTTCTAGCCCAGCCTAAAGACTTCATTAACTCTGCTCGTTTGAATTTCAACTTACCTGATAGGTCTGCATTGCGTGCATAGTGAAGAAGTTCCAGATACACATCTAGATCATCTTGCCTTAGCTCTGGTCCTACGAACTGCAGTTCCATCGGCGTATGACTACCATCAAGCAATCCCAGTAAAATTGGCTTTGTGTAGTATCGACGCTCTTGTGAAGTGCCAACGGTGAATAGCGCATATCGCGCTAATTCATTAGGTAGGCAGCGAACGGCTTTCGCCCATGGTTTTTCAATTAGCTTTACTGACATGTCGCTACCCCACCCAAAGCATCAAACAACTGAGGCAGGAAGGCATCAAACTCACCAGCAAACAGAACCATATCAGCATCAAATCGCTGAGCGACATCTTCTCTCGCAATATCGTCATTTTGGTCGGTCAGTTCGTCAGAAAACTTTAATCGCTTTAAGCTGCCATCATCCGACAAGATGAAGTCAACACGATCTTGCCAGTTGACTGCCAGCTTCGTTACTACTTTGTCAGCTTCAATGTGTGACTGAATTTCTTCAGAAGTCAGCTCTTGTTGTTTACAACGGATTTGACCGCCATCTTCTAATACTGATTTTAGCTCTGCTTCCTCAAGCAATGAAAAACCGCTAGGAACTTCACCAGTCTTTAACCAATCAGTCAGAGTTACCTCAATCGCAGACGCAAACGTAACAGGAACCACCGGCAAAGAGCCGATTGTTTTTCTTAGCAGGGCTAAAACGTCTTCCGCTTTCTTAAAGCTGCTGGCATCAACAAAAAGCAATTCTTTTTTAGGGCAAATCCAAACATAAGTGGTATTGGTTCGTTTAAATGCTCGTGGTAGCAAATCAATGACGACATCATCCTTAATGTTGTCTTTCTCTTTTTTCTTGAGAGGTCGACCTTCCGCAGCTTCAAGAGCATCTATGCGCTCATTTACTTCCTCTTTGATGACCGATGCTGGCAACATTTTCTCTTGAAGACGAGCAGCAAGCAAAATCCAATCAGCACCGACATGCAATAGCTGATCGCTATGTTTACCCATTACTGGCGCCCACCCAAACTTCCGTTTGTCTTGCTCACCGCATGGAACGAACGCAAATTCAGACAGTTGCTCACTTAGTTGGTCGGGAGTGAGTTGAACTGTCCGAGAAAAGCGATAAGCCATGATATTTTTAGGCTTCATACTCTGGGATCCTTCTTTCTTCTGGTATTACTTTTTTTGAGTTGCAGCTGCAAGCTCTGCTTCCAACTGGCTTAGAATGGTGCGTTCTGAGCGCAGCGTTATTTGAGCACTGGTTAGGCGCTCACTTTGCTGTTCGATTTCGCGGCGAAGTTGTTCAGGATCACGAGGCGCAGTTTGGGAAATAAACTGATGCTTGTTTTCTCGAAGCTGTTCAAGGAATGGGCTATGACAGTCTTTATTGGCAGCATCAATATTAATCGACTCATAAGCTTGAGGATTAACACGACGGCAATACTTGTGAAGGATTTCGCGGCAAGCGGCATACTTCATACCGTTTACTGCCGCGACATCTGCGGTTTTAGCGCCCTTTAGAATGGCGCACGCAATTTGTTCTTCTTTTCTGAGTGAGATTTCACGCTCTTGATTTGTCTCGGTCTTGTCCATTTCGATTTCAGCCTTCCAACGTCACCGCTAAGCCGTGGTACCGCGCTCTACTTCAAAAGCGCTTTTGGTTGCCACAACAAACTTTTATCTTTTTGTTGTGCACTGTTTACCGTTTTTAGCGATGGCGAGAAACAACAAAAAAATGTTGTTTAATCTTTTCTCGACTGGATCAAAACTTCGCAGATCAATCAGGTTTCAAACTCGATATCTCCAGACTCAACACCTTTAAGCACTTGCTTACCTTTTTCGGTGAGAGTGATCAAAGTTGGAGTACGGCGCATGGCTGGTATCTGCTTTCTTTCAACAGCGACCAAGCCTTGCTCTTTTAGCGACTCAAGTATCTGGTTTTTCTCTGCGGCTTTGATACCAGCATTGACATTAAGGCGTCGAGTGAGGTCGGTCATGGCAATGGTGTTCTTTTTCTCTTTCTTGAGAATAACAAGAACACGTACCTCAGCGTTTTTTAGCATGTTGATATCCATCAAATTTGTTATCTAGTTGACGATTATCGCCATGCTACATGAAGGATGCACACTTACCAATCACCAACTTACTCTTCACCGTTAGTTAGAACGCATTAAATTACGTCAATAATTACGTTTTTAATTACGCTATTGATTAACATACATCAAAGTGTTAATTTCTGTCCACCACTTTGTTTTAAAGGGAAATTGGATGTCACCGGAAATGGCTCACGTTACGTGTCGTGCTGAATTGACTTTAGAAAGTTTGAAGCAATTAAGAAAAGATGCAGGAAAGCTCACAATTTATATCAGCGGACCAATGACAGGGCACCGCCATTTCAATCATCCAGAATTCTTCCGTATCGAAGAAATGATACAGGATGCCGGACACATCCCACTGAACCCAGCAAGAAACCCCAAAGGGTTAACTTACGACCAGTACATGAAGCTGAGCTTCTCAGATCTTTTTGTCTCGAATGCTGTTGTTCGCCTTAAAGGTTGGATGGAGTCAAAAGGCGCACTGGCGGAAGTGTTTGCTGCTCATTCCCTTGGATTAATGCTCATTGATGAAGAGTAAACGTTCTTTAGTCGATGCAGCCATAGAGCTTGCAAACAACCAAGTAGAGCACACCCCAGAAGTGTGCTCTCACTGCAGCGGGAAAGGTGAAACCAAAGGGTTATTCTCTGCTAAATGGGAATGCCTTCATTGTGATGGGCTTGGTTATACCGGCGATCCAATAGCAATAGCTAAATGGTTTAAAAGTGCGCTAATTCAACGAACCGAAAAGCTACAACAGCTTGGTTCACACTGCGGCAGATTGAACGATGAAAATGATGTGCTCAAAGTTATCTATCCCGATTGGGAGCAAAAACTAAAAGAGCACTATGAACAAGAAACCCACGATAAGTGCAGATCACGGTTTGACTGACTGTGAATGGAGGCGGAATGTCAAACCACCAGCAACGATATACACGATGGCAGCGTATTAAAACACTAGGCTTCCATGATTTGCTAATTCGCTTTTCCTCTCCATACAAACTCCATTTCTTGGCTGGATTGCACGCCATATCTATCAACCATGGTGCCAACATCACTAAGGAAGTGACCTCCCTTAAAAGCGCATTCTCTGATTTAGATACGGAAAAGGCAGCAACCGCCATCATATTTCACCCGCAATTTGGGAAAACCAGCAACAAAAAGGGATAGCATGAAACCACTAATCAAATGGGCAGGCGGCAAAACGTGGCTTGCCAAACGTGCAGAGCGCATTGTTAATGACATTGCACCAGAACGAGTCGTAGAGCCTTTCGCCGGCTCTGCAGCATTTTCTTTGTTTTATGAATTTAACAACGTCACCCTCAATGATGCTAACCCCGCCCTTATCAATTTGTATAAGCAACTCTCCAACGGGTATGAAATAGATCCAAACGATTTCTTGCTAGAAGAGGAGTTCTTCTATTCTGCCAGAGAGGAACTGAATAACTCTTTACTGTCTGGTCAGGAACTAGGCGAAAGGGAAGCTGCCCTTTTTTGGTATCTATGCAAACACTCTTTCAATGGGCTTGTTCGCCAAAGCAAACGAGAAGGCAAATTTAACATGCCGTTTGGTGACTATAAGGGCATCGCCACTCCACCGGACACAAAAGAGTTTATGCGAGTCGCTAAAAACTGGACCTTTAGTTGCGGTTGCTTCTCAGCGGTAGATATATCCGATGCTCAGATGGTCCTAATGGATCCTCCTTATGAGAAAACATTTAACGGCTACACCAAAGATAAAAATGAAAACTTACAAGATCGCATTGTTAGTATGCTTAGTGGCTACGATGGCGCTGTAATCGCCACTAACACGCTTTTGCCTGAACTTACCCATATCTACCGAGAGGAGGGCTTTACCGTCTATAAAACGCCTGTGAGGCGCTCTATCAGCTGCAAAGGGAGCGGGAGAGGTAAAACATTTGAAATGATCGCACTTAGAGGGTTTTCTAAGAAGCAATTTAGGCGCTACATGGATGGGTTACAACCTTACTACCCTAAACCAGTGAACGTTTGAGGATAAAACGTGAGGATTTGAGGTGAATCGTGAAGTGATGACTCCGTAGAACACCCCCATCAACACCACTCCAATACTAATTAAAGCCTTGAATAATATGGCTTTTGTAAAAACTCAAAAGCTCATTGTTATCATTAGTTACCCCATAAACCGTGAAAGACAGAAGGCATCTTTCACGGTTATACTTCAAATTATCACGCTTTTTCTTCAATCTCTTGAGCAGCTTCTTCAGATTCTCTCAGTTTTGAAAAGAACCCACTGCCAAAATCGTGCCCTTCAGTACCAATCCTCACCAAATGTTCTTTTAGATTATTAATTTCCTCAATGGACGGAATGCATCGCTTATCAACAACGTCGGCAAATGTCCTTAATGCATCCTCGTAGGTCAGATTTTTCTCAACCTTAACGCCGACTTCTTTTTCCGGCAATTGCCACTGAAAAAGAAACTTAATCCCGACTACTTTTCTACCTTCTTTGATGTAAGAGAATCCGTAGTTCCCTGTTTTGTCATCGATCAGGAATCTAATATGGGGCTCTTTCTCATCAATTTCTTGAATCGCTGGTTTAATGATCCGCTTGATAAAGTTAGCGTTTACAGCATAAGTCTTTTTCAATAGCGTCCCTTGCCTATCTAACAGACCAAAGAAACCATGGAGGTCTTCAATCGTTTGTGGGTGCAGCTCAGTGTTAGGGGATTTGAACCGGCAAAGCATGGTATACAATCTTTTGCCATGCTCCGTTTTTATTTGTCGGAATGATTTATGTGGAATTTGAGCGTGACCTTGGGATATCCCTAAATACTCTGTGATCAGCTCATCATTAGGTTTGATGGTTAGCGTGCCATGTTTGTACTTAACTCGCTTAAACAAAGGGATAAAGTCGAAAGAATCACCTTCCTGTATCACACCTATTTTCTTACCTGCCAATCGTTCTGACGGCTTATAGAGGATGTTATAAAGGTCTTCCTTTTCCACGCAAAACCAGTCGCAAAGCACTTTGCTTTTAAACTCATAGCTAGGTGATATCGGTGTTTTCCCTGCCATAAAGTCTTCCCACTGATCTTTATGCAACCGTGACAGTAATAGAGCAAAAATATCGTGCTCCACTGGTGATAACGACAGTCGGGAAAAGACAAGCGCATGAGATTTTTTGAAAAAGTCGCTATGGATATCGGCAGACACTGCACTTGTGATTGTTCGTTCTTTTGGCAACTTTTGCTCAGGGGCGTCATTGTCATTCATAACTATTACCTTTTACTCCGGTGCTTCTTGCTAACTATGACTCTTTGCTGCTAAGGGGCTTTTAATTATTACCCTTTACTCCGGAAATGCCGGAGTAAGAAGTCATTTATTGTGATTTATTGCCTTTAATACCGGAGTAAGAAGTAATAGTAAAGGTTTTATAGAGAGTTTTGAGCGCCAAAGCGGAGTAAAAGGTAATAGTTATAGAAAAAATCAACGAATCAAGGACATAAATAGCCATTTATCAACAAACTTACACCTCAAGCCGGAGTAAAAGGTAATAGTTACCGGAGTAAAACGATCTATCTAGCGGAGTAAAAGGTAATAGTTACCGGAGTAAAGTGATCTAGTTACCGGAGTAGAACGATCTAGTTACCGGAGCAAAAGGTAATAGTTTGTTCTGTAAGTTATTGACCCTAAAGGTTTTTTAGCGCCTTATATATCTTTATAGATCTTTATAGATCTTCATAAATAAAATATAACTATTATAGAAGTGTGGATTTGTGGATAACTAATTTAGTCACCTCCTTAGCCTAACATGTCAAACGCCCCTAACTAGATAGCAACTTCCAAGTGATAACAAATAAGTATCTACCTGATACCTATTAAGTGCTTTTATGGTGTTTTATGGGTATCAATTGAGTTTTTGTGTGTTATGATAAGCACACACAAATGAAGGAGATGCTCATGATTATCTTGGTTTTTGGGCAAAGAGGTGGAGCAATGAAATCTATTTGCTCCCAAAACTTAGCCGTAGAACTTGCACACCGCCATAATTCAGTCTGTCTGGTTGATGCAGATCCTGGTGGTACTACTGCAAACTTTGGTGCTTACCGTGAGGAAGAAGGTATTGAGCCACCAATTTTTTGCGTGCAGAAAAGAGGGAAAATCACTAAAACCCTGCAGGAGTTAGATACTAAATACGATTATGTGATCGTAGATGTTCAGGGAAATATTGACCCGACTCGTACACAAGAAATGCGCAGTGGCTTACTGGCGGCTGACATTGCCTTAGCACCTTTTCGTCCCACTCAAGACCATAGAGACAGTATTCTAGAAGTACAAGACCTTATTGATACAGCTAAAGATTTTAACTCTAAGCTTAAAACGTTTTGCATGATCTCGATTGCCCCGACCCATACAGCGAGAGAGCAAGACATTATATTCACTAAGAGTACTCTTAAAGAATACAGTTCAATGGAAGTCCTTGAGACAGTGGCATACAACCGAGTGGTGTATAGCGATGCCTATGCTATTGGTCGTGGTGTAAGAGAAATGAGTGATGCAAAAGCCAAGGCAGAAATGAACAACTTGGTCAATGAATTACTGGAGAAAGCAAATGGCTGATAACACTAAACGATTCAGACAACCTATTCGAAAGAACCAAACGCCTGAAAAAAATGCCGATGCTTTCATCAATGGCGATGTTAATAGCCAACAAGATGAGGTATCACAAGAATGGTATGAGGCATTAGAGTCGACTGACAAAACAAAATCGTCAGAAAAGCCAGTGCATATCAACTTGAATGAATATTACCGCGAATGGGGTACTAAATTAGCTGAATTGGACCCTCAATTTGCTAACAGAAAACACCTTTGCCAAGTTTTAATCGCAGAAGGCATGAATAAGCTCATTGAGAAAACTCTTAAAGAGCAAAAGAAAAAAGAAGCATAAAAAAGGAGCCTGTTGGCTCCTTTTTTTAAACTAATAACCATCCTGATAACATAGGAACAAAGTTCCTAAATCATTATTGATTATTTGCTGGCTTCGCCAGCTAAAGGTCTAGCAAGGCGTTAATCGTAAAAGCCTGCGTCCATAGAAGCATTGATGCTAAATGGATCGTTCTTATCGCCTCTCTCGTCTGTTTCTGTTGATTGCTTAACAAACGTTTTTTTATGCCCTGCTATTGGTAGGTGCTGAGTGCTGATATTGGCGGTATCCATAATCATTTGCATAATGGTTTCCATGCTTTCTTCACTGTCAGCATTAATCAATGCATCAAGAACCTGATCAGTTATCGCAACATGGCTACGCTCTTGTAGTTGTTTAAAGAACTGCTCACGATTTGTCTTTTCAGATTTCAGCGTTTCTGTTTCTTCAGTGACACTGTCCAAAAGTTGTTGAAGCTCTTGGGCTTTCTCATCTTGATCTGCAATTACCTGCTGAGCATCAAGCAACATGCCTTTGAAATGAGCCGACTCAAACGCCATGGATGCATTGAACGAATCCAATACCATTTCTCGCTCATCTTCAGGTACGCCGGCACTGGTTAGATTATCGAGGACCGCTTGGCGATCAAATTCATCTTCTGCAGATGCAGAATCCAACACATAGCCACGGTTGCCAGCGAATAACGGGTTATGTACATAATCAAAACCATAAAACCCATTAATAAGTGTGTTGCCCCCAACTTTGCCACCACCACAAGCCCACGAAAAACCACCAATACGAGAGTTGTGTAACCCAAGAAGCTTACGCCCTTCGTCATTGTCCAATACTTCTTGGGTGTGAGTTAGGTTGCCATCGTCATCAATAGACAAACCTACGGTCACACAGGCAGGAATAGCGTTAACAACGGTCATTTGTCCATTAGGCAAGTGAACGGGTAAAGTTTCCCCCAGAGTAAGCTTGCCAGCCATTTCACGAAGACCATGTGAGACATACCCCACCAATTCTCGTAAACGCAAACGCTCTTCCACTTCAGGCGCTGTCAGCACCGACTTGACGTTATCAAGAATGTACCCACGTTGTTTGCCCGTATACTTTCTACCTGTATCAAAAATATTGAATGTACAGGTAATACTTTGCAGGATTTTTTTAGACATTTTCCTCTCCCATCAGCTCTGCAATGCAGCTGTAAATCATGGTTTTCAGTTGATTATGGCTATCTGGATCGGAAACCGAGTCCAGAACCTTGTCGACTTCATCCTGATCACCATCTTTCGCAGCCTCTATCAGTTGCTTAAATGTTTCTTCACTCACACGCAAAACATCAGTAAAGAGCCAGTTTGAAGTCTGTTTAAAGTTGAACTTGTTGAGTTCGGGATCGAGCATTTGCATTAGCGTAACAACTGACGTTGCGAAGTTAATTCTTGACTCCCTCGCCGTCGCTTCTTCACGTTCTAATACGTTATTTAAGCTGTTAAACTCGATACGCCATGGTTTGTCTGTTTCCGTGTAAACCTTGCCCCATTTCATCAACACATGGATTTCACAGAGCTTTTCTGCACCAGCCTTGATCGCTCGGCGGATTAGATTAGCCTTGATTGCAGCAACCATAGATTGCGTCCACCAGCCACCCTCACCAAGACCACCACTCATATCTTCAGTAAAGCCAACGAGTGATTTATCCACGCCTAGCGCACTACACAGACGATTGACATGAAAGTTTACGTCTTCGATATGGCTAATATTGACATCCGACTGCTCGGTTTGAATGTTTACTTGACCTGAGCCGTCAGCGGTAACTGGCAGAATGTGGTTATCTATTGTTGAAATATGCCCACGTTTAGCTGAGCGCTTAGCCGACAGGTTCAACTTTCGCTTTAACGCCCCCAAAATGGTGTTGTAATACTGAGCTGCTAGAGTTGGGTTTTTCTTACCGGTCTGGATTGTGATGAATCGATCTCGCTTCGCAGCGTTCTTACGTGCTGAGTTGAGTGACAATATGGCTTCATTTAAATCAACCCATGGATCATAAGCTGAGCGTAACAGACTGGAACCGTAGTCCTGTGTTTCGACCGGCTCTTCATTCAGGTAGTCATCATCATTAATATCAAATGCCAATGGGTTTAAACGCACAGGTTCAATAAGCGTGCTGCCGTGACCGTCCCATTTAGGGATTTTAAATTGGATAAATTTCCACGGCTCCATAAGCTCAACAAGCCCTTTCTTCTCAAGGCTTCGTTGGTATTTTGAAGTGTAGCCACACAATAATCCTGCTCGCTCATAGCAACGGATATGAGCAGGATGTGTATAGTGGTCAAATCGAATGTGAGTGATCCCTTTTTGTGGCTCGATATAGGGACGCACATAACTCAGACCGTATTTAGCGGCTTGAAAAGCTATTGCTTCGGCATTTTCGTTTAACCAGCGACCGATAGTGTTTCGCAGGTCCTTAACAATTTTGTCTCCCTCCCCTTCTTTGGTGGAGGCAATAAACAAAATTTCTTGAGTGTCGGTTTTGGCAGACAGAGCATTGGCAACATGCATCTTTAGGGCGCTGTCGATAGTCGGATCGACTGCCATTTCTTCATATCTCAAATAACCAGCACGACGATTGCGAGGGAACGGCTCAATCAGCTTTTCGGTTTCTGACTCAGAGTTAGCTCCCTCTTTGCCTAGTAAATCATCAAGCTTGCCTGCATCCTCATAGTCGAAACCTGATTCTGCCAGCTCTAAATGACCGCTATGGTCATCGTCTTGCTGACCTTGGAACATTTGTGAGAGTTGTTGCCACCACCTCTTTTTTTTCTCAGCCATGATTCTCTCGCCTGTTAATTAACATCGAGAGAGTAACGAGCAGTGGTTAGAGGTGCATCAACACAGATTTGTTTGAGTGGGGCTTGGCGGGTATCTTGTAAGTATTTAAAGGGTATCGTATTGATACCCTTTATTTCATTGCGCTTTAAGCAATAGCATTGGCGACGGCGACTAATTCAAAGTCTTCGTCGATTAGGATGTAGCTGTCTATGGCGCCATCTTCAAACTCAATGACATGCGTATCATCTTCTAACGCTCCGATGTCTTGACGTTCGTCATGGTAAGCAAAGCCTGCGAGCAAAAGATAGGCAGGTTTTTCATAATGAATTTTCTCTAACCATTCAGCATCAATAAAATCAGACGATACCAGCTCTCGCTCAATAAGCATTTGTTTTATACCCCACCAATAGATGCCATATGCACGGTACCAAAGTGGATTTTTACGCAGCATCTTTGCTACAGCTGAAAGAAAGGTTTCCATCCACTGTTCTTCAGTCTGCCCTTCCGTTGCTTCATCATAAAGAGGCTGAAGTTCTGCTTGTGTTGGGATTTTTATTTTCATGGTCGTAATTCCTTGCCATAGGGTACCTACAATATAGCAGATACCCTACAAGTGTTAAATAAGTATTTATCTGATACCTGTTAGGTGTTAGGCGATAATCTCAAACACCTCCTTAACATCAACGCTCACAGGGAAATACCACCAGCTGCCATCCCAATCACCCTCTGCGGTACAGAACTTAGCACCAAAGCGGTTTTTAAGGATATCTTTAGCAGCAAACAGCTTACCGGCTTTACCATTTTCATCTTTCAAGAAGAAATACTGAAATGCTGACAATGAGCGAGCGCGGTATCGACCATTACGAGGAATAGAAACATCTTTGTAGTTATATCGCGCAGTAACACCGATATCTTCAAATCCTTTTTTCACTTCCGCTGGTAGCTCTTTAAAGGCTGGGTTCTTTTTTAGCTCTTCAAGTTCAGCGTCGGCAGCCTGACGTTTCGCGGTTTCTGCCTCATCAAGTAGCTTGCTTTCAAGCCCTGAAATGAACTCTCTCACCCAACGATTAATTTCCATTCGGTTATCCCCAAGCTCTGCAGCTTTATCTTCTGCAGATTCTTGGAAGTCCTGACGAGCCAGACGGTATGCTTGGTGCTTAGCTACTGCTGCTGGCAGTCCTTTTAACGAAGAGGACAATTGAATGCCTTCTAAGAGCGTTGGTTGATAGTCCATCCAAGCCTTATCACACGCTGCTAGGACATCGGCTTGTGAGGCTTTTTGTCCGTATTCCGCAATTTCTTGATCATAAAAGTCACCAAAGAATGGCTTTACAACTTCTCGCCATGCATACATTGGCTTATCTTCTCTGCGAAGTTTTAAGTAATGCAATGCAATCTCACGCTTCAAAGCGTTGTCACTGACGTCAGGGTAAACCAACATTTCTGTTGGATGCTGATCTGCGCTGGCGAGAGTAAGCTCTCCATTGACTCGGAATAGGAAGTTACCGTAACCCTGCAGCTTGATGTCATCACGGTATTTTACAAACTGATCTTTTTTCAGTTTTGATAGCGTGTTGTAGGTATAAGTGATAGATAAAATCTGTTTCACCCTTACCTCATCATCTGACAAAGAAACATGCTTTAATCCGTCTGGCATGGAGTCTAAATCCGCTTTCATGAACTCCCCATTGCGGCGCCCCCACCAATAATAGGAAACATCCCCAACAGGCACAGAGTAATGCACTGAGCGTGAAGATTGTTCAACCTGTTCAATGCGAAGAATTGCCCCGAAATCCGTTTCAAAATAAGTGCCAACCGTAAGCACCGAACCGTCACGAGCAACAATGGCATTTTCAGGGTTTTCGATAATCGCACTGTCAAACGGAAGTTCGCCAGCACTCGCTTTTTGCTTTAGGAACGTCATCCGTTGTGATAGTCGAGATTCAAGCTTGGCTTTATCTTCTTCCCATTTCGCATCATGATCTTGAAGGGATTTGTTAATTCGAGCCAATGCTTGTTCTGCTTTGCTACTATCTTCTCCTTTTTCTTTAATGCGAGAAAGCGATGCTTGAGCTTTGTCTTTACGCTCAACCAGTCGATTGTAGTCTTCAGCTTTATCCGCTTCCCAGCTGGCTAACTGACTGCGTAAGCCAATTACTTGAGACAGGTCTACAGCGCATTTCAAATCAGACTTACGCTTACGCTCTGCTTGTTTTTGGGCTAAGCGTTCCATTCGTTTAGCTTTGGCTGCTTCAGGATCGGCTTCAAACATGTCTAGGTAGTCATCGTTATCTATCGCATTGCCATTGACTGCTTCTGATTCTGTTCCATTGAACAAATCTCGCATCCAACTCTTTTTCTTATTGAGTAGATCAAGGCGGTAGCCATCAAACGAGCCTTTACCAAGGTAGTAGTACAGGCTTACTTTTGATGCTGTATTCCCTTGTCTTACCCCTCGTCCATTGCGTTGCTGAATAGAGGCAGGTGTCCATGGCAATGTTAGATGGTGAATTGCACTGGTCCCTTTTTGTAGGTTTACACCGACTTCAGCTTTTTTGTTACAGATAACGATTTTAATATCACCGGCATTGTAAGCATCAGCAATTCGTTGAAGCTTTGCCCCTGCGGCATCAGAGCCATTGATAATGCCGATCTGCTTTTCATCCAGACCAAGCTGGTTAACGATGATTCGCTTTAACTTATGGTGCTGAGTTTTTTCCTCTGTAAAGATAATTTGCTTACCTTTAACTTCTAACTCCGCTTTTAAGTTAGCGACCAGCTTCGCATACTTAGGCGTTAATGGATGGCTTACGTCGGCAGGCTTGATAGCCGCATCATTTAAACGGTCAAGTACAGCCTGTTCGTACACATCAGGAACCACCAGCACAATAGAGTCGGACTCGTCCTTTCGTTGATAATCCAGCTCAATAGAGACTTTTCGTTTAACCTCTTCGCCATCTTCAGTTTGTTCGATGCGCTCTGCTTCGATAGATGCAGGAAGGGCAGCGATAAGCTGATCAACCGCTTTGGCTTTTGACGCTGGGAAAGTAAAGGTCATGGTCTGGTTGAACAGATCCATGTCTGTTGTCACCTTATCCATGTCTCGCATAACAGCGAATAGAGCGCGAGCATTCGCACTACGCTGGCGAGCCGGCTTGCTGGCTTCTTTTGCTTCTTCACGTAATGACTCATATGCCGATTCTTGATCTGCGGTCATGTCGACACTTTCATGAGTTTCAGGGGCATCTGGTAGCGCTAAGCTTACGTCTTCTGCGTTACGCATTAAGGTGTAACGGTGGAATAGGTTTCGTAATCCATCTAAGTTTTGGAAGCCGACTAATCCATCCTTTTGTACGATTTCACCTTTTACCGTCATTTTCTCAACGGTTTCAACCTTGCCGAACACACGAACAAAATCATCTGCAGTATAAACACCAAACTTTTCAAACTCTTCAACGGGTAATACCAGAGAAAGCATATTGAAAATCTCAAGGGGAGAGTTGGTTACTGGTGTCGCAGATAAAAGAACAGGTCCACGACCTTCGTTTTGATCACGTAGATATGCCATCTTCATTGCCATGTCGATAGCACGTTGTGATTCAGTCGGGTTTGGCAAGTATGCAATATTTGCCGTTTTGTCACCGGCTTTAAAACTGTTCTTAAATGCATGTGCTTCATCAATGATCACTGATTGGAAGCCCATATCTTCAAAATATGGGTACTCACCTTTCTTGTGACCGCCGTCTTCAAGGAAGCGTTGTTGCAAGGCTTCACGACGAACCGCTTCTTTATAGCTGATCTTGTCTTTGCCCTTACCAAGACTGAAGTCATCACCAGCGACCGTACTTGCTGCCATCTGGTCCGAAATTAGCGATTTCTCTACCCACTTGTCGGCATACTTATGCTTGTTGACTGGACGCATTTGAATTTCTTTATACTTTTCAAATGTCATGACAACTAACGATTTTGAGGTCTGGGGAATTTGGTGCATCTTGTCAAAGACTTCTTCGGCAGATTCTTTGATTAGGATGTCTTGATATTCGACGTCACCTGTATGCTTGTTTTTCTTTGGGTTTCCTTTCTCATCTTTTACGGCTTCACGCTGAATTTGCCCGTCTTTGTCTAACTTTGGTTTAAATCCGACAAACAGCGCATTATCCAGATTGCCATGAAACATCTTCGCTTCGTGGTACCAGTTCGCTAAAACAGAGTTAGGCACGACAATTAAGGTTTTATTGGCTCGCCCCATTTGCTTGTTGTAAGCCGCAAGCGCTAAGGCGCTAAATGTCTTACCAAGACCAACATCAAACCCAAGAATACCAGAGCCATCTTCTGACAAGCGGCGTACAGCGGAACATTGGTAGCCATGAGGTTTAACCATGGCGCTAACACCTTCTAAACCTAAATCGGCATCAGAATGTTCAAATGGGATGTAAGAGTTAAACTTCTGGTTGTACAGCTCCGCCAGATCATCAATATCTTTGTGCTGCTGCATCCATAAGCGGAACTCTTCATCCAAACGCGCAACGCGCTCTTTGTACTCTTCGATATACTCTTGTTTTGAGCTAGTGACGTTGCCGCCATTTAGCCAGCTATTAAGCTGCTTATTGAAGCCTTGATTGTCTTCATAACCAACAAACTCACCAAATGGAGAGCTGGTATCACGCACTTTCACGTTTTCAACAAAACTGCCGCCAGTGTCATCGTCCGTCGCAACCTGCTTTTTATCGACGAGGTAATCTAAGTTTGAGTACCCTTTCTCATGCATAAATTCCAACACATACTGGCGGTCAATCCACTTGTGGCGCATTGAAAATGCGATATTTTCCGGCTGTGTTTTGTATCGGCGCTGCTCTATTTCTTCCAGTTGCTGCTGGTACTTGGCTTTAAGTTTTGGATCGGTTTCGACATTGAGTGCATGACTAAGAGTAAGCACTTTTTGGTAAACATCGCCGGAGCAAAAGCGGCTCATTGGCATAACCAGACCATCGGGATGAATAGCGAGGTTTTTATCATCTGCCAAGTCAGACAATGATTGAATTGGGGTCTTGCCTTTATAGAGTTGCTGAATGTCTTCTAGCGTAATGTGCATCATGCCTTCACGTAGATACAGATGCTCCACAATTGCATGTGGATTTGTATCATCAAACGCCAGACCTTTTGTGCTGACTTCACCAGTTAATAAGGTTGAATAATCACCATTTTCGTCCATAGCATTAGAAAAAACGCCAAAATAGCGAGAGCGTTCACCTGCTAGAATCAGCCCCTTGTTCTGTTTAGGGTGTCCATACTTGTTGATTTCGTTTGCCACCAGCTCTTGCAAACGCATTTGTTCAGTGGCATTCCAATTATCCTGATTAGTATCATTTTGGAAGCGAGCTAGATCAGCACCTATTAATGAACCTCGGAAGATTTGCTCTCGATACTCATCGCTTGGTTGCGTCATGGCAAATTCAATAGCTTGCTTTTGAGGCTTAGAAAACAAATGTCCCCATGCTTTCATTGCAGCAAATGCCTGCTTCACTGAGAGCGACATTAAACCATGATTACTTTCAAGTAGCCCCTGAAGCGCCTCCAAAGACGCCACACCGTATTTACTTTCATCAATATCAGTGGTCGTTTGTAATGCATCAACAGGCTCCCAGTTGCCACGAGTGAACTCATACGTGCGCTCATCAATAACACGGCGATCACCTTCCACGTAGTTCTTAATGGCTGGCTCAGCTGTATCTAGGGCTTCCCAGTCAATGCGAGAATGGAATTTTGCCGCCAGCTTACGCTTGAGGGCGACATCTGTAACACTCGCATCACGGATCACTTTGTCGTCGTCACGTACTTTACTGGCATCTTTTGGAACAAATTTCCCATGAATAAAAGGTTTACCGTCACGCTCCCACCACTTACCTTCTAAGAAAGTGTCCCATAGTACATTTGCCGCTTGTAACTGCTCCATTGGTAGTTGAGCGATTTTCTCTGCGGCATTCTTGGAGTGTTTACGTAAGACGATAATATCTGTAACAACACCGGTACCTTGTTTGCCAAATGTTTTGCTTGGGAGCTTGTGAGCACCAAGGAACTCAGCTTTTTTGCTGATCTTGGCTCGCCATTTTTGCCATACTTTTCCACGTTCGCGCACAATATTCACAGGCACAACGAGAACAAGTAATCCACTAGGCTTTACTTTGTCGATAAGGCGGTTAATAAAGTAACGCTCAATGAGCTTTTCACTTTTATGATCAGGGTCATCGTGAGCAGACGCACCACGGGCACTGCCAAAAGGTATGTTGCCAATTACAGAATCAAAGTGGTTGTCAGGTGATTCAACCGCCATCTTTTCAAACGATTGATTGAAAACATTATCTTCAGGGTGAAGAATTTTATTCACGGCAGAACTGATCGGATCGATTTCCGTTGCTGTCATTTTAACGCCTTGATGCTTAGTGGCATTAAATACACCAGCGCCGGCAGATGGCTCTAACACGTTGCCGTTATCAAACCCATTCGCACTCAACAGCTCCCAGCACCCTTCTGCAATGTAGGTTGGAGTGTAATATTCGTATTGGCTATTTTCACTCAGACCGCCACGCCCTGAGTATTGAACAAGCAGATCATAATCTTCCGCTGTGAGCGTGCTTGTGTCCCAATTTGACGCTTTAATACGATCAACGATCGCTTTTACTTTGTTGTTGATCGCTTCTCGGGTTTTTACGCCACTGGCTTTTAGACCAAACTCACGATCGCCAGCAAATGCGATAGGCTGGAATATCTGGTTGAAAGTAGCTTCTAACTCATTGATATCTTTAGCTGCCAATAGAGCTTGCACCTGTTCATCTGTCGCGCTATCAAGCACAGCATGGTCATGCACAAACTGTAATGGTAAGTCTAATTCCTCTCCATCAGCTTCAGCGATCGCTTTTTTGAAGTCTTCAATGCGCATTGTAGAGATCGGTCCCAAGAACAGATCAGAATCATACTGCTTTAGATAAGCGGTTCGGGCTTGCTCTTTGTTGTCAAAGCCTAGCATTACCTTGTCTTCGTCAAAAAACTCAGGACAAGCGCAGTCTTGAACGTGCTCCTTACATTGAGGGCAGTATTTTGATGACCATTGTTTGATTTTTTCGATCGCATGTTGCTTCACGATGTAAACGTGATCGGCTTTTCGGTTCGGACCTACATAACAATCAATACCTTCCTGATCGGTTCCTTTGGTCGATCTTATGTACCCGTAGTCATAATGCATTGACACTGCCCATTCGCTACCATCAGGGTCTACACCTGAACGTTTAGTGCCTGCCTTGTTTTCAATGGAAATCGGTAAACCTTGGAACTGATAACGGTCCTGCAGCTTGAATGATTGTGGTTTGGTCGTGAAGGATGGTTCTTCATCTTCCGCGCTATCAAACACAACATCACGGTGTGGGTACGGTTTTTGCTCACCTTCAATAAACGCAATAGAAAAACCTTGTTCAATCGCGGCTTTAGTGGTGAACGAGTAATGAGCACTCATTGGTGCCATTTCTGGAAGCTGAGCAATTCGTCCGTCTGGGGTCATGCCATGAAAACGGATGAAATTTTTTATCATCGTCTGATCTTCGGCTGTGCCATCCATTTCGACGGTTGCTTTTTGTTCCCAGTGAGAGTCAATCAGAATGGAAACTTCTGATTTAAAAGGGGTTGTTATTAAGAATCTGTACATTCAGCGTATGGCGGGAGGTTCGCCATCCTCCTTTTGATGGGCAAACATTAATGTTCATCGGGAGGGTAACAAGCTCAATGAATACAGGCATCCACATAAAATTGTCAAAAGGTGGTCTACAATAAAAATTAACATAATAATTAACGTATAAATTACGCTTTCAGTTGGCGGTCGAATAGATATGTAGAGGACGGAATGACCGCAAATAAGTATAAAGACTGCTTAAAGAAGAATAAGCATCTATGCCAACGGTGTTACCCACGAAAGGACACGTCCATTCATTATGGGATTCATGCGGGACAGTTCGTGCTGTGTGATTGTCTGATTGCTGAATTGATGCGATATCCTGGTCCTGCCGGCATTAAAGGGCTTAATTCAGAATTTCTCATAATGAACTGCCATTATAGGGAGTTGGTGGATTTACCTTGTGGGTATAGCTTTTACGGTAAGCGACTTGAAGAAATGCCATCCTGCGTTCGTCATGAGACAGCCAAGAGCTACGACATGCAAGATCGCCTCATTATGGAAGAGCGTCAGGCGATGATTTTTGCAGATTGCGACTACTTTTTCGGAGACAGTATCAAATTGCATACTGTTGAAACTCAGAAATACCCCCTAATTGACCTAAGCGGAAATTTGATCGGGATCGCTTTTTTGATAAATGATTTTTTCCGTCCTATGGATTCTAGACATGTAAAGCTGCCTGACTTTGCTGACCTTTCCACTCCTCTTAGCATGGCGGAATCTCGTCTCGTATTTTGTAAAAAAATGGGATTGTCTGACAAAGAATCCGCAGAAAGACTAGGGATTACGCCATCTACCGTGCGATCTCTCAAAGCTCGTATCCGTGATAAGACTGGTTACAGCGTGTCAGAACTTCGTACTTTATTATCCAGCCACTCATCATTTCGACTTATCACCAAGAGCGATTCATTCAGGATACGCTAGATTTGTGGACACTTTTGTCTACATACACCATAAGTATGTTTATGCATACTCGCCCTTACTGAGTCTTTGAATTATATAAAAAAGATTAAAAATACTGTATAAATAAACAGTATGTAACTGACGTTAGTTCAAATTCGACCTAGAAGGAGAAATATGTAGTGCTAGGTGATTACATCCATACAGTTTTAGCCCACATTGAAAATACGGATTTTGGGACAAGATATCTGGAATCAGAAGGACGCAAGAGCGAAGCAAATGCCACCAGCCACCAGCAAAAAGGAGGCAAGCAAGAATTTATTCCGTGTGGGGATAAGGCTAACTTCCCATACAACGAAGAAACACGAAAGGCGGTCCTGTCAATCTTTCTCGGGGCGCGTATTCATGATGCTGCTGTCATGATTAGTGTTGCAGACCGAACGATGCGTGATCGCTTCCTGACTTACTGTAAGCACGCAAATCCAGATCAGTTTGAGCGGATTTATGAGCGAGCAGTCCATCAAGGATATTCAACGCCACCAGTCGAGCTATTTCAGCCTTACGTGTTGGATTTCTTTACACAAGCGGATCTACCTGTATTGCACAGTGAGGCTAAGGTTTTACCGACAGCCAAAGAGCTGGCTGAAGAAAGCCTAGAGAAAGCGAAGCTGGAACTCTCCCTAGCTCGCATTCGATTGAGTGTGGTAGAAGGTATGACAAGAATTTTAGGGTGCGAATAAAAAACCGGCTCCGTATCGTACTTGGAGCCGGAATGTAAGTATTAAATTAGTGGTAGTTCAGTATCTGATTGATACCAGTCGGGTGCTTGATTGTTGCAGGCTAGATAAAAGGCGCTTTGGGGAAGTGGTTTAATCCCTCGTGCTGATAATTCATGAAGATACATGAATATTTCTGCCTGCACTCTTTCTCTAAAGAAGTGTCGGGTTTGGTCTTGCTTGCCACTCATCACAGTTACACCGTAAATTTGCTTGCGCTGTCTAGGCGCCTTGGCTGGAAATAGCTGACAAGTTCCAAGCGTCCGAGTCCATCCCCACTTTTTATTGTGGGCATTAGTCTTCCCTTTTCCCGTTAATGCTTGTTGCCATGCTTCATCAGAAGCCATACGATGCCCATCTTGCCATGATAGTGTCGCAATTACTTTCTTTACTGCATTGGCAAAACTTGTTCCATGGACCTGCTTTTCGAGCTGCTTTTTCTGGCGTTGTATGAGGGTATCGTTAACGCCTGTCATCATACCAACCATTAACGTAAACATTTCTTCGTCACTGTCATACAAGGCGTACATGCTTTCAAGTGAGGAAAATTGCTGGATCCCCATGGAGGCAACCTCGGTCGCGCCACTCTCATACACTTTTCCGACATACGGTGAATAAAAGTTATCTGGGATAGCTATCTCATCACTTTTGTATGATCGGTTGTTGGTCAGTTCGCTGAGTCGTTGTGGGGAGCCAGAGGCACGCTTTTGGATAAACCGCTGATTGGCTAATTTAACTGACTCGTCAGCTTCAAGTAGGTGGCTCATTTCGTGAAATAGCGCGCGACGGTCAAAATCATGATCAATATCAATGGTCGCGGTATTGATTATGGCACTGGCTCGTTTGCTACCAGTTGTTACCAATCGGACATTATCGAGCCTACCGTTAAGCAAGCGATAATATGTTGCCATGTCACGGCGGACTTCTGACTCTGGGTAGCCTGATTTTCGCATTCTGGCGATAGCAGACGCACTGATCTCTTGATGGGTAGCCCAGAGGTCAGCCTCTTCCTGAGAGACGCTAGAATGTGCAAGCAGGGAGTCATACACACTGGACATCAACTCTGTCCCTATCCGCTTCTTTTGATCTTGTAACGCTTGAAGTTGAAGTCGTGCGGTTTGGTCTAATTCTTCACTGGATGCCATAAGCACAGGGTCTATTTGCGTCCGGTGAGCAGACTCAATGGCAGAGCGAATCATTTCAAATTCGGACATTAGAGCTTCACTTTGCCCTTGTTCGTGAATTTGACCGATCACCCCACGGGCTTTCTCTGCGAGTGGAGAGATGTATTCATTTTCAAGTCGCTCAATCTTTTTATTGATGTCTGGGTTACTACGCAGCAATTCGTTAATGTTATGAGCGACATCTTTAAGTAATTGCGCTTTTTCTGGCTCAATTACTTTGCTGAGAAATTGCTCGCCATGCTGCTGCCAGAATTGTCGCTGTCGTTCATCAAGATCGTCAGGAACAATATAGGCTTGTCGTAAACTGTTTAGATCAGCACCCTGCTCTGATATCAATTCTAGTCGGTTGTCATTGTATCGGCTCAACTCAACTTGCAGCGAGACAATATCGCGCCAAACTTGAAATTTTTCTAAATCATCCTCGGTGTCGATTAGCTTTTGTTTTAGTGCCTTAGCTTGGTGCGTTTGGGCACTTATCATTTCGCCAAAAGCCGCAAGAAAGACGGCGCTAAGACCGTCTATCTCACTGGATGCTTGTATGGCGGAAATGACTGCCTTCTTTTTAGGCTGGGAGTCTTTTTTCGACATAGTTAACTACTGGTTGCTTTACGGACTCAAATTCGCCCGACTCTTCTGATATTTCACGCACAATAGCGATAAACTTAACTGGCTCTAGGTGATCAAATTTGCCACCAATGAGTTCATCAAGGCGAGAAGCGAGCTTTTTAGCACCACCCACAATCTGAGCGCGAATAGCCTTTATTTGTTTGGCAATTTTCAACTTCTCTATCCCTTTAATTGACGCGCTTTTAATTTGCACTCTCAACTGGCGTATTTCCTTCGCCAGTTTGAGCTTTTCTACACCAGATAACATGCTTATTACTCCTGCTTCTCATCAAGCTCTGCGTATTTTTCTACCGCTGAGCCGATCAGGGCATCGAATTGATCCACCAGCCCCAATTTTTCTAACTCTTCGCTGGCTTCTTCTATCATTTCAAGCACATCATCTGCAGCAACATCATCATGTACACCATTAATGATATCTTCTAATGTTAGTACTGCTTGAGGCTTATCACCTATAGATTGATCTTTCATTTCATCACTTTCCCCTTCTTGGGACTCTTCCGGTGTGTTTGTTGCCTCCGGTGACGGCGTATCTGCAGACGTTGATGATGCTTCTGGCGAATCCGGCGTAGCTTGTTCATCCTTATCTTCCTTGCTGCCAGCGGCATTACTATGCAAAGACCAAACACTATTTCGAGCTGAAATGATCGGCTTATCGAGGACTTTCTGTGCTTCAGAGATAAAATCTAGTGCAGCATCAACGACTTCAGAGTGCCCATTGTTATGTCGAGTCTTTAGCTTGTTAACAATGGAATTGACAAAGAGTGAGCGAGTTAACCCTTTCTCTTCACCACGGGCAATAGCAGCGATCGTGCTCATCGACGAAACCACATCATTGAATAGCCCAGAATCAACCAGCTTAAACCGTTCTAATGTCGCATTTTCTTCGGGAGCAGGTTCGCCTTCACCTTGTGCTGGGGTTTGCTCTGGCTTTGGCTCAGGCTGAGCTGCTTTTAGCGCGGCAATCTTCTCCCGTAGGCTATCGTTATACGCTTGACGGCTGGCGAGTTCTTCAGATTTCACCGTAACCATGTGTTCAAGCTCTTGATCGCGGGTTTCTAACTGTGAAACTTCAGTTGTCAGTTGATTGAGTTCATCAAGCAGTGCATTAGAGGACTCTTGAAGGCTGGCTAATTGATTTCGAGCATCATTGACTTCTTTTTGCTTCGCTTGGAACGCTTCTGAGTTAGCGCCGGCAAGATTACCAATGCGCTTTCCAATCGTTGAGAGCGATACTTCACGCATTTTCCCTTGATTCATTTCAGGGGCGACAACCTGAGTAATATCTCGCTTGTTTAGCAGCCAACGAAAGGCAATGACCACATCATCAGGCTTAAATACCTTTGGATCTTCGTCAGGCGCATGGAAAACTACGCTCACTGCCTGCCCGTCACTTAACGAAAATTGTGCCGCAACGGTAGCGAAGAGGTTGTTTTTCTTTGGCTCACCGACTTCATGATCTGTCACAGTAATATTGCTACTTGATAAGGCTCGGTTTAGTGCTCTAGCCAACGCTTTCATTGTGCGAGGGAATGAGGCATAACTGGTTGTCACCGCATCCAGAATAAAACCATCATGCTTGCCAACGAGTTCCCCCTCAACATACGCAGCATCCATGACTGACAAAGGCTCAACCTCAAACATTAACGCTTCTTGTTCTGGATCTGCGGTTAGCTGATACATTGCTTCTTTGATTTGAGAGCGAGTAAAGCCTTTTGCCAGTGGGTCCGGCATGGCAAAAACTTTTAATCCTTTCACTGGGTTCATGCTGCGGACTCCTCTAGCTGTTTTAGCTCCGCTTCTAGTTGCTCTGAAACAGAATATTCTTGGTTAATGTGGGTGCTGATATCTGACTTTCTTTGCTCTTTAGCTGGCAAACCGTCTTCTAATGCCTGCTTTTGCTTTCGTTTCTCAGCAACTGAAGCTTCCAAATCTTGCTTATCAGCGTTTGCCAGTGCTATCTGAGCTTTAAGTGATGTTTTAGCTCGGCTTGATGAGTCTTTACTCGTACTGCTGGCTCTGGCTGCTCGTTTTTTTAATGTCTGTTGAAACTGCTTGCTGTTTGCACTGACCTTGCCGGCAATTTCTGCAACGGCTTTTTTTAGATCATCAACATGCTTGATTGGGATCACTCTTGTATTGAGGCGTACTTGGAAAATAGCCCCTTGCGCGGTTGCCTGAAGCATGAGCTTCTGACCATCGGCAAAATGAAGAGTGGCTTTTTTAGTCTGCACTCCAGACTGTCGTTTGGCTTTGTTGTCCGCTTCAACGCTTGTGACTTGGAGATCTTGACGTTTAAATTCATCAATGACCTTCTTTAGTCCCTTTTCGTTGAATTGGGCATAATCGAAAGATAAGTAACTCACGGGAACGCTCCACACTGTGATTGTGTTGTTAACAGTTCGATGGTAGAGCGCAGGGGGTAGGATCGCATCAACAGGAAAATTTACTCCCTCGTGTGAGAGAGTAAATAGGAGGATTACAGACCAAGGTGCTTTTTGAGCTGGTTTACTTCTTCTTGCAGTTCTAGTGTTCGGCGTCCATTGTCGATGGTATACGCTGCCAGCTCTGCATAATCTGAGGCTGAAACTGGTTTAGATGGCAATGCTTGCTCAATGCTGTCTACAGGGACAGATGTTGCCCCTGACGGAAGCGTAATCTTAGCCAACATGATAGCGTTACTCGGCACGCTATCTCGAACGTAAATACCGACAGAAGACGCTTGGTGAAGTGCATATTGTGCTTCGAGCACCACATATTGCGTTTTACCTGCAGTCAATGTTACCTGCTTGGTAACATTGTTTGGCATTCTTGCTGTCAGTGAATAAGTGCCGACTTCAAGAACCGCAATATTCTGATCACTTCCTGAGACTTCGACGGTTAGCCCCGTCTTTGGTTTGACCGAAAAGCCAGAGTAAACCCCTTTAGGTAGTAACCCCTGTAACTTTTGGTTCATGGACGCACCCGAGAAGTTTTCACGCCATGCTGTGTCTACTCTCAAGTCGTCCATTGGTTGTTGTGGGTATGTATTCATCCATTACTCTCCGGAAATAGGGAAGTTAACGTATGGGTGTGTGTTAATGCCCTCTTCAGGTGTTACCCAATCTGGCAAATCAATACTGACGGCAACCAGATCCCCGTCATCGTCATATAAGCCGGTTTGGCTGTATTGCTTCGGCTCTGATAAGGTATTTTCAGGCATGATACAGCGGAATAGTAATCGCCCATTAGCCCAAACAACATCTTCTGCAGGATTAATGGTCCCTTCAAAGAAAACGTTTTTGATGTCGTTTTCTGCTGCATTGAATGGTGAGAGTGCTGGCGGGGTTTTGCTGTCATCCACCAGCAACGGATCATGACCAAACTTAAATTTAACGATCTTGAACTGTTTCGCCAGTCCTGCAATTGAGAGAGCATTTTTTTCGTAAAAACGAGGCAGTAGCTCTGCAATCTGCCATGGTTGGTTTGTCGACATAGCGCTAATTCCAAAGTGGTGTGTCTAACGGTGCGAAATCAGCTGGGATTTCGTCAAACCCCAGCCATGGATTTTGGTTTATCTCTGTTGGTTGCTTTAACTCAAAAGGCAAAGAGGGGTACTCTCTGACCGTGCATTCAGCTTGAGCGCTGTAAGCGATGGAACAAGATGACTGCGTTTGCTTCGTTTGAATAAAGCCATGCTGGCTCACTTCCGTTTGAAATGAGCGTAACTGGATTCGATGCTGCTTAAATGGCGGAAGTTTATCGCCTTCCTTTCCAGATAATGCTGCAGTGCCGTCTTGTGTCTTCACAAACAAATCAAGGGACCAATCCGCCCCCAGTTGATAACTCATCCAGACAGGTCTAATCGTCATTCGACTTTGCCCGTGTAAAGGATCGTTTGTTGGAACGCTGTCTGCTGGCATCGCATCAAATTGATAGTGCATATTGAACGTCAAGCATGGATAACGGACGGCTGATAGAGCACCACCATCCATAGGCATAAACCCATGCTCAATAGGAACAGAACGCTCAATCGTTGATATTTCCTGCAACGCCCCGATTACGTCGCCTTCTTTCCCCGCAAGTGGTACACGGCGATCGCCCAAATCAACGAACAAATCAAGGGACCATGAAATATTGCCCAGAGAAAAGTCAACTTGGCTGGTTGTTACTCCACGAACATGCTCGACATATAAAGGGCTTTCATCTAACCAAGGTACGTCAGCTGGTCGCTCATCAAAAGAAGCCGTTAAGCGGTAGAACATACAGCCGCCTTTTTCGGCTATGGTCTGGCGCTTAACGTGATAACCCAACGGCTCATAGTTGAAATTGATGGTTAGAATGAAATATTCACCGTCATACACGATATGAGAGGGGCGTAATCGTTCAATTTCTCGTTGAGCTATGGCAATAAAAGTTTCTTTAGCCATGCCCAATTGATGAAGGTGTGTGAGATCAACTGCAATCTTGCCCCGAGAGGTCATCCAGAAATCATCTAGCTCCCACTGTTTTAGTTGGATCTCTTGCTCTGTATATAGATTGTCTAAGGTATACGCTTGACTGCGGTTGGAGTAGAGAGGTTCCCATGTCACACCAAGCCCTGCGAAGTTCACGCACAAGGCATTCACGAAAGGAACGATAGTGTCTTTTTCATGAATGTTGGCTCGCTGCCAAGAAATAGACAGCCGCTTACCTGAAGAGTCGATGGGCAAGGCAGTATCAAAATAATCACCAAACTCGGCAATTTTCTTATTTAGATGCTCATCGTTGGCAGTGAAGATGTTTTTACTATCTTCAAATGTTTGGAGTTCACTGAAAAAATAGGTATCCCAGTATTCTTCCAATGCTTCAGCAAGCGCTACCCATTGGGGAGAGCCTTGTTTGCTCTTTGTAAGACGCTCAACTAACCATTTTTCAGCCACAGGAAAACCTCACTCTAAATCTCGAATGAGGGTACGGTTTAAGGCAAGAACCCGCCACGACAAAAAGATTTTTTACCTATGGCGAGTATTTATTAGGTGTTATATCAGTATCTAGTAAATACTTAACTTAGCGTTGTTTGTGTAATCTATGTCAAGCATCTCCATGGAGGCTTCAAGATTGATGTATATCATTTGCTTGAGGTTTTCTGGCTCTGCTTTACCTAGAATTTCAATATCAATGTCATCTTCACTCTCAAAGATGTTTAAGTTATTCATCAGACGGTAAAGATCGCGTTTGAGGGCTTTTGCCTTTCGCTTTGAAGCGTCTTTTCCGTAGTTGTTCCAAAGAGTATCGCTGATTAACTTCTCGGCATCGGTTAGCGTAACGCTGCGTAAAAGCTTGCCAGTGATCTTGGCAGTAAATGCCTGAGCATCTACAGGGACATTCTGGTAACGGCGGTTAAATTGGGGAATGTTCTCTTTCATGTATGCAGCAATCTCGGTACCGATAGCGTCATTGTTCGGCGCATAAACACAAAGAAAGATCTTATTGACGTTCTCCAGCTTTAGTTGACCATCCATTTTCTCTTGCTCTGCCTCTCCCCATACATTACCCCAAATCACTTCAGGAAAGTGGCGCTTAATAAAGAACAGGTAATCATCATCCCAAACATGGTTGTCGTCATAGAGCGGGTAATAAAGCGCATTACGGCGTAGCTCATCTGTTTCTTCTCTGGCAGCGCCACCAGTAAAGACGGAGGCAGTTTCAAATTCGATGTCTTCTGCGTCATCATCCACTGGCGTCAGTGGTTGGTTTGGCATTAACTTTGTGTCACCTTCAGTTAGCCATAGCTCAACTTTTACTTTTGAGTCTTTTGCTGGGATAAGTCCGAAAATATTGTTGCCAAATCGGATCCCTACCTGATCGGTATGCGAGTAAAACTCATCAAACACTTTATCAGCGCGAGCGTTGCGAAAGCGATTGGTAGGTAGCCATTCTTCATAGCCACTTCCCATATCAACAAATACTCTGAACTTATGCAGGTTAACACTGATAGAGCGCCCAAACTCAAACTCTAAGAAGGGTTGTTCTTTCTCCACAACGAACGATAGTTCATGCTGCTTAACTTGAGAGCCTTCAACAACGACCTCTCCACCAGCTGCCACACGAACACTTTCGTTAATCATGTAGTAAACCTGATCTTCAGAAACAATAGGGAAATGCGCCATGACGCTGCGATCTCGGCTCTGTTTGTTTCTGATACGGATCTGTCCACGGCTAGGGGCAGCCTTACGAGGTAGGTACTGTCGGTCTTCAGCAAGCGCTAGAATTGAACTGCGATTATAGGCAGTACTCAAATACCCCTCTTGGACCGCCCGTTCGAGTTTATGGATGGCATATTCCAAGGCGAGGTTTTGGAAGGTGTTTATCCCCTGCATTACCTGACTATCTGCCAATGGTTCTAATACCGGCTTTTTGCGGATAATGTCGGTAAAGGAAGCGCGTGCTTCTGCCTTGTTTTCAAGATTGCTCATTGGCTACCTCAATGGAATATTGTTATCGAACAAGCCGAATTGATGGCTAATGACAATGCGGCAGAGATCAAGCTCAGGAAAGGTCACTCGGATCCCCTTGATTACAACACCTTGGACGTCACGGGGTAACTTTTCCACGATTGCCATTTCCATCATCACTGCATCATCTTCTGTTTGTGCGCAGAACTGAAACGGCGCCAAGTTATGTCCCCATGCGGGGTTGTCTGCAATAGTATGCTCTGGGTTATCAAACCACTCTTCAATATTGTTATTGAGGGCTTTGCCATCGTAAGAGACGGCAAGCCCTGTGCTATCAACATTGAGTAGGTGATTAAGTTCTTCCATACTTAGATCCTGTCATGTGCCATCAACACGAGAGTTTTATCTTCAAACTCGGTTTTAATCGGGGTTGGCACCGAAGCTGATTTTGATTGAGAGGCAGCATAACGAGGACCTGAAGAGCCTGCACTAACACCGCTTTGTTGCTGTGATTTGTTCATGGCATCAACGATTGCTTTACCTAGTTTTTTCTCATCAATTTTAGCGACAGTCTCAGTCTTTTCCGTTCGAGTCTCTTTCGTTGTCGCTTGATGAAGCGCTGCTTTTGACGGACTTATCTCTGGCAATGTTGCTTTCAGCTGCTCTGGCATTACTGTGGTTTCAGACGCCTGTGAGCTGATTGCAGCACTGGCATTTGTACTATGCATCTGATCTTTGCTGTTGGTAGCGAGCGCCTGCGCTGACTCATTGTTGTTTGTCGTTAATTCAGAGTTATCCGTGTTGTCTGTGTTGGTTGTCGCGCTTTCAGAGGACTTCTCGGCAGACTGCAGCGCTTCCGCTTCACGTTCTGCGCGTGTTTTACCATCAGTACCTTCCATTCTGTCACTGACTGCTTCGCCAACAACATCACCTCCCTTGCTTCCCAGCCATCCACCAACTGCGGCACCTAATAAACCACCGATTAATGTCCCCACTACTGGGACCACGGAACCCATAGCCGCACCCATAGCCGCGCCGGCACTTGCACCTCCTAGCGATCCAGCGGTTGTCGCACCTACTTGAACTGCTTTCTGAGAGCCTGTGAGATCTTCTCTATCTTTAACTTCGTTATATTTAAAGTATCCAGTCGCTAATGCTGCGACTGGGGCTGCTGCACGGCTGGCAACGGAACCCACGGTTTTGAGTGCGCCACCAGCTGCTTTACCTACCCCTGTATTGGCTAAGCTTCCGGTTGCATTCTTTACGCCTTGTGCAACTTTACCAAGACGGCTTGTTGGAGCTGACTTTAGAGCAGAAGCATTTGTGGCTGAAGCTGATTTAGTTCCCTTTAAGCGGTCAAACAGCGAGCCTAGTCGACCTTTTCTACCTTTGCCTCTTCCTCGCTTGCTGCCGCCTTTCTCTTTGCCATCACCACCACCAAACATATCTGTTAGATCGCTAACGCTATCCATTAGAGAGCCGCCAGATTCGCCGCCGAACTCTTTCTTTTCGATGGTCTTAATCAGTTCCTTATGTTGGTCTTGAGAAAGCTCTACCTGCTCATCAAGACGATCCGCAATAGCTTCATTGCTGCGGACTTGCTCTCTTTCCTTTACGACATTAGCAGACGTCACACTAGCTTGCTTATGTGAGTTAACCTCACGGTGAGTTTGTTCTGAACGTTCAGGAATGTGCGAGGTGTTCGTTTTCTTTTCGGTAGTTCTATCTCTCTCATTGTGTGTATTAGTTTGGTATCTATCTAATACTACATGAGTGCTTTTACTCTCCGTTGGAACCTTGCTATTGCTATGACCATCAATATTTTGTGCGCTTGCAGTCGCATGGGTCTCTCTGTCTTTTTGAGATAGAGTGTTTTCTGAACCTTCACTTTGCTTGTTAGTATTTGATTGATACTGATTTAGTGTTTTATGGGTATCTTCTTTTCGCTGGTTTACAACAGAAGTCGCCTCTGATTGCTTAATAAAACGCCCACGCTCATCCCTGACTGGTCCTTTCTTGTTCTCTTTGGCAACCGCTTCTTTCGGTGTCGAGGTATCACTTTCTTCGTCTTCGTCTGATTTCTTTCCGGTGACTTTCTCAATGATTTTTTGACCAAGAGAACTGTTTTTTACATCATCAGTGGCTTCTTTGACTTCTTTTGCTGCCTCCCAGAGAGAGCCACCCATAGCAGAGCCTGCAGCGTCAGTCGCTGTATCACCAGCTTCAAGCTCTTCTCTTTCCTCTGCTGCTTTTTTAAAGACATCACCAACGGTTTTTAATAGACCAGATCGCTCCCGCTTTTCCTTTTGTTCTTCTTGTGCCTGTTGGCTTGCTGTAGCACTGGGCGCTTCACCCTGAGAAGCGGTTTCATTGTTTGAGATTGGTACGGCTTGCTTAACCGATGTCGGTTCTTGTTTGGTACGAGCATCAGGTTTACGCTTATTTTGACCAGTTGGGGCTACATCCACACTAGACTGGGGCGATTGCTTGTCATGGCTTAGTGTTTGATGGTCTGCCTGATCTTTCTGGGAAACCTTATCTGTTGAGTTTGCCGACGTCACATCCGCAATTTGGTTGGACTGTTCGCTCTTTTGGTATTGCTGCTCTATGACGCTTGCATTGCTACGCTGCTTGCTTATAGCGTTTCTCTGCTCATGAGTAAGCTCTTTATGGCTTTGTTCATGTTTCGATTGCTGAATCGACGTATCCGGCGTTTTGTTTTCACCTGCGAGCGCATGAGCTTGTGTTTTATTGGCAGAACGAGGGGCGACATTACCTTGAGACAATGTGGTGTCAGTGGATGTTACCACCTGACTAATAAGTGCTTTATTGGTGCTTGATTGGTATCTATCTAATACTGTATTGGTAGCAGTTTTCGAGCTTGAAGCCGCTTGTACACTGGTTTTGCCACCAGCAATAGACTCACGGCGAAGTAAAGCAGACGTATTGGACTCAATCTTATCAAGAATGGCTATGATCTTCGGTTGGAAGTCTTCTGCCTGCTGTGCTTTGTCTGTCACCTGATCGACAGGTGACAGTTGAGTTGGATCTACGACAATTTCGGTCTGTTGAGTGTCTTTGGTGGTCACGACTGCCCTGCCTTTCTATAACGTTTATGCATGGTCAATACACGGCTTCTTGGAGAGCAAAGCAGGCTGTCGATCGGTTGACCAGCATCAAGGGATAGCTCATTGAGCATGACATCCCAAGAACGACTACTATACTCGCGGAATCCGGCTGTAATTCCGAAAGGGAAGCAACAACTCAGTTGTCACCTCCTTGTTTTCTTTGGTCTTGATGGTAGGGCAAATATGACTAGGCGACCGCAACATAATCTTGCCATCATCCATGACTTTACTCGGCAAACCATGCACCATACTTGCCAACGCATCATTGACCAGCACTTGCAGGGTTTGATACTTGGTTTCTGGCAACTCACGTAGCCAGTTATTCAGGCTTGCGTCTCGCTTGTAAGCGCTTTTTTCATGGTCATCTGCCATATACAAGGCTGACTTGAGCTTATGGAAGCGGATCTCGGCTTGTTTTCGCACTGCTGCTGGCGAACCCTCTTTCTCTACCATGAGAGCAAGACGCATATTCTCAAGCTCTTCCATATGGCTACCTGTTAACGGTGAAATCACCAACTTTCGACCTTCAAAAGTCAGATCTCGACTTGCTAGACCGCTAATCTCTTGATAACCCTCCGCTAAATCACGCATGTCAAATTCATGAGTGTGAGGTTGTTTACAGTGAGGACAGTCATAATCCAGTGAAACAAAGGTGTCTTCAGTGGTATGAATCCAGTACCAGAAAAGTGCTAGGCGACGATCCTCAGCGGTCCACTCCAAACAGTCAGAGAATGCTTCCTTATCTTGAATGGTGTTCAGAAACTTAGTGGTTAGCGCTTCTTCGTGCTCTGGCAAAACATCACAAAAATCCAGTGTTTCTGCCGTAGTTGCCTCTCTAATGAGCACTTGCTTTATAGGCTTGCTGGGTAATGAAAACGGTGCAAACATGATTAACTCCGGAATTGGATAACGGTCAGAGGGAATTCTTTAAAAGAATGCTCAGAATAACTTTGTGTGACATCCCCTAGCTGTACCGGTGCGACTGGGTAAGTCTCAGACAACACTTCTTCAAAGCCCGTGCCCTTATGGAGCAGGGTGTATTTTTTCCAGTCCCTGATCCATTTCGTCTCAGGGTTAAACGGTGGATTCACGGTACCGTCCCCGTTTGCCACTTTGCTGGTCCACTCTGCAAACCACTTGTGGATCCGCTCATCATCATGATCTCTAACAGTCATTGAAATAGAGACAGGCATAACGCCAGTAGGAAACTGCAGTTGGTTTACGCCCACCTTGACAGGTTCATATTCCAACTCGATAGGTCCGTAGGTCACGTCCTTAATGAAAATTTCAAAATCTAGCGGTTGCTCTTCGATTTCTAGGCGAAATTGCCATTGATGCTGGAAATAGGTGTGAACCATCTTTTTAACCAGCAATTTCTCACGATTGAAATCAGCTGCCATCAGCTGCTCCCGTGATATGGTTGTTCACCACGTCATACATCTGTCGAATCAGAGGATAAGGCATGTTGTGGTGACGATTAGCCATAAAGAACTGGCGTAATGACTCAGAGAGCGCATAACGCCCTTTAGGTTCGTTCTCAGTCGCTTTTTGGGTATAGAAAGCGGTACGTTCGCTTACTAATGTGGTCTTATCGACGGCGTAGACTCTATTCTCGTAACTTACGAGCCAAACCTGCTCGTGCTCCCCTGTCACTGTGCAAGTTAACCATTCGCCCACCAGCGGTCCCTCTGGCGTGATCTGGTAGAAATATAAGGGGGTACCGATTGAAACGTCATTATGGCGCATGGACCGCTCTCCTAAAGCAACATGGAAGGCATCAGCATATTGCCCGACTCTTCCATTTCTTCTTCTAATTGGCGCTTACGCTCGTGCAGCTCTGATAACTGTGGCATTCCATCAAGTGGTAAGCCTGCAGCGCTACGTGAGTACTGTTCACGCTCTGTGTTAGGGATTTCGATAAGGACTTTGAGATACTTTTGCAGCATCCCCGTGATATGAGCCGGCAGTTCATCACTTTCTAAGTCGTATTGACTTATGGCTTCGAGATATTGGATTTTGAATGGTGCTACGCTGTAATCCGTTGTAATAACATTAAGCGTGTCATCATCTGTTGTTATTTCATGCCATACCTGATCAACGTCATTTGCGGTCACAACGGTCATGAAATGTGGCGGTACCGGAATACCGCCAGCTTTTTGTTGGTCCAATGTCACGGTAACTGACCGGATCACACCTGCCCTATCCTGATACTCATTAAGCGCCTGAATAAGCAGCGCTTCGAGTTTCTCTGGCTCGTCATGGTAAAGGGTTACAAACTGCCCTTTGACTCGCTCTAATAGGGCGTTTGGCGTCATCCTGCATAGCCTCCGATGCGTTCAAACCAGTTGTATTGGAAAGTTACAGGAATACGAACAGTTCCGGTGCGATTCTCTGTATCTAGATCGGCAGGGTCTGCGGCGATCATTACATCTTCGAGTAGATACCCCTTTTTCTCGACATCTTCACCGTCTAGAAGAACCTCAATATTGACGTACTCCTTGTTGTCCACAATCTTGGCAATGGTCTTTAGGACATCCCCACGCTTGATTTCAACAATTTGAGCAGCCATATCGCCATCACGCTTCGGTGCGCCGTATTGACGGAAGCCTTGACCATATTGACCTTGGTCTTCCACTGGCTCACCACGCTTCTCTTCAGGCAGCTGAGCAGTACGAATCAACGCTGAGAGTTGCGGGTATTCTCGGATTGTGACAGTAAAATCCGATGCAACCGCACGCTCACCGAGTGCGACGTTTTTCTTATGGGCTTGTCGCAGTAAGTCGACGTTCCCTTTTGCATTTGGTACAGCCATTGTTTAGCTCCAATTAACCGTAAGTTGAAGGGATCTGAGAACGATTTAGCATAGCCTCAGATTGAATCATTAATTGAATATCAGCTTTCATCAGGTACCCATCGCGGCTGCGAGGACCATCCAACGGTGCTGACATACTTTCAATCACACAACCACTCAGCACGACATTGCGACCAATGTTGACCATGACAGAGCTAGGAACTCGACCGACCGCATTACCATCCCCTACAGGGTTGCCGACAGGAGAGATCGCGTTGACTTCAGGAGAGAACATCCGCTCTAACTCCATAATGGCGTCTTCCACTTCAGCTTTAGGGTCAGATAACGCATACAGCGAAAGCGTTATCGGGAATGCATGAGGTTGGTTGCCCTCCCAAACCTGACGGCTTGAGAGGGTTGTGACTGACGTCATGCCATTGGTAGCGTCGGTTACAGCACCTGTCTGTAAAACGCCACCGGCTTTACTGAATTTAGAGCCGACAGAATCGCCCTCGAAAGGGCTATTCCAGTTGGCATTCAGCTCTTTTGCGGTACCTTCCCCAATGACACCGACAACGCAGGTATTACCCTGCTTTATCCAGCATTTGAGGTATTGGCTGACTTTCGGATCGTTGTTCCCAACGGTCCTCGCCCCCGCTGATTGCCACACTTTCGCCATTACATGTTACGCTGACGACGGGCTTTCATTGATTTGGCACGTTTACGTCGCGCACCTGAGTTATTTGCCTTGCGGCGAGCCTTCTTCAATGCAGCTTTCTGAGCCGAAGAGAGGCGTTTTTTCTTCAGGGGCTTTTTAATGACTTTCACCTTGCCATTACGGACCACTCGCTGAGTGGCATCGAGCACAAGCTTGGCTTTTACTGCATACTCGGTGATCAACTCATCGTCTGATTTCTCATTCTCAGATAACTTGTCGTTCAGGTAGGTATGTAGCTTCTCACCCGCTTCTTCACTTTCGCTGTCAATAAAGCTTTCAACATTGGCAGCATTCGCGCCTAGTTCCACCAGCGAGTCCGCAGCCATGGTTAAGATCTCGTTGAAAAGTTCTTCTTCCGGCTCAGTAACTTCGCCGTCTTCATCCAAATCAGCAAGACCGGCAACGATAGCTTCAAAGTTTGAATAGCTGGCGTCATTGTCTTCCAGCCATGTCAGTGCTGCTGCCATTGCGTTAGCACGAATTTGCTTTTCACCTAGATCGTTACTGGCATCATCCAGAATTTGATCAGGGATAGTGTATTCGTTGCTCTGAGGCTTCTTAGCAGCTGGCATAACGCCAGCTGAATCAAACACAGGATCAGAACCACCAAATGGATAACCTGTTCCGTACATATTTACTCCATTACGCCATTAAGCGAGGTTGAATTGCGATACGACGCGCCACACCGGTTTGAGCGTAGGCAACTTCAATGTGCCAGTAATCAATCTCAACTTGTTTCAGTGTGATACGGTAAGGGTTTTTGCCGTCTTTATTCGGATTGCGAGGCTCAACGAACGCGCCGGCTTCATAGCGCTTTTTACAGATCTTATCTGCAAGCTCTTGCAAGTTCTCCAACACAAAACCATCAGGCTCGAATTGAACCACGGCAGCGGCTTGCAAAAACTCATGACAAAGGTCATTGAAAATTGCCGTTGCGTGCTCAAAGCGAAGATAGTTGTTCTTGTGCCAGATATTCAGACAGTCATTAATCACCTTGCCTTTTGCGACAGGGTTAATGCGAGCTTTGACTAGCTCAGTTGGCTGCAGCTTGCCTGTTAGATGAAGTGGCTCAATACCACGACGATTGATTGTGCCGCGTTTTTCGCCGGCTGCGGTAAAGTGCGCACCTTTGACTGCTGCGTGACCTGTTGGCGTTGCAAAGCACTTGGCTTTTGCAGCGGTAGCCGCACCAGATAAGCCCCATACACTCTTACCGCCGTACCATTCGTCGGTAGCTTTGTATGGATAGTGGAAACAAGACGCTTGATAAGACTCAAGGTTTGCATCTGCCAGCCACTGCTTAGCTGCAACTTCTGTTAACCATGGCGGCACATCGAAGCGGAATTGCGCCAGACGACCATCAGCAATGATGATCATGTGAGCAATCGCTGCTGGCTCGTAGTTACCCGCTGCAAAACACAGATTGAAGTCAATATCATCTGTCTTTAGCAAGTCCCACGCTGCTTTCCAGTTATCCAGTGTTGGATCGCCGCCATTGGTACCACCTTCAAAGGCTTCTTCGCTGGCTTTAACAACAGAGAAGTCTACGGTAGTAGCGATTTCTGCACGGAAACGAGACGCACGCTCTTCCAATACGTTTGGCAGATAAGCCGTGAGACCTGAATCGTCCACATCATCCACACTAACGCCTACAACGTAGCTTTCGCCTTGAATGGATTGCCACTCGCCACTGATTTGCTCTTGGAACGAGAGAGTGAATCGTTTAGTCGCTGAATCGACATCACTGATCACCATGCGGCGCTTAGTTGATGGGTCGCCATCTACAGGGTAAACCGCTAACCAATGACCATTGGCGAGACTTAATGATGTGCCGTAAGCATGTGATGATTTCACCGCCGCACCTTCTGCCGCTGTTGGTAGCGCAATAGATGGGTATTTCGCATCATCCGCTACAACACGGATAACGTGACAGTACTGCAGATCATCAAGTGCATCTTTCAGTTGGCGTAAACCTTCTGCTTTTGTGCCTTGATTCATTGGCAGTGGGCGACCAAGTAGATCTTCCCAGTCTTCTGCCGTTACAGTGATGACTTTACCTACTGGTCCTTTTGGTGCAATAACAACACACGCGCCTACTGCGACATCGCCGCCACCAGTGGTGTAGTTGTTATCAATTGGCGGCAGAACGGCAATACCCGCCGCCTCGGTAATAAATTGGCTGATCATTCCAGACATGCTGAATTACTCCGCTTTAAGTTTGATTTCCACCCACGGCTTATTAGCAAGAGCGGTTTGAATAGCGACCAGCTCTTCTTTGTCTGTCGTGATTGGTAGATCTTTGCAATGCCCGTCGATAGCCAGAACGCTACCGTCAGCACGCAAGATTTCGTGACCAGATACGCTGTTGTTAGTCAGCAAGACGTGAAGCGTCGTCTCTTCTTCCGGTTCAACCTGCTCAGTACCTGTGCCGGCATTGCCTTCTGATTGAGCGTCCGTGTCGCTGCCGTCACCGTCGTCAGTATCTTTTTTATCGCCAGTGCTTTCCGTACCAGCTGAATCACCAGTACCTACATCACCTGCACCTGTGGTTTCAGTGTCGTCAGTTACAACAACTTCGGTATCTGTTGTTTTATCGCCAGTACCTTCAGCACCTTTGTTATCTGTTGTTGACTTACGAGTACGGATGTTTGCTTTTGTGGTTGCCATAGACAAATTCCTGCTTAGTTAAATGACATAGGCGCCGCTACAAAGCAGCGCCCAGTGGAGCAATTACGCTTTAGGGATAACGCGCAACCACATGAACCAGTCACGACCGTTGTGAGGGTGAAGGTCACGATATGCCAGCTCATAGAGCGTGTTTTCGTGCTTCAGGTTGCGACCGATGCTGTGTGCGTAGTTGATTGCAGAAATTGCATCACCCGCCACATAACCTGCGTCACCGTGTTCACGACCTTTCGCATAACACAGGATTTTCCATGGGTCAGGCATGTGAGGGTCTTCTTTGAACTTGTAGCCAAAGACGGTACCGACATAATGCGGTTGTGGTAGCTGGCGATAGTTAGGCGCATATACCATGTGTGGCGCACCTAGCGACTTGAGCACACGAGACGCTTCACGACCTGCAACCAGACCAACCAGACCGCTACGTTTCGTGCGGTTCATCAGCTCAGTTGAGATTGCCAACAAAATGGTTTGAATCATTTCGTAGTGTTGGCGGTAAGACAGACCAGACGGAATAGTAAGATCAAACGCCTTCTCACCTTTTGCGTAGAAATAGATATCGTTTAGGCGTTTGCGGTCTTTGTCCGCAGCCATTAGGTTACGGGCTGTTGCCAGCTGCATACCTGCGATATCAATGTTGTATTCACGCTTACCAGTGAACTGAGACTGAATCGAGTTAGAGCTAACCAGCGCCGATTCGTGCGGGAACAGTTCATAGCTGACCATTTCGTGTTCAACGGTCGGGATAAGTGACGGGTCTTTCTCGATCGAGATATCCGCAATGGTGTGGATCTCAATACCGGTCTTAGGTGCTTTCGAGAATTTCAAAGCAATCACACCAGTTTGATAATTCACTGTGCCCGTAAATGTTACCGTGTCACTGTCTGCGTCAACGAACTTACCGAAGATGCCGCCTTTACCGTCATCACCGCCTACTGGCATACGATCAACAAGAATGCGCACTTTACCTTTGACGAACGGCATAGTTTTAGAAACCGATGCAATATCAAAGTTAAAGTTCACTTCGGTACCATCGCCGTTACCAATCAGGTGACGTTGGTCCATAGACGAATATTGACCGTTGAAATCAACGTCAATCAGGTCGCCTTCGGTTAGATCACCAAATGTAGAGCCAGCAACACGGTTGATACGGAAGATTTCAGACTTGTTATAGTTCGCAGGGATGTGCGTCACCATATCATTGGTGATCATCATCAGTTGAACTGGCACAACCAGAGCAACCATACGGTTACGTTGGATAATGCCTTCCGATGCACTCATAGAGCCATCACCTGCGCTATCGAGAATAGCTTTTAAGTGAGGGTTGTCTGTGTTCGGGTCCAGCATGTTTGAAATGCTGTTGTGCATTGACGACATCAGTTCTGCAGACGGCATTTCACCGTGCATTGCATGGTAGTGACGAACAGCATTCGCCGCAGAACCTGCAATCATGCTCGACATTTCGCCTGCATTATCGAAGATGGAGCCGTTAAGGCTTTGAACAATAGCTTCGTTGCGAGCTGCACTGTCGGTGATGATCTCACCGTTCTCCATTTGAGGATGGATAATGTGCTGCGCAAGCTGTGAAGCATTGTCGTTGATTTTAGCGACCTGTTCGCGGTACGCCTGTTCTGTGCTAGGAGTTCCCATTGTCTCTTCCTTATTGGACTTGCGCACCGGCTTTGGTGCTTCAAACATGGTTTTTCAGCGGAGAGGCTAACAAGAGCGCTAATACCCAGCATCAACACAAAAATTTTAGTTTTCAGGAGAGGGATAATCAGCGCCTCTAATTGACACAACCGATTTTTAGCAAGTAGGGAAAGCACAAAACAAAAGGGCGCAATTCCTAGAATTACACCCTTATTGACATAACGAGATTATGTTTAATTTAAAGCAATTGGATTTATTTGATTTTCGCCATTTCCCCACCGTATGAGCCACCGCCTTTTACTTCCACTTCTGACTCGCTCACTATGGTGTCAATAATGCCTTTACTGACAGCTGTCCAAAACTTAGCGCCTACCGCTTCTTGTGCTCGTGGTTTGAATCCTGCAGCTTCTAAGGCGTCCATAATGTTTTCCGCCATAGTGGACTCTTGCCCTTTCAATGCCATGCTAATCTCCTGTAAATACGGTTTGTGAGCCTTGCCCGTGCGGTACACCGAGAATAATGCACGAGTCACACGCTCTGAATGTGTTCTGATCGCCCTTGCCTTGGTTGAAGTGAACGCTTTTCGCATCGACATGAGCGCTACCTTCAACCTTTATCTTCCAGAATCCACCAACACTTTCATTCAGGTTGGTTCCTGCATGGTTTTCCATGGCTCCTGTGGTTGAGTGATGGCTATCGCCTTCAACGTGCAAAATGGAGTTACCCCGAGCATCAAACTCAAAAGCGGTCCCTGTCGGCATGTGGGTTACGCGATATACGCTGTCCTTTTCCACCTCGAACATCATGCCGTGCAAGATATACACTTTGCTTTCGTGATAGCCCTGTGGTGATGGCTCTGGCTCTTTATGGCTGCGTTTATGCTGGTAACGCCCCTCTCCTTCAAACGCTTCAGGCGGTAGGTTCGGAATACCATCAGGGTTATGGTGTACTGAGCCAGTAATGCGAGGTCTGCGAGTGTCTTTCTTGCCGTGTGTGTAATACGGGAAGTCTACCCAAACCAGATCGCCAGTTTGAACCGGTGTAAAGTCACCTTGCCCAACACGAGCACCGATTGGTAGCTTATATGTCGCCCACGGCAGTTTGTCGTCTGGCACGTCATCAAAAACACCAAACACACGCACCTGTACGCGCATTTGTTTATCTGGGTCCTGCACGCTAACCACCACAGCTTCTAGCTCTGGGCGTTGTAACAGGAGATCGGCTGGATTGTCCATTGAATACCCTTTAAATACCTAATTAGTGTTTATCTAGTATCCCTTTGATACGGTTGTAATACTTTTTGCCTTTATAGCTATGCGCTGCGAGACCAATCACAATCAGTGTTGGCAGGCTCTCATCTATTGGTCTTTCGAGATCTGAACGGTTCCAGATAATCTCAATCACATCCCCTGCTCTTAGACCGCCATTACCAAGCATATAAGCGTCCAATACAGGGATAGGGATTTTGCTGAGGTTGTCCAATACAAACTTACTGGTTACACCTGAGTGCTCAATAGGTGCCGCAGAGTACTTACCGGAATACACCATGCCTTTCTTATCATCCCAACCCACGAAACGACGCTGTATCAGATCTTCAATCAATGAGCTGTCATTGGGTAAGGTGTACTGCGCAATCTGGTATTGCTGGCGAGTGTCGTTGTAGTGGTAAAGGTACGTTGGTGCTCGTTCCTGTAGCTCTTTTAAGGTGCGAAATACCAGTGTACCGCGACGGATAAACACCAATGCGCCCAGCTCTTTTGCCATTTGTCTGATCAAACGTGACGGACGCTGCGCCGGCAATAAGTGGAAATCCAGCCTTATAGGAAACGTACCTACATCTAAGGGCAGATCAGGCACAAGCTGACGTAACACCTTGCTTACTGGCTCTTTAACGAAAAATCGGGCGTTAGGGGATGGCTGCTTTAGGTCATGGAGCGACTTTAAAAGCAGATTAAAGGTAATGGTACCGCCCTCACTGGCTGGCATGGTCATGACTACCCAATCCGTTTCCCAGTTAAGCGCATCTTGATTAACCGGATCGGACAGCACCACGGTAAACACCGCTCTTTCTTTGATGGCTAGGTCATCACGTAAGAACTGTTCTTTGTCGTCGTACTCAATGATGAGCTTAGGACCGTCTAACGTTGTGGTTTCAACAAACGTCGCTTCAATAAGAAAGGAGAGATCCAGCTCTTCGCGCCGATCGCCACCATGATAGACAATGGACTGGACTAATTGGTGTTCATGCCTGCTCACACAAACACCTCTTCAAGCGGTCTGAACTCAACCATCCAGCGGATAGGGCTAATGTGTCCTACCCCTTTGCCATATAAGATAGGAGCATTCACGGTGTGTTCAACGTCAACGGCATAAAGGCGACCGTCCGCATAGTTGTGACTTAAATTATTAGCTTCAATTGTCTGAGAGTCTTCTATGGTGATCGGTAGGTCGATATCTTCACCAAATAGCGAATAGGTGACATTGAAACGATGTCCACCAGCACGGCGACGGGCAATGTGCATGTGCCAAGCCAGCACTAAGCGCTCTACTGACGCCTTATCGTTTGCCATAAATACAATGCGATAAGTCAGCTCAAGGTAGCTGATACTGATATTGGTCTTTTTAAGTAGAGCATCATCCCAACCTGTCACACTCTCTACGAACTGAGCATATTCAGCGGAAGCGCTACGAAAGCCAATAGGACGGTAGTAATTGATGAGTGGTAGCCGTGCTGCATTAAACTTACGCTCGCCGTCGCTACCCGTTTGCTTTTGAAACTGACGGATAGCCTGAATAAAGGCTTTAGGTGAGTCGTAATCCCCACGAAATACCTGTTGCTTCGAATCTCGCTGCAGAAAGGCTTTTACATGGTGCGGACAGCTCTCAGGGTCTAGCTCTGCCAATGCGTCAACAATGTGACCACCAAAGGCTACATCGACTGGATAGAAGTCGGTAATGTCATTCTTTTCAGTAATCTCGGTCATGGTACTACCCAATAAAAAAGGGATAGCACAACGCTACCCCTTTTCTATTTCGAGATCGCTAACAGGGAAATGTTAGACGGTTGGTTTTTCTGGCCAAACTACGTTATCCGGATTGTCATAGGTTTGAGGCAGATCGCGCAATGACTGGCGATAGTTAGCAAATTCAGATTTTTTTTCAGTTGTAAGCTGGGCGTCAGGCATCTGAGTCCAGTCTGTTTGGTCAATTAATGGCTGACGTTTTTCTCGAATTAACTGCCACTTAGCATTAGTGACAATTTTATCTTTCTCAGATTGAGGTATATCAAGAACCTTGAAATCATCTGACTCACTATCAAAGTTGACGTAAGATTGACCGTTATATGTAAATGATACGAACATAAATCCTCTCTATACAACTTCTGGTGTAAATGGCACATTTGATGGGGTGTTATATTTTGTCGCCCCGTAAACAACTTCATCTGTGTACTGGAATCCTGTAGCGCCATCTACAGAAAAAATACAACCACTACGGACGATATAACCTTTAGTTTTGACAATATCAGCTTCACGCATAGCGAATTTTACTGGATTCAGGTAGTTATAATCAGATCCAAATAATGGCTTGGAGGTTTGGGGAAGATTTAGAATCAAACGGCTCCTAGCAATAGTAATAGCGACAGCCCCCCAACATTGAATTCCTTCCCACGGAGTATTTTCGTTGGTCTCTATGATTACTGAGGAACGGTATGCACCAAAACAAATAGAACCATAAATATTTGCAGCTGATTCAATTGCAAAGATTGGGGTAGTTTCGTCGTAATGATAAGGACGAGATACATCCGCATTTTGCCCGCGGGGAACTATATCTACAAAAGCAGCATAGACGTTCACGCCACGGTCTAAAACATGTCGTTGACTCCGCTCAAGAACCACTCTAGCTTTAGAACCTGTAGGGCAAAGAGACAAGGCTCTTCTAACTGTTCTAAATGGACTAGAAGATGCGCCAGTGTTCCCATCATCACCATTTACAGCATCAACAAAATACTCAACGATATTATTTGACGTGATCGTTTGAGCAATTTCATTTGCGGTTTGTTCGACTTTTTGATCAATTTCACCTATTTTTTTTTCTACCGTCTCGGTTAAACGGCGATTACTTTCGATTAATGGCTGAAAGTCACTCATGGCAACCTCCCATAGTTTCATATTGTTTACGCATTGGTTTTCCCACTTAAACGATCTGCTGAATCGTTGTTTTGTTTAGTGATGGCATTAACAGCCGTCATTAGATCCTGCTTAAACTGCTCAAACTCAAGGCTGGAAACCATGCCGGTTTGAGCTTCCTGCTTAGCGTTAGCAACCTGTTGTTCAGTTGCCAGCTCGCCATAACGCTTAGGAGCCGTTGCCATGCTTAGCCCTGCGTTGTAGTCAGCGTTACGCGCACAGAAACGGGCGTGACACTGGCATCATGCGGTTGTGGGCGGAAATGCACGCCCTTTGACTTCAATTCAATGGTGAAGCCTACCGCGAGTTTTTTTGTGATATACGCCTCCACCAGCGGATTACCCTCTACTGTGGCTGTAGCCATGTAGTCGGTTGCCAGTGGATAGCTACCCATCCCTTCCTGCACAGTCAAAAAGTCATAAGTGCCTGCTGTGCTCGAAATGGTGATGGTTTTCTCTTTCAGCTTGCGCATTGAGTTCACCAGATTGACGGTTTCCTGCATCTGCTGCAGTACATCCGTATCTGTCTGGTTCAACTGCTCCAATGCCGCATTAATGGTCGCTACCTTGGCTGCTATATCAGAGTCAGTCGCATAAGTAGCATCAAGCGCCGCTATCTTGTCTTGGCTGTTCTTGATCGCCGTTGAGAGCGTTGTCAGGTTCGACATGACAACAGAAAGGCGCTGGTTAATGGCAGTTGCCATATCAGCGTTCTGTTGCTCGTTCTCTGTGCGTATGGTTGCCAGCTCTGCGTTAATGGAATCACGTAAAGCCGCCATTTTGCTGTTGATTTCAGCGACCTGCAGGCTGTGTTCTGTACCAAGCTGCCCCAGGATTAACGACACTGAGTTAGCAAACGAAGTCAGCTTGGCGTTTACATCATCACGCAGCGTCTTAGCGGTACGGTTCAGAGACTCGTCGTTGACCTCATCCGAGGTAGATACTGGCGTAAAATCGACAGAAGCCGGCGCTGTCACTGACGGCACCGAGACTTTGTTTTGAATTGGCTGAGTAGTGATATCGCTAGGGGATGGCGCCGTTACGGTCGAATCATCAACACCGGTAATGGGTGTTAATGTAATGTCGATGGGCGTATTAGGATCGGTACTCATTCATCGTCCCCTTTGAAGACATCAAAAATATCGGCAATGGCACCTACTTTCTCTTGAAGATCCGTTGCCTGCTTGTTCAGGTTCTGCTCGTTGACTTCATCCTGCTCGCTCACCGTTGGCACCGGCTGGCGTAAGGATTCAATCTGTTCTTTGCTGGCAGCTTGCGCCAGTTTGTTTACCACACTGGTTAAGCTTGGCTCTGGGTGTGGGTTTGGTAAGAACTCAATCGGCTCGCCGGCTTCTGGTTCAAACTTGTCAGGCAAGAAGTCACTGCCTACATCAAACGGCATTAGGTGGTACTTAAAGCCGCCAGAGCCATTCTTACCGATGGGTTCAGCCTTCACGATATAGAGCAGGCGCACCTGTATCTCTTCATCTGCGATTTGCTCTTCAATCCAGATAACGCTTTGCTCGGGCACGTTTGGCTCTTTAAGCAGCATCTGAAAAACTTCTTCGCCTTCGTCGGTACCATCACCAAACGCCAGCATTTGAATAGAGCTACCATCATTGGGCAATTCTATGGCTCGTGTTGGGGAGGGGCTACTATAAGAAAATGTTTCCTCCCGAGCCTCTAAGTTGCCAACAACATCACTTTCATCAATGTGCTCCAAGGCGTTTAGTTGCGCTTTAAATAGCAAGCAATCAAACGCATTAGGGTTAATGTCTAGTGTCTTCTGCAGATCTGCATAAATTGGTTCAAATACGCGCCTGCGGTCTATTGGGGTTATTCTTGTCATTACAGGTCCTTAGCCAGCTTCTGAGCATCGGCTAGTGGTACTTTGTTCATCTTGGCGAAGACTTTCACCGCACTGTCACGGTCTGCGCCGTACATCTTGGCTCTATCCAGCTCAGACCTGAGCAATGCCTTTAATTGGTCACGGTTTGCGCTCTGAGCTTGTTTCTGACGCTGCTCTATTGCCTTTTTCGCTTTGGCTTTACTGGTTGAGACTTTCGCCTGTTGCTTGCCTAGCTGTTTACGCAGCTCAGCAACTTCTTTTTCCAGTTTCTTGATGTACTTCGGATCCTTGATTTGGCGTTTAAAGACTCGCTTAGCCTGCTTCATTTTGTTGATCACCTGCATAGCGGCAGCTTTGTCCACATCACGGGGACGAGCACGCTCTAATTGCTCGCGGTCTTCTTTGGTCAAGAATGAGTCTGTATTGTCACCGGCGAAGCCCTCTTTCTCTGCTTGCGCCTGCAATTGTTTGGCAAGCTGAGCTTGTATGGTGGGTGACTTCAATGCCCCCAATGCTTTTAACTGGTGCTTACAGCAACAACCTGTCAGTTGAGGGTTTCGGATCTTCGGAAAGTCTTTTTCATAGGGAGCGATAGCAAAGTTGCCGGCAGTGGCAACATAGCGGTACCAGAATTGATAACGCCCACACTGACAGTCAATTGAGACATTACCTAAACAAATGCGCTTGATAGCGGCTGTCCAGCTGCGTTGCGTCTGGGTTAGCTCTTCCATCCAGTTTTCTAACCGGATACGCACCTGATAGCTATCTTCACCATGCTTACCCGATGCTGTGACATTGAAATGCAGTAAGTCACCACGGACCTTATAAAGCCGTGCGACTTTGATTTCTGTATTGGCGCGTTGAACGTCGATTTTACGAGAGGCAACAATCAGCTGATCCAATGGAGCGCCACGAGTACGCCCCCACTTCTTTGATGTGGATTTACGAGCCTTATCAAACGCTCGCATATCATCAATCGTAAACGGATCGCCACCTTTCTTAGAGCCGAGCAACACCGAATGATAAAGTGGTAGCTCACCTGTACGAATGGCTTCACGAATAGCAGAGGGTGACAGCGTTCTTCGGGCATACTGACGCTCTGCCTTTTGGTTTCGGCGCCTTTCGTTAAAGTCTTTGTCCTGACTGCGGACGTTTTTAGTCATTTCTGGCTGCTTCATACGCCCTCCTGCTCAAACTGGCAGTAATAGCGAATACGAGTTCTTACCCATTTAATGGTTGGCAACCGGATCAGGCTACCGGCTTCAAGGTACTCCCGCATATCATCAAGACCTGCGGACACTGCAACGATTTTCTTGAGGCTTTCTGTGCCGTAATAACGAAGAGAAACCAGCTCAGGCATACGGATCTCATCAATAGAGACTTCCCACTCTTCCCACTCAAACAAACCATCACGCAATTCACGGTAAAAACGGGCGCGTATCAGCTCATCTTGGATATTCAAAGGGCTTAGACGTGATAACTGGGTCATGCATCCCCCATATCGCGCTCAATGGTAATGCGGCGAAGTGTTGAGAAAACCGGATCGTCTTCCTCTACGTCAATAGCATCCAAAAAGGTATCGAGATAGGTCTGGTTGACTTGGTTGAACTCACACGCAGCCAGCACACAAAGCAGGATTGCACGCTGATAGCCAGTAAATGAGCTGTGGTCGATGTCATAACGATAACGCCCACGGTCATCTGGCATGATGTTTACGCTAGAGTCACGGATCCAGTGGCGCTCTAATCCTTTGTTCAGTACCAAACAGCCGATTTGATGGCTATCGCTTACATCACCAAGGCGAAGCAAGTTGAAATAATGGTCAAACGCAATGTTCATATAACCACGGCGCTCTGTTGGGTCCGCTTCTTCCAGTAACACCTTATGGGCGTACTCGCTGAAATCGTCTCCGCGCTCTTCGACTATCATGTGATAGCCTTCCTCGTGCTTTTTCTTCAGATCACGCTTGAGCTTTCGCTTCCATGTACCAAATGCACCGGAAATCTTTTCGAGCTTGGCGATCACCAACAGGTCGTCATTAAACACTGCCGTCGCTTGAACCTGCTCTTTACCCAGCAACGTGACACAAAATATTTTCTTCTGTGTGCTCATGGCTTCGTCTCATCATAGAAATGAGGTCATGATGAACGCTGGCGAACATTGCCGCAGCAACAGGGAAATATTGACAAAAGATATTGCTTTGTTTTGCTTATTTGCTCATTGTGACAATTACAGACTTTTAAACCATGCAAGTGCCTTGTTTAGATGGGTTTTGCTAATTGCTTTAAGTGAGTTGTGTAAATTAGATAAGGTTTTACTTTTGTAAAACATATTTTTGTTGTTATACTTCGGTATAACACAGAGAAGAAGGAAACCAACACATGACCGCTGTTGTAATTCGCCAGTCTGGCGGCGCTAACATCGTTAGCATCCCTAAAACCATTGTTAAAATGCTTAGCTTGCACGCTGGATCAAAACTGGACCTATCCGTTCAGGATAACAGAATCGTGCTAACTCCAGTTGAGGAAGAGCTAACGCTGGAAGCCTTACTCGCTGAAAGCCCAAAAGAGTGCTTTGCCATTACCGATGAAGACAGAGAATGGATTAATGCTAAGCCTGTTGGCAAGGAAGTGATTTGATGTACGTACCAGATAAAGGAGACATTGTTTCACTCGACTTTGATCCGAGCGCAGGAAAGGAAATCATGAAACGTCGTCCTGCGTTTGTGATCTCTCGTAAAATGTTCAATGAACACACTGGATTTGCTGTTGTAGCTCCAATCACTAGCACAGTGAGAGGTATGAAGCTGGAAGTCGTTTTGCCTGAAGAGCTATCGACACAAGGCGCCATCCTCATTCACCAAGTTAAATCTCTCGATTTCTCTAACCGTCAGGTCAAATTCATAGAGAAAGCCCCACAAGCAATCACCGACAAAGCCACTGAGCTTACAAAAGTGATTATTTCGTAATAAGTGGTCGCGCTATGAACAACAAATTTGACGATATTAAACACCCGCCTCACTCTATCGAGGCGGAGCAATCCGTGATTGGTGGCTTGCTTTTAGACAACGAACGTTGGGAATCAGTAAGCGAGCGATTGACGAAAGCTGACTTCTACAGCCGTCCTCACCGGATTATCTTTGATGCTATAGGCTCGTTATTTGATAGCAGAACGCCCGTAGACCTTATCACCTTGTCTGAGCGCTTGGAGCAAAGAGAACAATTAGATGATGTTGGTGGGTTTGCGTATCTGGCGGACCTTGCCAAAAACACACCTAGTGCAGCCAACATCCTTGCTTACACTGACATTGTGGCTGAGCGCTCTATGTTGCGCCACATGATCTCTGCTGCAAATGAAATCGCTGACGCCGCATACAATACGCAAGGCAGAAAACCAGAGGAACTGCTCGATCTTGCAGAGAAGAAGGTGCTTTCTATCTCTGAGGCTCGTATCAAAAGTGACAACGTATTTGATGGCAAAAGCCTCATTGCAGAAACGATGGAGCGATTCAAATCCAGCAAGCGCAACAGTATCACTGGAATGAGAACGGGCTTTGATGAGCTTGATGCCATGACGCTAGGCTTACAACCGTCAGACTTTGTTGTGGTAGCGGCTAGACCATCGCATGGTAAAACCACCATGGCGCTAAACATCTGTGAAAGTGCCATCATGGAAGAAGAGAAACCCGTGTTACTTTTCTCTCTTGAAATGCCAAAGAGTCAGATCATGGATAAACTCGTCTCTTCACTGTCTCGCGTTAGCTTAACCAGCATTAAAACAGGACAGCTAAATGAAGAACAAGAGACACAAGTCGGCTCTGCACTTGGTCTGCTCGATTGGAAGCCGAACTTTTACATTGATGATAGCGCAGGCTTAACACCGACTGAAATGAGAGCTAAAGCTCGTCGTATTGCTCGGGAGCATGGCGGATTGTCGATGATAGTTGTTGATTACCTGCAATTGATGCGCGTACCAGCACTAGCAGATAACCGTACTTTGGAAATCTCTGAGATCTCCCGTTCACTCAAAGCATTAGCGAAAGAGTTAAATGTCCCAGTGGTTGCTTTGTCGCAGCTTAACCGCTCTTTGGAACAACGCCCAGACAAGCGCCCTATCAACTCAGATTTGCGTGAATCAGGCGCTATTGAACAAGATGCCGACCTTATCATGTTTATCTACCGTGACGAGTTGTACAACGACAGAAGCAAGTACAAAGGCACGGCAGAGATCATCATAGGCAAACAACGTAACGGTCCCGTAGGTAACATTACGCTTCGTTTTGACGGCAATATTTCTCGCTTTGACAACTTACAGTAGGGGCGCAAAGCCCCTTCAATAGAATCGCAATGTACCGTCGTCAGTCAGCTTAACGATCATTTCTTCAATCTTCTTGGTATCTGAAAGCCAGAATAATTTCTGCTCCATTTGTGGCAGGTCGCCAACAAGCGACATCAACATTTCCAAAGGCATAAACACGTACTCAGCTGGGCGCCCATGCTCGTGCTTAAATCGCTCATGGTTTTCTTTAAGGAGGGTTAAATAAGGGTTGGTATTCTTTGCCAGCTCATACGCTAACGGGCTGATCTTGTGATGTACACTGCCAATTGTGCCAACGTTCGCATGTTCTGCTTGTTTCATTGCCGTGGCAAGCTGCTGACCTAGCTGTTCTAATTTATCCATGTCCGTTCCTTTCTACTCGATAAAACGGACTTAGGGTGGCATTGCGCTCACCCTGTCGCCACAACAAAAGGTTGTCATTTAAAGGCAAATATCCGAAAGTTCCGCAACTCTATCCCAGACTTTACCTCGTGGATAAACTTTGTTGCATTGCTTATCAATCACTTTAAAGGCTTTGTTCTGATTATTGTGACGGTCTGATACACGGCGAGCTGCACTTTGGACTTGAATCGTGTACGCCTTCATTAGTTGCTTCGCTGAACTTGATGCCATAAATCCCTCCTAATTTTCTACTGAATCAAGCACCATAGGCTTGCGTTGACCTTTCTCAAAGTAAGCAATAATGGCATCACTCGACTCAAACTCAAGCGTAACCAGTTCAGGTGTCAGATCTCGGTCATCAATCACTAACACATAACCGTTACCCGCCTTGTTAATGATGTAGTCAACAACAATGCCTTCACGCTCTTCCACTTCCAACTCAAGCGGGTCAAATTCATTTTCAATTGTGGGCAATTTCTCTTTCAGAACCCCAAACACATTGGACAATTGCACTATGCTGTCACTCATATTTATCTCTCTCTAGGATAACTTAATACGTTATAGCCCCGATCTTTCAGGAAGTAAGCAATAGGTTTGTATGCTGGCTCATAGAAAAACGGATCGCCGCCAGTCTCACACCAAGCACCAAACATAACATCTGGGTACTCAAGCCCTTTTGATTCAACCGTGCGCTCACCTTCAAACATGAAATGAACCTTGCGGGTCACATCCCTTTGCACTCGAATAACTTTAAACTCATCACGTTCTGATATTTCACGCTGAAGCGTCTGAGCATCAGCCTCGCTCATTGACTGGGGTACTAAGACGGTCCCATAAATGGTGATGCTCATCTTGACTCCTTATCTACACGTAACTGAGAAACTTCTTGGGTTAGTTCAGAATTTACTGACTCCAATTTAGATAACGATGTCTCCATCTGGGCGATCAACTTGTCATTACCCTTAATTGTGGCTTCATGGCTGGCAATTGTTTGATTAAGTGAACGTAGACGCTCTTCAGAATCAGATTGCAGCTTCTCGGTCTGACGGCGACTAGCATCCAAATCTTCTTTTGTTTCAGCCTGTAGGTGATGAGCTGCATCGAGATCACGTCTTAATGTGCTTACATTCTCATTCAACTGGCGCTTTTCTTTCTCTAACGCTTGGTTGTTTTCTTTCAAACTTGCCAGACTGTTTTCAAGGCTGCTGATCAGCTTATCATTTCCAGAGAGAGTGGCTTCTTGACTGGCTAACTGCTTATTCAGAGCCGTGATTTCAGTATTGAGAGACTTATTCTCACCAGTTAGGATGGCATTTTGTGACTTCACTTCTTCCACGTATTCCTTATTACCCTCTAGCTTCAACTCAGCTTTGGCAATGTCAGTACGTAGACCTTCGTTTGTAGAAACAAGAGCGCGATTTTCATCTGTTTGCGTCTCTAGCTGTTGACGCAACTCCTGAACGATAACGCGATTTGACTCTTGTTCTTGAGCAAGCTGAGACTTGAGGTTTTCTTGAACTTTCACCAACTCAGACTGCAGTTCTCTGATCTCTTTATCTCTCTGTTCAATCAGAGCGGTTTGCTTGTGCAGGCGTTCTTCGCTGCGTTCTAACTCTTCAAGCGCTAAATCTCGCTGTTCGTTAGCATCTTGAGCCTGTTCTTTATATCTTTGCTCCGCTTCCACACTGAAACGTGTTATCTCTTTCATGAAAGACTGGGTGAACTCAGAAGAAAAGCCCAACTTGTCATAGAGGGATTGTTGATTTGCCTCTATCTCTTTCTTCCAGTTAGCGAAATACTTATGAACCGTGCTTGTGCTACTCACATCAGGTAGCATAGAAAGCACTAATCTCACCGTCGGCTTTGTTCCTTTGGCATAGAGTTCATTACAAATAGCATTGACTCGATCTTGAATCGAGTTTGCGTCGGCAATAGTAGTCGTTGTCATTGTTTAGCTTCCCTTAAAAACTGGTTAAAGTATAAGCACCAATCCGAACGAACACAATAAACGAACGAACAACGTTCGTTTGTTCGACCAAAAAGAAAGCCAATACTTGACCAATATCAAATAAATACTTACCCAATACCCAATAGATACTTAATAAATACTAGCCTGAGCCACCAGAACCCCACTGCATAGGCGCTGTACGTGTTTTGACTCGACTGTGAGCCATTGCACCATCACGCGCTAATATTGCCCTGCCATATCTAGCAACCATGGTACCACTAGACCATCGTCCAGACTGTTGGATCTGTAACGTGTTATAGCCCTTTTTGAGTAGGTCTTGTGCTGCACCTACACGCGCACTGTGAGCAGTAAACGGCTTTACACCCTGACGTTCTAGGTCCAGCGCTTGCCATGCTGAATAGAACACCCCCTCAACCGTTTTGGTTGTAATGGCTTTATGCAGTAGCTCTTCAGTATCTTTGTCTTTCTTTGGCTTGATGCAGGTATTGTGCTTTGATACACCCACAAACAAGAAGCCATCACCACTCATATCCAGCTTGCCAGCTTCGGTGTAATCCATAAGCAAACTGACCACATCCTGACTGAGAATGCAGGTATCCGGCTCGCCGCTATGGTTTGTCTTGGTGATAGGAATGGTTAATACTGCGGTACCATCCCCTGCTAATTCCATGTCACTAACTCGAATATTTGCCAGCTCAGACGCCCGTAACATGGACTCATACGCAACCGCCAACAACGCCAAGTTACGACGCAGCAACAGCTTGTCGCTTCGGTACCAGAGCGAGGTGAGTTTCAGTAAATGCTGCTCGTTAAATGGTGAAGCCTGCTTAACGACCTCGCCCTCTCTCACTTTCTTTCGTGATATGGCTTTGAGTCGGTCTTCTACATAAATATCAAGGCAGGGATCGGGACAGCCGGCGACACGGTGAACACGGGAGATAGCCCAGCGATACACCGACAACGTATTGCGGTGTAACTCCTCAGCTCGCTCAATGAAAAACGCCTCAACGGTATCCGGTGTGGCAGGCAAAGAATGTCGATGATTTGCCAAGCACCAATCCACAAAGCAGGTCCACGCACTTTCCAATCGACGCAAGGTATTAGGCGAATAACGCTCTTCCCTTTTCTTGAACTCATTAAGCAGGTGCTCGAACGCAGCCTTGAATTGTTCGTTCTCGGCAACGTTGATCCCTTTCTTCTGTGCCGCTTGGATCGCGGTTCTCACATCATCCGGTCTGACGCCGGAAAAATCCCCCAACAGGGAGAGTTGATTTTCTATCATGCTGGCAACGTGTAGTGATGGATATGCAATCATATTGATGGAAAGTGGGATAATTGTCAATTTCCGAGAATGACAGTTCTCAGAAATTGAGAGCTAGGCGGGCATTTTTTAACCACCCACAAAGTGACACGGTAACACTTTAAATATTAAGTTTTGTTTGGGTGTTTCTTGGTGGCAATAAAAAACCGCCCGAAGGCGGCTTATTGATGTTCTTGGTTAGTTAGGCAGGTAAAACGTGGTAATCGGACACGGGACCAGACGGCAATGCCCCCACAACCGGAATACGGCTCAAATGGGTTTTTAATGTCTCCCGTAAGGCATACCCCGCCCCCATGGTATTGACGATCACCAAATCATAACCGCCCTGTTCGTACTGATCTTGAATCCGGCATGTGGCATCGAGAACGGTTTCACTGTCTTGTATTTCTGCCAGTAACGCCCGTTTAGCACGTAATACCGACGCCATATCACGCACATCAATGGATAAATATTGCTTCTCATTGTTCCCTTTCCGAAATAACAAAAAGGCTTCACCAGAACGAAGTGGAATATTATTAATGACAGGCTGAGACACAAACCAATAACCGACAATCTTTGAAATGGAATAAAACAACATGAGAAACACTGACAGGCTTGATATTAAGTCATAGCCTAAATCAACACTCCATAATAATTGCTTTAATGGCTCCTTGTCGGGAATGAGAAATAAAGCCAATGCCATGACCAGCAAATAAGAAAGACTGAACTCTTTAAACAGCTGGAACGACTTCACTTGTTCTTTGTTGCCAAACAAACCCACACACAAATAGACGCTCAATGTCATGAAAAACCATGACATCAGGCAGAATGAAATGACCTGAAGTATACTCATCGTGATTCCCTATATTGACGATATCTTAGCCAATATAGGCGGATTGACCGCCTATCCGTACAACACAACTTTGTTGTCAAAGCCCGAGCAATTCTGCCGCTTGGGTCTCGGTTAGCTTGAGCTTGTATTTGGGATTCAAGAGTGCCCGAATGGCAAAGCTATTGTCTCTGTAGTTGCCTTTTGCGATCTGCACTCGGTATGCCTGCACCTCAGCCCACTGGCGATAAGGGCGCACCAACAGATACAGCAAAACATGAAGAGCGGGGGCTAATCCGGCAATCACAGTGCTGGCGATCATCAAAACAGGATCGGCATAGAAGAAATGTAGCCCCGTCCAGCCAACGACTGACAGTGGTAAAAACAGCATCCACCACTGCTTTACATGGCACTTTTCATGCTCAAGTAAGCCGATATCATGCTCTTTACCTTTACGAAGGGTGATAATAAATAGACGGGCGTTACCTGCTTGCCACGATGGCAGTTTGTCAGTGTAACGAACGAAGTACCAGCATTGGCTGAGTTTTGCCTTTAGTGAGGCGAGGAAGGTTTTCATAGATGCTCCTAAGAGTTAAGTGAACATGCTCATTATTCACCGCCGCCATTTAGCGAGCATCTATACAAAAATATCAGTGGTTAGAGTACTTCATCGTCCGTTAAACAGTACGTCATGAAGCCGGTATCGTCTTCGGTGTAACCAACAACTTTTTCATTCGTCACTAAAGCAAGATGCGCAGCCAGTGCCGCTCTATCCTCTGTTGGCATTAAGCTTAGATACTCATCTTCTGACAGCACCATGTGCTTAGTGTCTGGTCCCTCTGTTGCCACTAGGTACACCTGACCACGTTCCAGCGACTTAAAGACATCCAAATATTGCTGTTCACTTTGAATGTACTCAATCAATAAAGGCTTAACGCCATCAATGATATTTTGTGCCGGTGCTGGCGAATGGGAAACGGGCGTTTTATGCGTTGCCTTTGCTTTCTTCCTCGCCTGACGGCGCTTGTTCTTCTGTGCTTGCTTAACTGACATACAAGATCCTTTCTTTGCTTTAAGTATCAATCTAATACTTACTCGGTGTTATTTATGTACTTAATAGGTGCTCAATTTGACTTTAACGCCCTGATAGTGCAAGGCTTGCCTGATTAATCTCGCAACTAGAGGGTAAATTGAGAGGCAATTGATATTTATCCGATAAGAATCGCACTAAAGAGAGCTTCCATGTTAATCCTGA
>NZ_JAWPOR010000168.1:0-1078 GCF_033344395.1 Vibrio sp. 1874
TATTGCTGTCCCACTCTTTCTTCCACTGTTTACCGTCATAAAAACGCATGTCGAAAGATTCCACCTGCGTCAGCAACGGAGTGACAATGCCTTCCTGCCCAACAGGGGTATCTGGATAACGCCACCAAACACGCTGCAAGGTTTCTTCTTTAACGCGATAGCCCACTTTAGTCACTTCACCACGCGGGAACTGTTGCTGCGGGTTATGCCAACCCACACGTGCAAACATTAGGCCTTTCGCGTCGGAATCGAGTAAATAATCCGACCAAAAGATCAGTTGCCCGGCAGGGTCTTCGCCGTTGGTACGCGTTTGACGCAATGCCATTTGGCGGAAGTCGTTATCCATCATCACCATGGCGCGTTGCAGTTCATTCAAACGCTGAGTTCGCTCTTGCGACAACTCATTACTGCGCTGAACTTGCGACACCACTTGGTATGCCGCCACGCTCAAACTGGCAAAGATTGCTATCGACACCAGCACTTCAATGAGTGTAAAACCTTTTGCTGTACGGCGCTTATTTGCGCGATTGGGATTACTGCGCCACATAGCTTCTTACCGTAACAACTGGACTCGCGTTTTTCGCCGTCGCGACACTTACATCAAATGCTTTCAGCAATGGCTGCGTGGTGGCTACAGGCGTGACTTTCCAATACCATGTACGCCCTGCTAGCTCTTCGGTACCATTCTTGGCTTTCAGCGCGCCAGTATCTAGCATCACATTCGCCATTTGGTTATCCACAACCATTGCTGCAAACATCTTTTCTTCTAAGTAGCTGACTGTGTTGATGTGTTGACTCACAGAGCGAATCACACTGATCGCCGCGGTGGCAAAAATAGCCAGTGCAACCAACACTTCAAGCAACGTCATCCCTCGCACTCTGCGACGGTTTAAGTTTGGTTGAGTTTGCTTAAAATTGCGCATTCGCATCCTCTTCCACTTCTTCACCTGGCGCTACCAACAGAATTTGCCCACTCTCTTTTCCGATCACTCGCCAACCATCGTTAAACGCATCGCCTTTTTGTGGGAAAAAAGACAAGGTAAACGGCGTGACTTCTGCGCTCGAGAAAATGAAGACT
>NZ_JAWPOR010000169.1:0-1077 GCF_033344395.1 Vibrio sp. 1874
AGGCAGCGTGAAGAACCCGTTCAGCTTCACGTCCATCCCACGGTAAGGCAGGCTGGTTTCGGCTTTGAACACATACTTCTTACCGGTCTCAATGACTCGCGGCCCTGTCACGTAAGGACGGGGGGCCTTCACTGCTCGGAAGTCAACTGCCGTTTTCGCAACTTCATAGGCATAGCCGTCATCAGCCGGTGCAGTGGCAGAGCGCACACGAGCCCACAGGCGGTATCGGGTTTCTTCATCGCTCGAAAGCGTGATGCTATCCCCTGTCTGCGCGTAGGTTTTGCCACCGTCAGTAGACCACTCAACAATGGCATTGCCACCGGAGATTGGCTCATCGTTCAACGTCAGGTTCGCTGTGTACTTGCCTTCACTTCCGACAAACAACGTGGTCGGGCCGATAACAGCAATATCAGGTTTGTCGTAAGCGACAACACTGACCGCTTCGGTGTACTTTTCCGCACCTGAGTTGACGTTCACCACCTTGGCCCGAACCTGGTACTCCCCCTTATCGAAGGTCTTCACAAGCTGATACTTGTATCGATCTTCTGGGATGAACTGCTCCCAGGTTTTACCGTCGTCCTTACTGGTTTCCCACACAACCTGGCCGGTAGCCCGGAGATCCTGACGGTCGTCCAAAGATAGCTTGAACACAGCAGTGAACGGAGCTTCACCAGACAACTTGCGAGCCTCCACGCCAGCACCGATGGCACCACCACGAAGCACTGTCAAGAAGGCAGGTCTGATAGACAACTCTGTGCGGTTGTAACCCTCAACAGGGCTTTCCAGAACAGCCTCAGCAGCGATACGGACGGAGGAAGTATCCACACCAGACAGGTCTACTGAGAACTGAGCTTCACCGTTCGATGCTTCCGCATAATCAGTGAGCGCAACCGTCTCGTTGTAGGCCTTTTGCTGGATCAGGCGTACTTTCCACACCCCCATCGTGTTAGCGTCATAGTCACCATCAGGTTTGTACTGATCACGGATGAGAACCCTAACCGGCAATGCCTGGGTGTCAATCGCGGTATCACCTTTAACTTCAACGATAGGACGGATACTGTCAGAAGGTGCAGAGAT
>NZ_JAWPOR010000170.1:0-1075 GCF_033344395.1 Vibrio sp. 1874
CGCCAATCTTCACTTGCGCGCCAGGCATCGACATACCGATAGAATCCGGATCAAAGCACTTGTCATCCCAGCACGAAATCGTCGCGGTGGTTTCTGTCATGCCGTAGCCCAACTTCACGTTGATGCCAATCGCATGGAAGAAGCGACCAATGGTTTCATCCAACTTCGCGCCACCACATGGCATAAAGTTGATACGACCACCGAGCAGTGCGCGCAGCTTACTGAGCACCAGCTTGTCAGCTCATGCGTGTGCTTTACGCAGCATCATCGAAGGTTTGCGCTTTTCTTGATGGCAAAGTGCCATTTTCGCGCCCATGTTCACCGCCCAAGTAAACATGATCTTGCGATGAATCGGTGCTCGAGACACTTTCTCGTGAATCGCTGAGAAAATCTTTTCGTAGAAACGAGGAACCGCACACATCACGGTTGGACGCACTTCACTCAAGGCATCGCGCACCTGCATTGTGTCTTGCAAGTAACAGTTCGTCGCACCTTTGTATAATACGTAGAATGTCCAAGCGCGTTCAAATACGTGTGAAAGCGGAAGGAAACACAAAGAAACATCATCTTGAGATAAGCTCAAGCGTTGGTCGTGACCTTCTAGCTGCGCTGCGATGTTGCCATAATCCAACATCACGCCCTTAGGTTGACCTGTGGTACCTGAGGTGTAGATCAGCGTAAGCAAATCATCAACTTTCGCTTGTTCCAAACGCTCATCAAGTTCAGCTTGATGGCTTGTATCGCCTTTTGCGACAAAGTCTTTCCAAGAGATAGCAAAGTCATGATCGCCAAGCTCAATATCGTCCGACATCGCAACAATCAGCTCTAACTGCTCACATTGTTCAAAAATGCTCACAGCAGCATCAAACTGAGGCTGTTCGCCAACAAACAGAACTTTTACGTCTGCGTTGTCGATGATGTATGCCGACTGAGCGGCAGTATTGGTTGGGTAGATAGGCACCGTCACGCCACGCAGTTGCAATGCGGCGAAATCAGCAATCGTCCATTGCGGCATGTTGTTCGAGAAAATGCCGATCTTATCTTGGACTCCTAATCCCTGAGCCAAAAGTGCAAG
>NZ_JAWPOR010000171.1:0-1073 GCF_033344395.1 Vibrio sp. 1874
CTGCCTCTAATTTGTCAAATGGCAACGTGCCATCTGGATTGTTTTCTATTGGTTGAGGCTGGATAGAACCCAGTACCGCTGCGCCACCTGCTTCATATTTGTAATTGTGCGCTTGCTGGCCGCATAAATATTCATCGCCACGCTCACAGTGCGCCATTAATCCTAAAAGGTTTGCTTGTGTGCCAGAAGTGGTAAACAACGCTGCCTCAAACCCTGCCAATTTAGCCGCGAATTGCTCTAGCTCGTTTACGGTAGGATCGTCACCATAAACATCATCGCCAACAGGGGCGCTGAACATTGCTTCGCGCATAGCTTGGGTGGGTTGAGTCACTGTGTCTGAACGAAAATCCATGAATATCTCCTTGGTTCAAATTCCTAAATGTATCCGCAAAGGCGAGCTTTGCTTAAGCAAGCGATGGTTTTGGCATCGGTAATGGTGCCATCAATAATTTTTTCTTCGAGCTGTTCCCGTGACAATGTCACGACTTCAATCACTTCATCGTCGTCACACTCGTAGCGATTGGTTTTGGCTAAGTGTTCGGCGACAAACAAATACTGAATTTCATCACAAAACCCAGCAAGCGGCGTCACTTGACCGAGTGGGGTAAATTTTTCTGCGCTGAAGCCAGTTTCTTCTTCCAACTCACGTTGCGCGCAGCAGAGCGGGTCTTCGTCGCCTTCACGAGTGCCTGCTGGTAACTCCAGAAGCCATTTATTGAGAGAAGGTCGAAACTGATTCACTAAGACTATATCGCCATTGGCAGCGATTGGCAGTATTACAGCAGCGCCTGGATGGTGAATGGTGGTGTGTGAAATGACTTTACCAGTAGGAAGCTGAACGTCTTCTTCAACCAAAGAAATTTGCTTCCATTTATGAATTGTTTTGCTCATGCAGTTGTAAATCCTAGCAATGACCGCAATTTGACGTTTTTGAACATTAACCACAAACGCTGGGAAACAAAAGCAAAAACTGTTGTAAGGCCACGAAAGCGTTTGCACTTTCAGTGAGCTATATCTCATAAATGGAAACTTTGATTGCTCAGCAAAGAGAGAGATAAGCATCTGTTATAAGG
>NZ_JAWPOR010000172.1:0-1069 GCF_033344395.1 Vibrio sp. 1874
CGCGTTGGACATCAACATCGACCAAGACGGCACACGTAAAGTGGCCGCGTTGGACATCAACATCGACCAAGACGGCACACGTAAAGTGGCGATCTCTGGTTGGCAAGAAGATTCAGGCGTGACTATTGAAGCTCTGATCAACGATTACCTAACGGTAGGTCTACAGCACGTGCTGTGTACTGACATTTCTCGTGACGGTACGCTAGAAGGCTCAAACGTAGAGCTTTACGTCGACCTATGTAAACAGTACCCACAAGTGCAGTTCCAATCTTCAGGTGGTATCGGCTCATTAGCGGATATCGAAGCGCTAAAAGGCAGCGGTGTGGCAGGCGTGATTGTTGGTCGCGCGTTGTTAGATGGTAAGTTCACAGCAGAGGAGGCATTTGCATGCTGGCAAAGCGAATAATTCCATGTCTTGATGTTCGTGATGGACAAGTGGTGAAGGGGGTTCAGTTTCGCAACCACGAGATCATCGGCGACATTGTTCCTCTCGCTAAACGCTACGCAGAAGAAGGCGCTGACGAGCTGGTGTTTTACGACATCACAGCATCAAGCGATGGTCGTGTAGTTGATAAAAGTTGGGTAGCTCGTGTCGCGGAAGTGATCGACATTCCTTTTTGTGTGGCTGGTGGTATTAAATCCGCAGAGGATGCTGCACGTATTCTGGAGTTTGGTGCAGACAAAGTCTCTATCAACTCGCCTGCGTTGGCTAACCCGCAGCTTATTACTGATTTAGCAGATAAATTTGGCGTTCAGTGTATTGTTGTTGGTATTGATTCCTACTACGACAAAGATACTGGTAAATATCAGGTTTACCAGTTTACTGGCGACGAAGAACGTACAAAGGCGACGAAGTGGGAAACGCGCGAATGGGTACAAGAAGTGCAAAAGCGCGGTGCTGGTGAAATCGTGCTCAACATGATGAACCAAGACGGCGTGCGTAACGGTTACGATATTGAACAGCTCAATATGGTACGCGAAGTGTGTAAAGTTCCTCTCATCGCTTCCGGTGGTGCAGGTGCCATGGAGCACTTCGCAGAAGCCTACCAAAAAGCAAACGTGGATGGTG
>NZ_JAWPOR010000173.1:0-1066 GCF_033344395.1 Vibrio sp. 1874
TGTTACACCGCTTAATTTACGGTCAAAACGACAAGTTTTATCGTAAATGGATGCACAGCGCGAACCATTCACTTGGTGCGTTTTGCTCTGGTGGCACAATCGCGAACATTACGGCGCTTTGGGTTGCACGCAATAAAGCGTTGAAAGCAGATGGTGATTTCAAAGGGGTAGAAAAAGAAGGTCTATTCAAAGCCATGAAGTACTATGGCTACGAAGGCCTTGCAGTTCTGGTTTCTGAACGTGGTCACTATTCACTGAAAAAAGCAGCAGACGTACTTGGCTTAGGTCAAGAGGGTTTAGTCGCGGTGAAAACCGATGCAAACAACCGTATTGTTGTTGACGACCTAAAAGCAAAAATTGCCGAGCTTAAAGAACAAAACATCAAACCAATTGCGGTTATCGGTGTCGCTGGCACAACAGAAACGGGGAACGTCGATCCTCTGTCGCAGATCGCTCAAGTGTGCCAAGAGCACAATTGTCACTTCCATGTAGATGCCGCTTGGGGTGGTGCAACGTTGATGTCTAATCATTACCGTCACCTTCTCGAAGGTGTTGAACTGGCTGACTCAGTGACTATCGACGCGCACAAACAACTGTACATCCCTATGGGTGCAGGCATGGTGTTGTTCAAAGACCCAGACGCGATGAAATCCATTGAACACCATGCGCAATACATCTTACGTAAAGGTTCAAAAGATTTAGGTAGTCATACACTAGAAGGCTCTCGCTCAGGCATGGCCATGTTAGTGTATGCGGCGATGCACATTATTAGTCGCCCAGGCTACGAACTATTGATCGATCAAAGTATCGAGAAAGCGCGCTACTTTGCTGACCTCATCAAACAGCAAGATGACTTCGAACTCGTTTCTGAACCGGAGCTTTGCCTACTGACCTACCGCTATCTACCGCCATTGATTCGTGAAGCGCTAGATAAAGCGGAAGGTACTCAAAAGGAAAAACTAAACGAGCTCATCAACCAGCTCACGCAGTTTATCCAGAAGCGTCAACGTGAAACGGGCAAATCGTTTGTTTCTCGTACAAGACTGAACCCTGACCAATGGCAAAG
>NZ_JAWPOR010000174.1:0-1065 GCF_033344395.1 Vibrio sp. 1874
TAGAAAAATGCTCTAAATATAGGCACAACATCACCTCACACCATAACCACACTATTCATGTGCGATCATTAACATTTACCAAACAATATATCGTACCAAAAGCGATTTTTCGGCATAAAATGTTACTAACAAAATAGTCGGCAAACATAAAAAACCAAAGTTAACCGGCTTCACCTAAGGCTAAAACGTGAGCACCACAACAAAACAGAGGAAACCTCCTCAAAGTTGCGATTATGCGCCCGTTATGCGGTTTAATGATTAAGCCAAAAGAACAGCATCACTTAAGCGTAAACGAAACTGCACAATTTGCTGACGGATTGCCTCTTTACGATGCGATTTAGAGTGGGATAATAGGCTTTCGACGCCAGTGACTAAGTAGTGAATGAAAGGAGCCCCTGTGCTTAAAGCGATTTTTTTTGATATGGACGAGACGTTATGTGGCACATCCCAAGCAGACAAATCTGCAGGGCAAAAATTTGCTGCCTGGATTCAACAAACGTATCCCCAAGTCTCTGATCCTCAAGCATTCTTACAACGCTACTTGCAAGGGGTATATAAAAAGCTCAACGCAGAGTTTCCTCAGCTGGTTGCTCTTCTTCCAGACGAAAATGCTTTTCGCTGTGGTCTGATCCAAACGATTTTGGCGGAGAACGGCATCCACATCGATGCAGAGCAAGCTCAGCAAGCACAACACTATTTTGATTCAGCACGTATGGGCGCGTTCACTTTCTTCCCTGGCGTAAAAGAAATGCTGATGGATCTACGTAAGCACTACAAACTTGTCGTGATCACTAACGGTCCAATTTTCTCGCAGCACCCCAAATTGAAAGCAACACAAATGGATGAATGGGTGGACCATATTATTGTGGGTGGCGAAGAGCCAGAAGAAAAACCAGCGGCCAGCATATTCCAAAAAGCCTTGAATCTTGTCGACGTCAAACCAGAAGAAGCCTTACACATCGGTGACTCTCTAGCGGCAGACATCGCAGGCGCAAACAACATGGGTATTTTGAGTGTGTGGGTGAATGCGACTGGCGCAAGTAATCCAACAGAGATAACACCGAA
>NZ_JAWPOR010000175.1:0-1064 GCF_033344395.1 Vibrio sp. 1874
AATCCCGTTGATCGTATCAACAGGTGCTGGTTATGAGAGCCGTATTGCTGTGGGTACGGTTATCTTTTTCGGGATGGGATTTGCTACATTGGTGACCTTGTTTGTTATCCCTGCGATGTACCGACTGATTTCTGCGAAAACACAAGCTCCTGGTCACGTAGAAGCAGAACTGAACAAAGCGCTCAGCCACGATTCGAAAGGCCGCACAGTGCATCCTTAACGACAACATGTAACGCTTTGATTAAAAACGCCGAACCATTTTTGTTCGGCGTTTTTTTATATTTCTAGTGATTATTTATAGATCTAACCATTAATTGTGGTTATTATTTCGCCACTTCTTCGAGGGGCACAGGACTCGCTCATCGTTTATGACTGAATGTCGAGTCTTGCTAGGTATAAAGCCAGGAAGGTGGCTATACCTATGATTATTGCGGTGTTCCCTTGAAAAAAGTTCGTGGTAGTTACATGGTAGAAATGGTTCTGGTTGCGGGTATTATGGCGTTGTTAGTCACCACTGCACTTCCAACGTTTACGAATGCGCTAAAAGGTCATCAAGATGGTATTTTAGCGTCACTTGATACTGTTCAACCTAGTAGTCATGTAAACAAAGAGACCGCAGAAAAATTTTCCGCTCAATAAGCAAAGCTACTTTCTTGATTGATAAAAGAAGCCGAGGCATTTGCCTCGGCTTCTTTACATTTAACTTCAAATTCTGGGTTCAACGTCGCGCTAGAAGCGTTTTCCTAAGCTGATTTGTAGACCTTCATAGCTGTCGTAAAAGTCTTCAAAACCCATATCTGCGACATTGTAGATGTACTCTGCGCGTAACCAGATATCTTTACTCATATCCCAATGAACTCCAGCTCCCACGTTAAACAGTGCGCCAGAGTCGTCAGTCACTTTCTGGGCATTTGGAACATACATTTCTGCTTGAGTCCCCAAAGCGGTCACGCGGCCAAACAAAGAGAGTGGTGTGTCGCCTAAGTTGTCACTGGTCAATACCGCTGACATGCCTGCTTGGTAATAGTGCAAATCCAAATCTGTTTTTAGCGTGTCGTTCTTAA
>NZ_JAWPOR010000176.1:0-1058 GCF_033344395.1 Vibrio sp. 1874
ACTCCATTTAATAGACATTATTTCCAAAAAACATTAGGAATGATTCGACGCATTATGATTTATAGCGAAACTTAACCATTCTCGATCGCAAAAATTGATATATAGGAAAGAAAATTACCGATCTTAAGTAATACAAAACCTACAAAGCAGGATAATTCCTACAAATAGCCAAGAAAATATTATTCGTTTTCGATTTGGATTACTAAGCCCCTAAAAAATACCGATAAAAACAAACTGACAAATCAAAACATCAGAGTGTTGATAATTAAAACTGTCACTCGAAAACCATCGGTAGATTGGTTCAATCTTAGCAACATATATCCGATTCAAATACGCTATTTGAAAAAGAAAAATGCCCCGCTAGATCTATATCCAGCGAGGCATGTAATTGGCGAGAATACGCTTCTTCGAAGACAGAATACCTATTCTTCTCGAAATGCTCGGTTCATGCTTTCTGTCAGTGGCTTAATCAAATAACTCAGCGGTGTTCGAGGCTCAGACAAAATGAGTACTTCGGCGTTCATTCCGGATGTCAAACGGTACTTGGCAACATCATCTTGAGAAATTGAGATTCGCGCTAGGTAATAGTCATCTTGGTTTTCTTGTGACAGTTTATCCGCCGAAACAGTCAGCACCGTGCCATCGAGAGGAGCCAATGTTCTTGCATTCAGAGCGGTTAATCGCACATGCGCTTGTTGTCCTGGATTGATCAAGTCAATGTCTTGCGGATTGACTCTTGCTTCAACAAGCAACTTATCATCTTGAGGCACTAACTCTAACAACGTTTGTCCTGAACCAATAACCCCCTTTTCAGTGAACACTTGCATGTTCACTACGCGGCCTGAGATTGGCGCATTGATTGAAGTTCTAGCCACCACATCTTGAGCAGATCGATACTCTTCACGAATGGCAACGACTTCTTTTTTGGTATTCCGCAACTCTTCGACGATTTCATTCAATCTTTCGAGCTTTAACTCTTCTATCTTGGCTTGGTTCTCGTCTAACCTTTTCCCAACGGTTAAAGATTGCCGATCAAGCTGACTTAGAGTACTGCGAAC
>NZ_JAWPOR010000177.1:0-1058 GCF_033344395.1 Vibrio sp. 1874
GTCAAGGACGTTTGGGTTAGGGATGTATAATAAGCGCCGAAAGGCGCTTTTTCTTTTAATTACAATCCAATTACTATTCTTAATAGTTGATGTATTGCTGGGTGGCTTGCTGATGGCCGAAGGCTTCGCAATCCATATCAATAAAGGGTATGTGTACTTTGCGATGGCGTTTGGTTTGGTGCTGGAACTGTGTCACATCCAACTAAAGAACAAACAGCGCCGAACTATCCAGCGAATCAGGCCGATGCATCAACCACCCGTGGTTTATGGTGCCCGATAACTTACTAAAAAAGCCGCTCAAGAGAGCGGTTTTTTGTGTGCTTTTCTTTCAGTTTTATTTGCTGATTCAGAATTTGTCGTTTCGACAAAAAGTTGCATTTGTTGCATTGGATTGAATTTTTTATATAAACCGCCCAATCCACACGAGTGAATAAAATAAATGAACAAGCTGATCGATGCGTTAGCAACGGATGGTTACTACATTTGGGATGACTTTCTTTCTGAAGGCGAAGTAACCCAATTACGTGATTGCATACCGGATAATTGGAAGAAAGCACGCATTGGTCGAAATGATGATGTGACCCGAATTGAATCAATTCGTAGTGACAAAATTCAATGGTTAAAACCAGCTATGGGCCAGCCAATCGCGAATTATTTGAGCAAAATGGAAGAGATTCGACAAGAGGTGAACCTCCATTTCTTCTTGGGTTTGTTTGAGTATGAAGCGCACTTTGCTAAGTACGAAAAAGGCGATTTTTACCAAAAACACCTTGATTGCTTTAAAGGGAACGAAAACCGTCGCTTAACCACGGTGTTCTACATGAATGAATCTTGGAGTGAAGAGGACGCGGGCGAACTGGTCGTCTATGACCTCAATGACAAAGAAATCGCAACAATCCCGCCTCGTGGGGGGCGTCTACTGGTGTTCTTATCTGAACAGTTTCCTCATGAAGTGTTGCCGACTAACGCGGAGCGTTTCAGTATCGCTGGCTGGTTTAGAATTAATGGTGTGAGAGATAACCTTCTGGATATCGCGAGCTAACATTTAAAAATGAAAA
>NZ_JAWPOR010000017.1:0-66497 GCF_033344395.1 Vibrio sp. 1874
GGAGCGACACACGAGGTTCGAACTCGTGACCTCAACCTTGGCAAGGTTGCGCTCTACCAACTGAGCTAGTGTCGCATCAACAACGTTTCCGCTGTTTAGGGCTGCGAATTATAAGAGCATTTTTTTGTGATGCAAGTCCTTCCTTCAAAAAAACTTTATTTTTTTACTGAACGACGAAAAAGCAATCAAAAGCGATATAAATTACAACAATTTGGATCGCAACCTTAACAGTTAAATCTTGAAAATAGTACCTCGATAGTACTTAAGTTCTGCGATGGACTCACGAATGTCGTCCAAGGCCAAATGTGTTCCCTGTTTTGTGAACCCATTTAGCACCTCAGGTTGCCAGCGACGTGCTAGTTCTTTAAGAGTACTAACGTCAACATATCGGTAATGGAAGAACTCTTCCAACTCAGGCATATGCTTGTATAAAAAGCGACGATCCTGCCCAATGCTGTTACCACATATTGGCGACGCCCCTTTTGGCACCCATTTTTCTAAAAATTCAATGGTTTGTGCGACTGCGTCTTGTTCTGAGATTTGACTGTTTCGAACGCGCTCAACCAAACCGCTTGCCGTATGCGTATTAGTACACCAGTCGTCCATTTTCGCTAGTTCTTCTTCCGGCTGATGAATCGCTAAAACTGGACCTTCAGCCAAAATATTTAGTTCGCTATCCGTGACAATAGAAGCAATTTCGATGATTTTGTGCGTTTCAGGATCAAGCCCTGTCATCTCTAAATCAACCCAAATTAGGTTTTGATCGCTAAAGGACATGGTTACGCCGCCTATTTGTTTATCGATAAAAGAGGTACTATACCTCAAAATACGAGAAACACGATACTCATACACGGAGCCAAGAGTACGGCTCAACCATTTGAGTAAATTCACATAAAGTACAGAATTGTGGCAAAGAAGAAAAAGTTAACCAAAGGTCAGGTGCGACGCGTACGTAGCAACCAACAAAAGCGTTTGAAGAAGCAAGAAGAGTCCATCCAGTGGGATGAAAACATGCTAGGCGCCAGCAAGCAAGGTCTCGTGATCACTCGTTTTGGTCAGCACGCGGACATTGAAGACCTTGAAACAGGCGAAATTCAACGCTGTAACCTCCGCCGTGGTATTGAGTCTCTAGTATCTGGCGATCGTGTTTTATGGCGCGAAGGATTGGAGTCTATGGCGGGCATCTCTGGTGTTGTTGAAGCGGTAGAACCTCGCTCTTCAGTGCTCACTCGTCCAGATTATTACGATGGCCTAAAACCCGTTGCAGCCAATATTGATCAAATGGTCATTGTCTCTTCGGTATTACCAGAGCTATCGCTAAATATTATTGACCGCTATCTCGTTGCATCAGAAACACTGAATATTGCGCCATTGTTGGTCTTAAATAAGGTCGACCTTCTAGAAGCCGATGACCGTGCAATGTATGAAGAATGGCTCAAAGAATATGAACGTATTGGCTATAAAGTGCTTCTGGTCAGCAAGAAGTCTGGAGAAGGCATTGCTGAACTAGAAACCCTACTACGTGATCGAATTAATATCTTTGTTGGTCAATCAGGCGTAGGGAAATCCAGCTTAGTCAACGCGTTAATGCCGGAACTAGAGAGCGAAGTGGAAGAAGGCGAAGTCTCTGAGAACTCTGGCTTGGGCCAACACACCACGACGGCTGCACGTTTATACCACATTCCAACGGGTGGCGATTTGATCGACTCACCTGGAGTACGTGAATTTGGTCTTTGGCATTTGGAAGCAGAAGAAGTAACAAAAGCATTCGTTGAATTTCGACCATATTTAGGCGGTTGCAAGTTCCGAGATTGTAAACACAATGATGACCCAGGCTGCCTTCTACGCGAAGCTGTCGAGAACGGGGAAATTAACGAAACTCGCTTTGAAAACTATCATCGCATTTTGGAAAGCATGGTTGAAAACAAAGCAAATCGTCAGTATTCACGTAATAAAAAAGCCGATCTGTAATTGAGTTAAGGCTGTAACTGTGTAAAAAGTCTTCACCTAATACTGACAAGCAAATTAAATTTCAGTAACATCACGCGCCCTAAAGCGCGAATCTAACAGAAGTATCGGAATTAAAGATGGACAAGTTTAAAGTTGGACTGCAGTACTGGATCCCACAACACGGCCTCACTCGCCTAATGGGTAAACTGGCTTCAGCAAAAGCTGGCGGTCTAACAACAGCAGTTATTCGTTGGTTTATCAAACAATACAATGTGAATATGGATGAGGCAAAGCACTCAGATCCTAAGCATTTTAAAACGTTCAACGAGTTTTTCGTTCGTGAGCTAAAAGAAGGCGCACGCCCAATTTCTGAAGGCGAAAACGTCATTACTCATCCAGCCGACGCTTGTGTTAGCCAGTTTGGCCCTATTGAAGATGGTCAACTTATCCAAGCAAAAGGTCATCACTTCTCAGCACAAGAATTGCTGGGCGGTGACGCGAATTTAGCGGACGAATTTAAAGATGGTTCTTTTGCCACATTGTATCTATCTCCGCGCGATTACCACCGTGTACACATGCCATGTGACGGCACTCTGCGCCAAATGATTTACGTACCAGGTGACCTGTTCTCAGTAAACCCTCTGACAGCAGAAAACGTACCGAACCTATTTGCTCGTAACGAGCGTGTGGTGTGTATCTTCGATACTGAGTTTGGTCCAATGGCACAGGTGCTTGTTGGTGCGACAATTGTTGGTAGCATTGAGCAAGTATGGGCTGGCACTATCACTCCGCCTCGTGGAAACACTGTCTACAAATGGGATTACCCAGCAGAGGGTGACAAGGCCGTGATCTTGAAAAAAGGCGAAGAGATGGGCCGCTTCAAACTGGGTTCTACTGTTATTAACCTGTTTGCCAAAGACGCGATTGAGTTTGACGCAAGCATGGAAAACGGTAAGCCAACCGTTATGGGCACACCTTACGCCTTGAAAAAATAAGTAAAACACCGTTAAAGAGCCCTTTATTAAGGGCTCTTTTTATTGATAAAAAGCAAAACTCCGTTCGAAATTTAGCCTCTATTTCTCAAACTCATACCTGCCTCTAAGACCCTCATTCCACAATCAATTATCCTGCGCTTAGAATGAATATTTAGAGGGGCAGCCAATGCCAAAGATGAGTGTAAACACGTTGGCGAAATTGCTGGTGTGCTTTTTAATTCCGCTCGGTGTTTTGATGATGCCGATCGATGCTATTCCTATTGACGATCTCACTTTAATTCAGCATCGCCTGTTAGCTATTTTTCTTCTTGCTGCCCTACTTTGGGTTCTCGAGCCGGTTCCCGTTTTTGCTACGTCCATTCTTATTATCGCTCTTGAACTGATCATGATATCGGATAAAGGTTTGCATCTATTTCGCAATCCACCAGCGGGGCATGATTTAGGAGAGTTAATTGCTTACACCGATATTTTCTCGGCCTTCTCTTCACCGATCATTATTCTTTTTATGGGTGGTTTTGCTCTTGCGATTGCGGCTTCCAAATACGAGCTCGACAACAACCTCGCCCGAGTACTATTAAAACCATTCGGCACCCAACCTAAGTTCATCATGCTGGGCTTGATGTTAATTACCGCCGTTTTTTCAATGTTTATGTCCAATACTGCCACGACCGTGATGATGCTAGCCCTGCTTGGCCCCATCGTCGCTTCAGCACCTAAAGGGGATTTAGGCATTAAAGCACTGGTGTTGTGTATTCCAATTGCCGCGAATACAGGCGGCATTGCGACTCCGATAGGCACGCCACCTAATGCGATAGCGCTTCAATATCTCACTGGAGAAAACGCGATAGACTTCCTATCGTGGATGACAATGGGTCTACCATTTGTGTTGGTACAACTCACTGTAGCTTGGTTCTTGTTGCAAAAGCTGTTTCCGTCTAGCGAACCAGAAATGAAACTAAAGCTAGATGGTACATTCAAAAGGAGCTGGCGTGCGATCGTCGTCTACATCACTTTTGCACTAACCATTTTGCTTTGGATGACAACGAAAGTGCATGGCATGAATACATACGTTGTCGCGATTATCCCACTAGCAGTGTTCACCTTAACGGGCATTATGGGCAAAGAAGAACTCAAGCTGATTAACTGGGATGTTTTATGGCTAGTTGCCGGTGGTATAGCAATTGGCATTGCCTTAGACAAAACGGGCTTAGCCGAAGCATTAGCGCACGCCATTGATTACAGCTTACTATCACCATTTGCCGTTGTCTTTGCCCTATCGGTCGTATGTTGGTTAATGGCGAACTTTATGTCTAATACCGCAACGGCAAACTTATTGATGCCTATTGCTGCCGCTATTGGTACATCCATGCCAAGCCTTATTGCGGTTGGTGGCCTACAAGGTTTACTGGTTGTCGTCGCCTTCTCCGCATCACTTGGCATGATCTTACCGGTTTCCACACCACCAAACTCTTTGGCTTATTCAACAGGCCTCATCGAGAGCAAAGACATGGCGAAAGTGGGGCTGATTCTTGGTTTGATTGGTCTACTTATCGTGTATGGCGCAGTTTTGGTACTGTTTTAATCGAAGAGCTCCATGAAAAAGCGTGTTGTCATGGAGCTGCTCTCCAGCTACTGCCCTTACAGAGCGGCTTTTACATCCCATAAATTTCGTGCATATTAAGACTCCTCTACTCTACAAGGACGTCGACACATCATGGGTTACGAATGGCTTGCTTTATGCGCCGCTTTTCTGTGGGCAGTTTCTAGCCTAATTTCGGTCATTCCTGCACAACACCTAGGCGCATTTTCTTACAGCCGCTGGCGTATGGGCTGCACAGCCGTGATCTTATCAACAATGGCCTGGATAACTGGCGGCTGGTTAACGGTTTCTTGGGAACATGTAACGCCAATGATGGCGTCGGGCCTGATTGGAATTTTCATCGGTGATACCGCTCTGTTTGCGTGCTTGAATCGTATGGGGCCAAGACAAGCCGGGTTACTCTTCTCTTGCCACGCCGTGTTCTCTGCCATCTTGGGCTACTTCTTATTTAGCGAAGTCATGACCACAATAGAACTACTGGGCGCATCATTGGTATTTAGCGGCGTGGTGATGGCGATATTCTTTGGCCGAAGAGGTCAAGTGAATAACGTCTTGGAAGACATTAAAGGTAACATCTGGGTAGGTATTGGACTTGGCTTAACCGCAGCAATGTGCCAAGCATTGGGAGGCATTATCGCCAAGCCAGTAATGCAAACCAGTATTGACCCAGTTGCGGCTTCTGCTATTCGAATGATCAGTGCCTTTTTCGCCCACAGCATGTTGTTAGTTCTAGGGGTCAAAGTCGCTCGCTCGACGCAACACATTACTTGGCGCGTATTTGGTATTACTGCGCTTAATGGTTTCTTGGCGATGGCCGTCGGCATGACGCTAATCTTATACGCACTGCAAGAAGGAAATGTAGGTATGGTTGCCCTTCTATCTTCAACCACGCCAATTATGTTGCTACCACTGCTCTGGATTTACACTAAACGCCGACCAAACCGATTTGCATGGTTGGGCGCAGCCCTAGCTGTGATTGGTGCTGGCATTTTGGTTCAGTAAGCTTGCAGACCAGCCCTTACTGCCAGATACAAAAAAGCCCGAGTTTAAACTCGGGCTTTTGTCATGCTGAGCCGTTAGTTAACTATTTAACTAGTACTTCACCCGTCATTTCTGCTGGGATTTCCAGACCAGCTAGAGAAAGCATGGTTGGTGCAAGGTCAGACAGTTTACCGCCTTCTTTGAATTCAACCGCTTTGTCACCTACATAGATTAGAGGCACTGGTAGGTTAGTGTGAGCAGTGTGGATGCCGCCAGTTTCAGGGTCGATCATCATTTCTGCGTTACCGTGGTCCGCAGTGATCAATAGTTGACCGCCAACTTCTTTGATTGCTTCAACCACTTTACCCACGCTTTCATCTAGAGCTTCGATTGCTTTCTCAGCCGCTTCATAAACGCCAGTGTGACCAACCATATCTGCATTCGGGTAGTTACAGATGATGGTATCGAACTTACCTGATTTGATAGCCGCAACCATCTTCTCTGTTAGTTCTGGAGAGCTCATTTCAGGCTGCATGTCGTACGTTGCAACTTTTGGAGAAGCAACCAACTGACGCTCTTCGCCTTCGAATTCGTTCTCAACACCACCGTTGAAGAAGAAAGTCACGTGTGCGTATTTCTCTGTTTCAGAGATACGTAGCTGAGTTTGACCTTGTTTAGATAGCCACTCACCGTAAGTGTTTTCTAGAGACGCAGGTGGGAATGCGATAGCTAGAGGGATATCAGCCGCGTATTGAGTCAGCATCACAAAGTTGATTGCTGGGAATACTGCACGCTCAAAGCCGTCAAACGCAGGAACGAATGCACGAGTGATTTGACGTGCACGGTCAGCACGGTAGTTCATGAAGATAACCGCATCACCATCTTGCATGATTGCGTCTTCTTGACCTTCCGCTTTGATAGCTGTTGCTTTAACGAATTCGTCGTTTTCTTCACGAGCGTAAGCCGCTTCTAGACCTGCAACTGCCGTTTCTGCTGTGAACTCAGCTTTAGCTTGAGTTAGAAGATCGTAAGCAACTTGGACGCGATCCCAGTTGTTGTCACGGTCCATTGCGTAGTAACGACCTACTAGAGAAGCAACGCGGCCTTTACCTAGTTTCGCAAATAGGTCTTGGAAACGTTGTAGTGAGTTTTCAGCACTACGTGGTGGTGTGTCACGGCCGTCTAGGAAGCAGTGTAGGTAGATTTTCTCTGCGCCACGCGCCGCTGCCATTTCAACTGCTGCGTAAATGTGGTCTTCGTGAGAGTGAACACCGCCTGGAGACATCAGGCCCATGATGTGTACTGCTTTCTCAGCTTTTACTGCAGAGTCGATAGCTTCAACTAGCGCAGGCGTTTGTTCGAACTCACCATCAGCAATTGATTTAGTGATACGAGTCAGGTCTTGGTATACAACGCGGCCTGCACCAATGTTAGTGTGACCAACTTCAGAGTTACCCATTTGACCATCAGGAAGGCCAACATCCATGCCTGAAGCAGAGATTAATGTGTGTGGGTTATTCGCAATCAGAGCATCCATTACTGGTGTTTTCGCATTCGCAATTGCGTTACTTGCTGTGTCTTCACGGTAACCGTAACCGTCAAGGATAACTAGAGCCAATGGCTTCTTAGCTGACATAGTGATGACCTCATCAAATTTAAGTAACTTTTGGCGTAGGGCCTCGCTGCCCTATCTAACCTTGAAACAAAACTAGCGTAATTTTACTACACTTTTTAACCAAAACTGTAGGTTAAGATCAAATAATGTTTGCGATTTATTGTTGCTATCTTACAAGTTAAGCGAACAACGAGTCAGTGCCGACAATCGTGTTCCACAAGCATAGTCATTTCTAATACGCTTTGTACACCCCAGTCTAAGTTCGGTTTTCTTACGCTTCTCATTCTTATTTTTGCACTTGAAACAGTGCTAATTTAAAGCAACATCAAACAAGATGGGTTAATACCTATTGTTCTCTTTTCTCAGTAAAACAGAAGTCACTTAAACCGATAAGTCCAATAGGCAAAAGCAATCAAGCTACCAGAGCGAAATGTACGGATAGTAAGGGCATAAAGGGTTTATAGAGATCTCAATTATTCGTTAGAAAATTTTAACCCTCTCGCCTAAGAGCCGTAACCTCGCTATACTCCTGCTTTATTTTTCCGCCAACAGCGTAAGAGCTCAAGACATGCAAGAGTACATTGAATTTTTCCAACAGAACATGATTCTATCTTTGGTTTGGGTAGGTCTTCTTGTCGCCTTTATCATGAACATCGTGAAGTCAGCGACAGCCGCATACAAAGAAATCAACGTAAACCAACTGACTCATCTTATGAACCGTGAAAACGGCGTTGTAGTGGATATCCGTACCAAGGACGAGTTCAAAAAAGGTCATATCACCGACTCACTTCACATTTTACCGTCAGACATCAAAGCGGGTAACTTGGGTGGCCTTGAAAACCACAAATCAGACCCAATCATTGTGGTATGCAAGACAGGACAGACCGCTCAAGAAAGCGCAAACCTATTAGTAAAAGCTGGCTTCGAAAAAGTGAGCCTACTAAAAAATGGTTTGATTGCGTGGAACGAAGCGAACCTGCCGTTAGTTCGCGGTAAAAAGTAGGAACGTGGCAAGACCGAAAGTTCGCGTTTAAACGCGCTTTTACCAAGCCTCGCGGACAAAAAACTGAGCAAATTGAAAGCAGTTGGAGCACTAAGTTGTGACGCTTTGCACGTAATACACGCTTCATCTAGTCAAGGTAGATTGGCTCAGTTAGTCTCAGGACATACCAGTTTTCTGAGCTTAGACGTTTCTAGGCTCAACAAATATTGATTTAAGGATTAAAAAATGGCTGAAGCAGCACCTCAAGACGCACAACAAAACTTCGCAATTCAACGCATCTTCCTAAAAGACGTTTCTTTTGAAGCGCCGAACTCTCCAGTAATTTTCCAGAAAGAGTGGAACCCAGACGTTAAACTAGACCTAGACACTCAAAGCCGTGAGCTTGGTGAAGGCGTGTACGAAGTTGTTCTACGTCTAACCGTTACTGTGAAGAACGAAGAAGAGACTGCGTTCCTATGTGAAGTTCAACAAGGTGGTATCTTCACTGCTGAACAAATGGAAGCTGGTCAACTTGCACATTGCCTAGGCGCATTCTGCCCGAACATCCTATTCCCATACGCTCGTGAAACTATCTCAAGCCTAGTCGTTAAAGGTACGTTCCCTCAACTGAACCTAGCGCCAGTAAACTTTGACGCGCTATTCATGAACTACCTACAACAGCAAGCTCAACAAGGCGAAGCTGAAGCGTAATTCACGTTTTATAAGTGACGAATAGCCACAGTGCTGACGTCACCGAATCAAATAAAATGCACAGAGCGTCTACCATCCGATGCAATGTGCATTTTTTATTTCTGACAAAAGTTCCTAGTTCCTAATCGCCAGAAGGCGTAAAATTTGACGATTAGGAACTAGATTCTACTAGTAGCAAGACAATTAGGCGGTAGCATGACACAAGCAAATACAAACAATGCTTACGGTAAAGACATCGCAATGACTGTGATTGGCGCAGGCTCATACGGCACCTCTTTGGCAATCTCACTCGCTCGTAACGGCGCGAACGTTGTCCTTTGGGGACACGAGCCAGAGCACATGGCTCGCCTAGAAGCAGACCGAGCTAACCATGCCTTTTTACCAGGTGTTGATTTCCCTGAAAGCTTGATCATTGAATCGGATTTAGAAAAAGCCGTTCAAGCAAGCCGAGATTTGTTGGTTGTGGTTCCAAGCCATGTCTTTGGCATCGTGCTAAACAGCTGTAAACCATTCTTGCGCGAAGACTCTCGCATCTGTTGGGCAACCAAAGGGCTTGAACCTGAAACGGGGCGCCTACTGAAAGACGTCGCTTATGACATTATCGGTGAAAACTACTCACTAGCAGTATTGTCTGGCCCAACGTTTGCGAAAGAGCTCGCAATGGGTATGCCGACTGCAATCTCTGTTGCGTCTCCAGATTCTGAATTTGTTGCGGATCTACAAGAAAAAATCCACTGTAGCAAAACCTTCCGCGTATATGCCAATAGTGACTTTATTGGTATGCAATTGGGTGGCGCTGTGAAAAACGTTATTGCGATTGGTGCGGGTATGTCTGATGGTATCGGTTTTGGCGCCAATGCCCGTACTGCATTAATTACTCGTGGCTTGGCTGAAATGAGTCGCCTTGGTGCTGCGCTGGGTGCACAGCCAGAAACCTTTATGGGCATGGCGGGTTTAGGCGATCTTGTCCTGACATGTACCGATAACCAATCACGTAACCGACGCTTTGGCTTGGCATTAGGCCAAGGTAAAGACGTTGATACGGCTCAAGAAGAAATTGGTCAAGTGGTTGAAGGTTACCGCAATACAAAAGAAGTATGGCTACTTTCTCAACGTATGGGTGTTGAGATGCCGATAGTTGATCAAATTTATCAAGTATTGTATCAAGGAAAAGATGCGCGCTTAGCAGCGCAAGATTTACTTGCTCGTGACAAAAAAGCCGAAGGAAAGTAGCAATCTACCGCCCTTTGCAGCTCATCTGAGAAAAATTGAAGTTGTCGGGTCACGGAAGAACCACTCTGGATATTGAGAATGAAACACTGCGAAAAACAAAAAGTCTGGAACAAAATTGTCTCAGAAGCCCGTGAAATGTCAGAACAAGAGCCTATGCTGGCGAGCTTCTATCATGCCACCATTATCAAGCATGAAAGTTTGTGTGCCGCTCTGAGTTATATTCTGGCTAACAAATTGAACACCGCTTCCATGCCAGCGATGGCTGTGCGTGAAGTGGTTGAAGAAGCCTTTGCGGCTGATCCAACCATCACTGACGGCGCGGCTTGTGATATTTGTGCCACGGTCAATCGCGACCCTGCTGTTTCAATGTACTCAATGCCATTGCTGTACCTAAAAGGCTATCACGCACTGCAAGGCTACCGAGTAGCAAACTGGCTGTGGAAGCAAGGTCGTCACGCTCTTGCGACTTACCTACAAAATCAGATTTCGGTAGCATGTCAGGTCGATATTCATCCTGCAGCGCGCATTGGTAGTGGTATCATGCTCGACCATGCAACAGGCATCGTGATTGGTGAAACTGCCGTGGTCGAAAACGACGTGTCTATACTGCAAGATGTCACCCTTGGTGGTACTGGTAAAGAATGCGGTGATCGTCACCCGAAAATTCGCGAAGGCGTAATGATCGGCGCTGGTGCAAAGATTCTTGGCAATATCGAAGTTGGTGAAGGCGCGAAAATCGGATCTTGCTCTGTGGTATTGCAAGCCGTGCCTCCTCACACAACGGTGGCTGGCGTGCCTGCAAAAATCGTCGGACGTCCAAAAACGGACAAACCTTCTCTCGATATGGATCAAGGCTTTAACGGTAAATCGCAAAGCTTTATCCATGGGGATGGTATTTAATCGTCAACAAACCTTTTTGACAACAACGTGGTAGGTAACTCTCAAGTGCGAAAACAAAATCACCCTGTTCTACGCTCGGCTATTTTATTAACTTGTGCTTTATCCGCCACTTATCCCACTACCTCCTCTGCTGTAAGCCAGCAAGAGCTCAAAGGCGTATCCAGTGAGATAAGCCGTCAGCGCAAATCGCTCTCTTCCCAAGAAAAGCAGCTCAATGAGTTACAGAAGTCACTAAAAGATCAAGAGCTTGGAATTTCTAAGCTTGAGCGTGAAATACGACAAACCAAGTCTAACCTCGCACAAGCAAACAAAAACATAGAAAACCTGGAAGAGAAAATTGCCTTGCAAGAAGCACAGCGTCAAGAGCAAGAAGAAGAACTCAAACAGCTGCTGCAAACGTATTACGTAACCGAGCGAGCGAAAGCCAATGGTCACTTGTTAAATCAAGGTGTGGAAGAAGACCGCATGAGCCAATACTTCCAGCATTTAGCTAAAGCACGTGCTGAAGTGATTGATGCGATCACCAAAATAACCCAAGAATTAGCGCACAACAAAAACCAGCTCGAGCTAGAAAAAGAGCAAATCGAGACTCTGCTCAAGCAGCAATCCGAAAAACGTACAGCGCTAGCGAGTACACAATCCAAGCGTAAGCAAACCCTGAATAAAATTCAGAGCAGTATCAAGAATGACAAACGCTACTTAGCCGAGCTGCAACGCAACGAAACCCGTTTAAAAGCAGAGATCGCCAAAGCAGCGAAGCGTAATGCGGTGCCAATGGACGGACTCGGCAAACAGCGCGGTAAGCTGCCTTGGCCACTAAAAGGCAGTGTGTTACACAACTTTGGTACGCGACAAACCGGGCAGGTAAACTGGAAGGGCATGGTGCTGTCTGCCAACTATGGTCAACAAGTGAAAGCCGTTTATCCTGGAACTGTCGTATTTGCGGAGTATCTGCGCGGATACGGTTTAGTGGTACTGCTCGACCACGGCAAAGGTGACATGACCCTCTATGGTTACAACCAAGCCTTAACTAAAAAAGAAGGCGACCGAGTCACCGCCGGCGAAGTGATTGCTCTCGCGGGTGATACAGGTGGTCAAGACAGACCATCGCTGTACTTTGAAATTCGTCGTAATAGTGAAGCGCAGAATCCGAAATCTTGGTTAAAACGCTGATTATCTGACTCATAGACTTATAATAAAAAAGGAGCCACTCGGCTCCTTTTTTGTATTCATATTTTGGAAAATGCTATGCGTAGTAGGTTTCTACCGCATCAATAAAAGCATTCACATCATCTTTGCTTAACGCGTTGATTCCTGCCGCCGCCTCTCGCCCCCCACCTGTCGGGAACTGACCACACACGGCAACGGCACCTTGTTTATTGTTTAATGGGGCGCGGAGTGAAACCGTATAAGTACCATCTGCATTTTCAGTAAGTACCGCATGCGCAGAGTCAGGGGTTTGGTTTGCTAGCCAGTTGCCATAAACACCACTGATTCGGCGTGATGCCGCCGTGTTTGGTAACTCAAACAACTTCAGCTTACCACTCTCATGCATGGCAGGCACTGCGAGAGCCGCCTCCATGTCTTGTTGGTAAGCCGATTGCAATTGGTAGTATGGCGAGGCCGTATCTTCAATAGCTTCAAATGGTGACGTGTACTTCAGCAAAGCTCGGTACAGCTCCGCAGGGTGAAAGTGTAAATCTTCGACCTTCGATCCGTAGCCGTTGTAGTTAATTAAAGTACCCAGCTCTTTTAGCTGCTCTTTCTGTTGCTGCAACAAGCCCGCGTTATTCGCTAACTCATCGGCTTTAGCAATCATGTTATCACCATAAGCCGCCGTAATCGCCCAGTCATGAAAACGCCCATCAAGCAACTTATCGACAATCAACGCCGTGCACATGTTGGCATCGAGATCGATGTGCGCATCCAAATTACCATGCTGAGGAATGTCGCCCGCTTTGTGATGATCGGCGTAAAAGACGTGCGCGCCTTGAGCCAAAGCTTGCTCTAGACCTGCCATGTTCTTTTCCATCGAAATGTCTAACACAGTCAGCTCATCACCCGCTTGCACGTCTACTTTTTCCACCAGCTTGATGTCGCGCTTTACACCGGTTATTAACTGGGCATCGACAGGATCAGCCAAACGCAATTGTAGAAGAGCAATGATGCCATCAGCATCACCATTAAAAATGTCGTAATTCATGGGGCGATAGTTCCTTTATCGAGAATCTTATCCCTGCAAGGGTTTTTAGCGTATGGGACTATTGTGCGTGGCATATTTGACAAGTCAACTCGAGCCACGACTCGAAAATGAGAGTGACTCTCGAAATATTAAGCAGTTTGACGTTTAACTGTGTAGATTGCTAACCGCATCTTCTAATAACAGTAGCTGCTCTAAGCCCTGCTCAGTTGCTAATGGCTTAACGACATTAAGCATCTGCAACATCCCTTGCTTCACCATTTGCTCGGTAATGTTGGTTTTTGAAGCCATCGCGGATTGATACGCCAACCAACTACACGCAATCAAGTGTAATGTACATACCAATGACTTCAACTGTTGTTGATCGACATTCAACAGCTTCATCGTTACGAACTCTTGCATAATAGCAATGAGGTTCGCTTGCAGCTTCTCTTGCACATCGATGTACTGCTCGTGTAGCTGTTCATCTCGTGACAAGATTTCTGGTAGGTTTGCGTAGAAAAAGCGGTATTTCCACATCAAGGTAAAAATAGAGTCTAGGTAGCTCTTCAGCATAGTCAGGCTCTCTTGCGAACCTTGAATAGGGGTAAATCTTTCTAAAAGTTCTGCTGAATAAAGCGCAAAGATCTCACGAACGATTTCTTGCTTATTGCGGAAGTGGTAATACAGATTACCAGGGCTAATTTCGATGTGATCGGCAATGTGATTGGTGGTGATGTTTCGCTCACCATGTTGGTTGAACAACTCCAGTGCCGCGTAGACGATTTTGTCGCGCGTTTTCATTGTTATCGTGTTCCCTCTTCATTAACGAATCGAGTATAGCGACTTCACCAACCTAGGTCGATAGAGGCTCCAAATACGGTAACATAACAGACCAGTTAAGATGCCAGTTGAGTTGGCGACAAGGTCTAACCAAGAAGTTTGTCGCCCTACATACCCTTGCAACCACTCAATAACGGCGCTGAATAGCAAAATACTAATCGCCACCGCCCAACGTTGACGCCAACGCCACACACAAAAACAACCTAAAAACGCAAAGCCGCTGTACGCCATAGCGTGCTGCATTTTGTCGAGATACGCGATATTGCCCCAGTCTTGCAGTTCACCTGAACTCAGAGATAAAAAAGCGATCAATATGGCGTAGCTAAAGATAACGAAACGTGCAGCCGTCAGGTTCATTGGACGTCCTTATGCAATTGGAAATGGAAAGGCCGTCACTTGATCAATGTGGTCACAGCCTAGCGCCAGCATGATCAAACGATCGATACCCAACGCGACCCCTGCACAATCTGGCAACCCTGCTTCCAGTGCAGAGATCAGATGATAATCGATCGGCTGTGGTTTTAAACCCATTTCGATACGCTTTGCGTTATCTTGTTCAAAGCGCGCTAATTGCTCTTTCGGGTTATCCAGTTCATGAAATCCGTTCGCCAGCTCTATCCCCTTAAAGTACACTTCAAAACGATCCGCGACGCGATGATCTTGAGGATTGATTTTCGCAAGCGCCGCCTGTGATGCAGGGAAGTCGTACACAAAAGCCGGCACGTCCTGACCAATTTTGTTTTCTACTCCCACGCTAAATAGTAGTTGCAGCAGCGTATCGCGATCTTCTTCTGGCTCAGCAATGTCACTCAAACCCAGCTTGCTTGCCGCCGCTTTCAGCTCAGTCATCGAGCCTTCCAGTGGACACACACCCAACACATCAATGAAGGCTTGCTGATACGTCATGCGCTGCGCTGCGCCACACTTCAATACCAGCTGCAACAGGTCATCCATTTCATCCATCAATTTATGATGGTCAAAGCCAACGCGATACCACTCCAACATCGTGAATTCAGGGTTGTGGTAGCGACCATTCTCTTCATTACGAAATGCTTTGTTGATTTGATAAATACAACCGCTACCCGCAGCCAAAAGGCGCTTCATATGGAATTCTGGGCTGGTCATAAAAAACAGCTTACTGCCATCGGCATAGCCTGGGCCAACAAACTCGGTTTGAAAAGTATGCAAATGAATGTCAGTCACGGTTGCGTGACTCATGGCTGGCGTATCGACTTCCATCACCTGTCGGTCAGCGAAGAATTGTCGAATCGACGCGATTAACGTCGCACGTTGACGAAGTTGGTCAATGGAAGCAGTAGGTTGCCAGTTGGTTTGCATAACAAATCTCTCAAACTTTAATTCAGCGAGGAAAGTCTCATTCTACATGCTTTTTACTCTTCAAGAAGAGAGGAATATCCCTTCTTCTTTTTACTAATGAGCTCGCCAATTTGAGGCAAGCATTACTCGTGCCGCAGAACAAAAAACACTCAGTTAAAATCCTATTATCCATGCGGTTAATGTCACGCAACACAGGCTTAACATCCCTAATGTTAATGCTTGAGGGCCAAAACCTCGATGCCGTGATAGCAGTCACATAACCTATAAATTCTATGCCCTTAAGTGCATTACCGAAGCAAAAACCCAATTACATCAATTTTTCTGCCATGTGGCTCATCTACACTAACCCTACTACTTTTGGGGAGTTCTTTTTAAAGAGCGCCTCGTAATGACAATAACAAGCGGATTTCCGCAATCACACACTGGAGGATAACTGTGCAAATTATCACCACAGATATCGCAGTCATCGGCGCAGGCGGCGCTGGTCTTCGTACTGCTATTGCAGCGGCTGAAGCAAACCCAGACTTAGAAGTCGCTCTGATTTCTAAAGTTTATCCAATGCGCTCCCACACGGTCGCTGCAGAGGGTGGCTCAGCAGCAGTTATCAAGGATGAAGATAGCTTAGACAACCACTTCAACGACACTGTTGGCGGTGGTGACTGGCTATGTGAACAGGATGTTGTTGAATACTTTGTAGAGAACGCGACTCGCGAAATGATCCAAATGGAGCAATGGGGTTGCCCATGGAGTCGTAAAGAGAACGGTGAAGTCAACGTACGCCGCTTTGGTGGTATGAAGGTTGAACGTACTTGGTTCGCTGCAGACAAAACTGGCTTCCACATGCTTCATACGCTATTCCAGACATCAATGAAGTACAGCAACATCAAACGTTTTGATGAGTACTTTGTGGTGGATCTGCTTGTTGATGAAGGCGAAGTTCAAGGTCTGATTGCTATTCACATGTCTGAAGGCGAGCTTGTTACTATCAAAGCAAAATCTGTTGTTCTAGCAACAGGTGGCGCGGGCCGTGTTTACCACTGTAACACCAACGGCGGTATCGTAACAGGCGATGGTATGGCAATGGCTTACCGTCACGGCGTTCCTCTACGTGATATGGAATTCGTTCAATACCACCCAACCGGTCTTCCTGGTACAGGTATCCTGATGACGGAAGGTTGTCGTGGTGAAGGCGGTATCATCGTTAACAAGAATGGCTACCGTTACCTACAAGATTACGGTATGGGCCCTGAAACTCCAGTTGGCCAACCGAAGAACAAATACATGGAACTGGGTCCTCGTGACAAAGTTTCTCAAGCTTTCTGGCACGAACAACAGAAAGGCAACACCATCAAACACCCACTGGGTGACGTGGTGCACCTAGACCTTCGCCACCTTGGTGAAGAGTACCTACAAGAACGTCTGCCGTTCATCTGTGAGCTAGCAAAAGCTTATGTAAACGTGGACCCTGCAAAAGAGCCAATTCCAATTCGTCCAACCGTTCACTACACTATGGGTGGTATTGAAACGGACGGCGGTTGTGAAACTCGCATTAAAGGCCTATTCGCGGTGGGTGAATGTGCGTCTGTTGGTCTTCACGGTGCAAACCGTCTAGGTTCTAACTCACTGGCTGAGTTCGTGGTATTTGGCCGCGTAGCGGGTGAAAATGCAGTGAAACGCGCAGCAGAATTCAAAGGTTGGAACGACGCGGCAATTGACACGCAAGTCAAAGCCGTTGAAGAGCGCATCGCGAAACTGATGAACCAAGAAGGCGACGAAAACTGGGCAGAAATACGCACAGAAATGGGCCACACCATGGAAGCGGGTTGTGGTATCTACCGCCAAGAAGATTTGATGCAAGCGACTATCGACAAAATCACTGAGTTGAAAGAACGCTACAAACGCATCAGCATCAAAGACAAAGGTAAAGTGTTCAACACAGACCTTCTATACGCAATCGAAGTGGGTTACGGCCTAGAAGTCGCAGAAGCGATGGTTCACTCTGCGATTCTACGTAAAGAATCGCGCGGCGCGCACCAACGTCTAGACGACGGTTGTACAGAACGTGATGACGTGAACTTCCTAAAACACTCACTTGCTTTCTACAAGCCAGAGTCAGCACCAAGTATCGATTACAGCAATGTGACCATCACTAAGTCACAACCAAAAGCTCGTCTATACGGTGAAGCAGCAGAAAAAGCCGCGGCTGAAGAGAAGAACGCAGAGGAGCAAGCATAATGTCAGCAAATCGCATTCAAAAAGTAGACATCCTGCGTTACGACCCAGAAAAAGATGCAGAACCATACAAGCAAACATTCGAAGTACCATTCGATGAAACCATGTCTGTGCTTGACGCACTTGGCTACATCAAAGATCACCTAGACAAAGATCTGTCTTACCGTTGGTCTTGCCGTATGGCGATCTGTGGTTCTTGCGGCATCATGGTGAACAACGTACCGAAACTTGCTTGTAAGAGCTTCCTACGTGACTACCCAGACGGTGTGACTATCGAGCCTCTAGCGAACTTCCCAATCGAGAAAGACTTGATTGTTGATATGACGCCATTCATCGAGCGCCTAGAAGCAATCAAACCATACATCATTGGTAACGATCGTAAACCAGAAGACGGTACGAACTTGCAAACGCCAGAACAGATGGCGAAATACAAGCAGTTCGCTGGCTGTATCAACTGTGGTCTGTGCTATGCAGCATGTCCTCAGTTTGGTCTTAACCCAGAGTTCATCGGTCCTGCTGCACTAACGCTAGCCCACCGCTACAACCTAGACAGCCGTGACAACGGTAAAGATGAGCGCATGAAGCTTATCAACGGTGAAAACGGTGCTTGGGGTTGTACGTTTGTTGGTTACTGTTCTGAAGTTTGTCCGAAGAACGTTGACCCAGCAGCGGCAGTAAACCAAGGCAAAGTGGAGTCTTCTATGGACTTCGTGATTGCTATGTTGAAACCTGATGGTTCACCAAAGAAAGTGGAGGCATAAGGATGAGCAATCGTAAACCTTACGTTCGTGAAGTAAAACGCACTTGGTGGAAGAACCATCCTTTCTACCGCTTCTACATGCTACGTGAAGCGACGGTGCTTCCGTTAATCCTATTCACTCTGTTCCTAACTTTCGGTTTAGGTTGCTTGGTGAAAGGTCCTGAAGCATGGCAAGGTTGGTTAGCGTTCATGGCGAACCCAATCGTAGTCGCAATCAACATCGTTGCACTACTCGGTAGCCTATTCCACGCTCAAACTTTCTTCAGCATGATGCCACAAGTAATGCCAATTCGTTTGAAGGGCAAACCAGTGGACAAGAAGATCATCGTATTGACTCAGTGGGCCGCGGTTGCGTTCATCTCACTGATCGTTCTCATCGTGGTGTAAGGAGCTGAGCAATGAAACCGAATTATAGTGTAAACACATCACCAAAACGTTCTGATGAGCCAATCTGGTGGGGTCTGTTTGGCGCAGGTGGTACTTGGTTCGCGATGATCACGCCAATCACCGTTCTTGTGCTAGGTATCTTGGTACCACTAGGCGTGATTGACGCAGAAGCGATGAGCTACGAGCGTGTCTCTGCATTCGCAACCAGCATCATCGGTGCGCTATTCATCATTGGCACGCTAGCATTGCCAATGTGGCATGCAATGCACCGTGTGCACCACGGCATGCATGACCTTAAATTCCACACTGGTGTGATTGGTAAAGTAGCATGTTACGCATTTGCAGGCTTAATCACTGCACTAGCAGTTATCTTTATCTTCATGATTTAAGAGACTGACCCAAAAGAAAAAGCTGGCTCAATGCCAGCTTTTTTATTGCTTTGGGTTACCAATGATCTTTTTGCTTTTTAAGCTTTTGACCACCCATGATCTTATTGCTGTGTGACCTTCTTTGTTTGGTCCATAAGACCCAGAGCACCAAAGCCAGTAATCACATCTAAGTTCGTTTTCAAGCCCGTTTCGTCACTTCCACCGATGTAGTTTTGTGGCATCTGAACTTGGAAGTTTTGCAAGTTGTTGTACAACGAGTTCGCTACGTCTCGATTCAATTCTGCCAAGTAAACTTCACGGTTTGCTCCTAACGCTGCATACTTACCTTTTAGGACTTCAGATTCTGCGCGACCTTTCGCTAATATCGCTTTCGCTTCAAACTCAGCAGAAAGTGCGTTCGCTTTTTGAATCGCTAAGTTAGCCTCTGCGATAGCTAGCTCTTTCTCCTTCTCGACCTCAGCAAGTCGTTTGGTTTTTTCCACTTCAACGATTTCACGCTCTGCAATCTGACGTGCAACTTCCACTTCTTTTTGCTGAGCAATAATTGCGAGTTCTTTACCACGCTGGGCGTCTTGCACCTCACGTGTTCGTTGAATCTCTTTGCGTAACTGCTCGGTCTCTGCCTGTGCTTTCGACGTTTCTTGTTCCTGAATCGCACGAATACGATCCGCCACTAAACGTTTTTTATCTGCCAATAGCTGATCTAATTGCTTTTCTGGCTGCGGGTCACCAATGGTCACCTGCGTCACTTGAATACCGTATTGTTGTAACGGATTGTCTTGACGAATCGGTTGCCCGGTTTTGTCTACGACAGGTACGGTTTTCCAAACCAGTTGATTGGTGCGCTGTAATTGGTTCGGATTGGCTTGATTCACCCCAACAGGCGCAAGATCCAACTCTTCCACTTCAACCTGACGTCGCTCTGTTAGATAAATCCCCTCTCGTAACTGATCGCCAAGTTTCGATTTGAACTGGTTCAAGCCACCTTGGAAAAACTCTTCACCCGTGTATTGGGTTGCGGTAATCACCGTTACGTTACGTGCGTTCTTTACAAGCAGCGCATCGATCAAGTTACTGTTGTTGCGGAACTCTTTGTGCATCTTCTTCACCGCTTCAGGGTCATTACTGAGCTTAAAGCGGAATGTTACGGGGATCTGACCAATATAGGTGTCGGCAAATCGAACCTGAATCGCATCAAGGCGTTGATAAAAATCTTCGCCCTTGCTGTTACCGAATGACACGGTGATCACTTGGTCATACTTGGTGATTTTGGACAGAAATGGCATGCGAAAATGAATGCCAGGTTCAGTAAACACATCCAACTCACCAGTAATATTATTCTGATGCACGTAGCTGTAACCCGCATCGGTCATCAGCACCGAGCTATTAATCGTTAAGCCTATTGCCAACAGCGGTACGCCAAATACGGCTGCTTTTAATCCTTTATGTAGTAACTGACGTCTTTCTTCCACCTTTAAACCCCTTCCTAAACCTCTGCTTTCCATTTTGTTCTCCTTTTTGGATTGTTACTGAGTTAAATCGATAAAAATCAGATTGCTATGCAACTCAGCGACAAGTACTAATGTATCAAAATGTTACATTAAGGAATAATCGACAGATTCATGGAATAAATAAGATTTTTACGAATAATACAAAATCATCAAAAATTTGCGGAGGATATCGATGTTTTACGCAGAGGGATTAAAAGAGAAGAGTCACAGGCAATAAAAAAGGCCGCCGAAGCGACCTTTCTAACAATCATATAAAGTGCTTACTTCACACGACCTACGTATTCAGCAGTACGAGTATCTACGCGAATCACTTCACCAATTGAGATGAACAGAGGAACGCGAACAACAGCGCCAGTTGATAGCGTCGCTGGTTTACCGCCAGTACCTTGAGTATCACCTTTCAGGCCTGGGTCTGTGTCTACAACTTCTAGCTCAACGAAGTTTGGTGGAGTAACAGTAATTGGGTTACCGTTCCAAAGTGTGATCATACAAGTGTTGTTTTCTACCAACCACTTAGCGTTTTCACCTACCGCTTTTGCATCCGCTGCGATCTGTTCAAACGTTTCACTGTTCATAAAGTGGTAGAATTCGCCGTCTGAATATAGATAATCTAGGTCGATATCCATTACGTCTGCCACTTCACAAGTGTCACCAGACTTGAATGTTTTCTCTAGCACTTTACCAGAAAGAAGTTTACGAATTTTAACACGGTTGAACGCTTGGCCTTTACCTGGTTTAACGTATTCGTTTTCCAGAATTACACAAGGCTCGTTATCAAGCATTAACTTAAGACCGCCTTTAAATTCATTGGTGCTAACTGTAGCCATTTTTTCCTCTTACATTCTTAGAGCTAAATTCAATGCCGCACATAATAACCCGAAAAGTCGAATCTGTTGAGCAAAACTGGCTCAAACAGTTGGCGAATGGGATCTCTGATCCTGCAAAATTGCTCGAAATACTGGAAATTGATCCTTCACCGTGGCAAGACGGGTTTGCCGCGCGCAAGCTGTTTGCACAGCGTGTACCGCAAAGTTTTGTCGATAGGATGGAGAAAGGCAACCCTAAAGACCCTCTTTTACGTCAGGTTTTACCACTGAGCGACGAATTTGAGGTGCATCCGGGTTACTCCAATGATCCATTGGAAGAGCAGGACAATGAAGTCCCTGGCCTGCTACACAAGTATCGCAACCGCGCCCTGATGATTGTCAAAGGTGGCTGCGCGGTAAATTGCCGTTACTGTTTTCGTCGTCACTTCCCTTATCAAGAGAACAAAAGCGGGAAACAAGCCTGGACCAAGTGCTTAGAGTACATGGCACAACAACCAGAGTTGAACGAAGTCATCTTCTCAGGTGGTGATCCATTAATGGCAAAAGACGATGAGATTCATTGGCTTTTAGAGCACATTGCTCACATTCCTCACATCAAACGTCTGCGTATTCATAGCCGTTTACCTGTGGTGATTCCTGCTCGAGTCACTGATGAACTATGCCAACTTTTGCAAGCATCAAGGTTACAAATCATCCTCGTCACTCACATCAACCATGCCAACGAAATCAATGACGAATTTGCTGAACAGATGTTCAAGCTCAAAAGAGCGGGCGTTACGCTTCTAAACCAAGGCGTTCTGCTGAAAGGCGTGAATGATTCGGTAGAAGCTCAAGTGGCGTTAAGTGAGGCCTTATTTGACGCGGGTATCTTGCCTTATTACCTCCACGTTCTTGATAAGGTGCAAGGCGCAGCGCACTACTTTATTTCGGACGAAGAAGCGAAAGCTATTATGCGCGGACTCATCACGCGTGTATCGGGTTATCTGGTACCAAAACTCACACGAGAAATTGGTGGCAGGCCAAGTAAAACGCCGTTGGATTTGCATTTAGAATAAGCTCTGACGCTCAATTAAATTTGTCGTCTAGATTGATTATTTTTGTTCGCTTTGCACGGTAAGTCTATGCATACTCCGCACTTTTGGAGGTCAAGATGCATACAGCATTCGAACAAATTTTCGATCTTGGCCCATTCAGTTGGCCTGCCCTACTATGCTGCGCCATTAATGGGCTCATGATCGGTATAGAGCGCCAAACTCGTGGTAAACCGGTTGGCATTCGCACAGCAATATTAATTATTTCAGGTACCTACCTGTTTATGTCGATGGCAGTGTCGTTATCGCCAAATACACTTGATCAAGCACGAGTGCTTGGTCAGATCATTACTGGCGTCGGCTTCTTAGGCGCTGGCGTTATGATGACACTTGATGGAAAAATCCATGGCGTAACATCAGCGGCTGTAATATGGGTGCTAGCAGGTTTAGGTTTGATGATAGGTTTGGGTTATTTAACGCAGTCGGTGGTTATTACTCTCCTGACATTAACCGTGTTGTTAGGTGTGGATAAAGCAGAAAACCACATCAAAGCATTACGCCGCGGTGTTCATCAAAGAATTCAACAACGCAAAACTTCATCACGATTAATTAAATAGTTAACGCTCCGAGAAACTCGCTTCATCCAATCTGTAATTAAAAAGCCCTCGACGAACATCGAGGGCTTTCTGTATATAAAGATTCTGACTTTCTCAGGGATTACTTAGCAAAGTTGATGAGTGGGAAACACTTGAAGAAACCGTTATCCGCACAGTTCAAAAGACCAATTTGCACGCCATCGATTTGATCGGTCATGTTGAAGAAACCAAACTGGAAATTAGACTTCTTAGAGATACTCGCTAAGCCCACATCCGCCATGGTGTAGCCTTCAGAATAGTTCACCGCGCTCCAGTTCAAGCCTTTTACGTTGTTCGTAATGTTAACAGCACCCAAGTTAACACCCGTCGTCTGACCTTGGTTCCAGTTAACTAAGCCTAAAGACGCGCCTTTCATTTCTTGATTTACTTTTGCTGCACCAAAAAACAGACCGAAGTTCACACCTGTCGTACGATCCGTTTCTGACATACCAAGCAGTGAAAAGTCGACACCTTTAACCTCATTTACCTGTCCATGCAACACAGCTAAACGAACACCACCAACTGAAGAATTCGAAGGTGCGTTTGTGTTATCGATAGTAGAGAACATCACAGGTGTACTGTCGGCAAAAGCAACAGGTGATGCGATAGCGGCTGCAACCGCCAATGACGTCATAAGCTTTTTCATTTTCATCTCCATGATGGGAAGCAACAATTTACAACATAGTGTAATGTTCAGATTTTGCTCTGTCCCCGTTCAAAAAGTGTTAGCAATAGGTCAGATTTAACCATCTGACTCAAAAGAAAAAATATTTCTCTTCGATTTTTTGCTTCTGAAATGGCGCTTTTTACGCTCAAAAATTTCATGATAAGCCACTCCAGAACGTCATGTTTCTCAGGTGGCACGCATAAAAAAGTCGAGGCATCTGCCTCGACTTTTAAAGGTTTGGTCGGTTATCTTTCCGCTATAAGGGCTTCCTTAGAGCGATGAGATAAGCTGGCTTACATCATGCCGCCCATACCGCCCATGCCACCCATGCCGCCCATGTCAGGCATCGCTGGCGCGTCTTTTTGCGGTAGGTCAGTAACCATCGCTTCAGTTGTGATCATCAGACCTGCAACCGATGCTGCGAATTGTAGTGCAGAACGAGTAACTTTAGTTGGATCTAGGATACCCATTTCTAGCATGTCGCCGTATTCGCCTGTTGCCGCGTTGTAGCCGTAGCTACCTTCACCCGCTTTCACGTTGTTCGCAACCACTGAGTCTTCCTCACCTGCGTTCTTCGTGATTTGACGGATTGGCGCTTCCATTGCACGTAGTGCAACGCGGATACCAACGTTTTGTTCTTCGTTGTCACCCGTTAGGTGAGCAATCTTAGATGCCGCACGGATCAGTGCAACACCACCACCAGCAACAACACCTTCTTCAACCGCTGCACGAGTTGCGGCTAGCGCATCTTCTACACGGTCTTTCTTCTCTTTCATTTCAACTTCAGTCGCTGCACCGACTTTGATTACTGCAACACCGCCAGCCAGTTTAGCAACACGCTCTTGTAGTTTCTCTTTGTCGTAGTCTGAAGTTGCGTCTTCGATTTGTTGACGAATCTGAGCAACACGGCCAGAGATCATCTCTTCTTCACCGATACCATCGATGATAGTCGTGTTTTCTTTCGTGATAGAAACACGCTTCGCTTGACCTAGATCTTCTAGTGCAACTTTTTCTAGCTCTAGACCGATCTCTTCAGAAATCACAGTACCGCCAGTTAGGATAGCGATGTCTTGTAGCATTGCTTTACGACGGTCACCGAAGCCAGGTGCTTTCACAGCTGCAACTTTTACGATGCCACGCATGTTGTTCACAACCAATGTTGCTAGCGCTTCGCCTTCCACATCTTCTGCAATGATAAGCAGTGGACGAGATGCTTTCGCGACAGCTTCTAGCGTTGGAAGAAGCTCACGAATGTTTGAGATCTTCTTGTCTACTAGAAGAATGAATGGGTTTTCTAGATCAACACTGCCTGATTCTTGGTTGTTGATGAAGTAAGGAGACAGGTAACCGCGGTCGAACTGCATACCTTCTACTACGTCTAACTCGTCTTGTAGCGCCTGACCTTCTTCAACCGTGATAACGCCATCACGACCCACACGCTCCATTGCTTCTGCAATGATATTACCTACGCTTGCGTCTGAGTTTGCAGAGATAGTACCAACCTGCGCGATCGCTTTTGTGTCGTTACATTCAACAGAAAGCTCTTTTAGTTGCTCAACTGCCGCGGCAACAGCTTTGTCGATACCGCGCTTAAGATCCATTGGGTTCATGCCCGCTGCGACTGCTTTTAGACCTTCGTTAACGATAGATTGTGCTAGTACCGTTGCTGTTGTTGTACCGTCACCCGCTGCGTCGTTTGCTTTAGACGCAACTTCTTTAACCATTTGTGCGCCCATGTTCTGGAATTTATCTTCCAGCTCGATTTCACGCGCTACTGATACACCATCTTTAGTGATAGTCGGTGCACCAAAAGATTTGTCTAGAACGACATTACGTCCTTTAGGACCCAGTGTTACTTTTACTGCGTCAGCCAGAACGTTTACACCTTCCAGCATTTTAACTCGTGCGTCATTACCAAATTTAACGTCTTTAGCAGCCATCTTTGATTTCCTTTCTAAAATTCTTTGTGTGTAATTTCGTAATTGAATCTGAGCAAAAAATTACTCAATGATTGCTATTATTCAACGATCGCCATGATGTCGTTTTCAGACATGACAAGCACTTCTTTACCGTCGATTTTTTCAGTTTTTGTACCGTAACCTTCAGCGAAGATAACGGTATCACCGACTTTAACGTCTAGTGGCAGTACGGTGCCGTTTTCTAGGATGCGGCCTTTACCCACAGCTAGAACAACACCGCGAGTCGATTTTTCTGCAGCAGAACCAGTCAGAACGATGCCACCAGCAGACTTAGATTCAACTTCTTTACGTTCAACGATAACTCGGTCATGTAATGGACGAATGTTCATCGGTCGTCTCTCCTGAAAATTTCCATGTTTATTTGATAATTGTCCTTAGGGATTGTAGCCCCAGACACGTGATCCCTATATAAGGGGTCGAAGCAGCGATCCCAAGGGGGTGGCACAAAATTTTTGTGACTTAGTTAAAATAACGAACAACTAGGCAACGGTTTGCGTTAGAAATGCTCACTCGCTCGGCATCTCGCTTTCTTGTATCCTTGCAGTTTGCTCACCAGATAGTTGTCACACATGCAGGAAAATAACAAGCTGGAACCCCAAGCGACCGATAAGCATGGTTTGTTGACCGCACCCATTCCTGAAACGCTGCGGAAAATGACCGTACCCATGACCATGGGCATGATCGCAATTTTGATGTTTAACTTGGTGGACACGTTTTTTATCTCGTTGCTTGGCACTCAAGCGCTAGCGGCTATCAGCTATACCTTTCCTGTAACCTTTGCGGTTAACTGCATTACGATGGGGATTGGGATGGGACTATCGACCAATATTGGTCGCTTGCTTGGGCAAGGTCATGCACCACAAGCTGCACGGTTCACCACCCACGGTTTGTTGTTAGCCGTGTTACTTGTGGCTATCGCGTCTTCTATTGGCTTTACCACCATTGCGCCATTGTTTCGTTTTCTTGGTGCGTCTGATGATCTCATCCCTCTTATTGAGCAATATATGCAGGTCTGGTATCTCACCATTCCTCTGCTAGTTATCCCAATGGCGGGCAACAGTGCTATCCGAGCTACTGGCGACACAAAAACACCAGCAAAAGTCATGATGTTGGCTGGTTTGATTAATGGCATGCTCGATCCATTGTTGATTTTCGGTTATGGCCCTTTTCCGGAACTTGGCATTCAAGGCGCAGCCATAGCAAGTGCCTTTAGCTGGTTAGGTGCTTTGTGTGGCTCATTCTATGTGCTAATTAAACGGGAAAAATTGCTTGCTCAACCCCAATGGGCTTTGCTGAAACAAGACTGGCAACAGACACTAAAAATTGGTACCCCTGCAGCGCTATCAAACGCGATGAATCCGTTGTCCGGTGCCATTCTGATGATGCTGTTATCCAACCACGGTACAGCGGCGGTTGCTGCTTACGGCGCAGCGCAGCGTATTGAGTCTATATTGATTTTAGTATTGATGTCGCTGACCTCTGCCCTCACACCGTTTATGGCACAAAATTTAGGAGCCAAACAACCGCAACGAGCCTTTTCCGGTTTATTTATTAGCATGCGTTTTGCAGTGGTATTCCAAGGGTTTATCTTCTTGATGATGGTGCCACTGAGCATTCCTCTGGCTGCGCTGTTTTCTCAGGAAGATGCGGTGAAAAACCTGCTTTGGCATTATTTACTGGTGGTGCCATTTAGTTATGGCTTCCAAGGCATCGTAATGATGTTAGTCAGTGGTTTGAATGCGATGCACAAGCCATTGCGTGCATTCCAGTGGAGCTTTATGCGGCTGTTCATTTTTACCTTGCCATCGGCGTGGATCGGGAGCCAAATCTACAGCATTGAAGGCTTGTTTATCGGTATCGCGGTTGGGAATACGTTGGGTGGGCTACTGGGCTACTTGTTTGCGCTGCGCGAGCGAAAATTAACGCTCATAGAGCAGAGCAGCGTGTCTTAACACTCGTCTATCACTAGTTTCTTTTTGTTGATTCTCAAATACAAAAAAACCGCGGAAAGCCGCGGTTTTGTTTATCTATTTCAAGCTTGCTTAGAACAACTCTTCAGCAACTTTGTATAGATCGTTGCGTACTGGACGCTTCATGTTTTCGATTGCGTCGATGATATCGTGGTGAACAAGTTGCTCTTTCACGATACCTACACAACGACCACCATGACCTTCGATCAATAGGTGAACAGCGTAGTTACCCATACGAGATGCTAGTACGCGGTCAAATGCAGTTGGACGACCACCACGTTGGATGTGACCAAGTACTGTTGCACGAGTTTCACGACCTGTCGCGGCTTCGATGTCACGTGCTAGTTCATTAGCATCCATCATTAGCTCAGTAAGCGCGATGATCGCGTGTTTCTTACCTTTAGCGATACCATCTTGGATGTTGCTGATCAGCTTGTCTTTGTCTAGACCAGTTTCCGGAGTGATGATGTATTCACAACCGCCCGCAATTGCAGACATCAGAGTCAAATCACCACAGTGACGGCCCATGATTTCTACAATTGAAATGCGTTGGTGAGATGAAGAAGTATCACGTAGACGGTCGATTGCATCGATAACGGTGTTTAGTGCACTTAGGTAGCCCACAGTGTAATCCGTACCTGCGATATCGTTGTCGATTGTGCCCGGAAGACCGATACATGGGTAACCCATTTCAGTCAGTTTCTTCGCACCCATGTACGAACCATCACCACCGATTACCACTAGTGCATCGATACCATGTTTTTTCAGGTTCTCAATCGCTTTTTCACGAACTTCCACTTGTTTAAATTCAGGGAAACGTGCAGAACCTAGGAACGTACCACCTTTGTTGATCACATCTGAAACGCTAGAACGATCTAGCTTCTCGATGCGGCCTTCGTATAGGCCTAGGTAGCCGTCGTACACACCGAATACTTCCAATCCTTCGGATAGTGCTGTACGTACTACGCCGCGTATCGCAGCGTTCATACCAGGTGCGTCACCGCCACTTGTTAAAACACCGATCTTCTTAATCATGCTCACCCTCGATCTTTGGCAATCAATTATTTAATTTTCTTTTAGGCCCCTTGTTACCAAGCAACCTGCATAATCCAGAACTGTGCGTTATGTTACATTTCCTCTACAGGATTACCAATGAAAACGCACTTTTTTATGTAACTTTTCTACTTATGTAAGAGTATTACAGTTTCTCTATGAAACTTTGTTGATTCATATCAGGATCACGAATCTTAATAAGTATTGATGGAAAGATAGTCAATAAGTACCTGTTTGTCGTCGGGCACTGATGGATTTTTCAAGCCTACCAATCTTGCGCTTTCTGCTCTTTCTCAGGTCCGAAAACGACAGACAATGGATCTTGATGGATCAGTACGTCCGCATCAGGAAACAGAGCCAATAAATTATCTTCCACTTTATCAGCGATGTAATGCGCCTCAATTAATCGTAAGTTATCGTCTAGCTCTAAATGCAACTGTATAAAGCGCGTCGGTCCGGACATTCGCGTGCGTAACTGATGCACGCCCAATACCCCTTTTACGCTCAAACAAGCTTGGTTAATTTGCTCAAGCTCTTCATCGGGCAACTTTCTATCAAGTAAGGTTTGAATCGCTTCGCTGACCATTTTGAAAGCGCTATAAAGAATGAAGACACCAATACCAATCGCAAACACAGCATCCGCTTGAGTCACTCCAAAATAACTGAGCCCCAGAGCAACCATGATCGCAGCATTCATATACAAGTCAGTCTGATAATGCAGAGAATCCGCCGCTATTGCTTGGCTCCCCGTCACGCGAACCACATGTTTTTGGAACATCACCAAGCCAAGTGTGACCACAATCGCAAACAGCGATACATACACACCTAACTCCGGTGCGTGTAAAGCATGTGGGCGGAAAAATCGGTCAATCCCGTTAAGAATCAAAAATACTGCCGAGCCCGAAATAAACATTGCTTGGGCTAGGGCCGCTAAGGACTCAGCTTTACCATGTCCAAACGTATGTTCGCGGTCTGCCGGTTGTAAGGCGTAACGAACCACCACAAGATTCACAACCGAAGCCGCGATATCTAACATGGAGTCAATCAATGACGCCAATAAGCTCACTGAGCCGGTTACCCACCACGTGATGACTTTTACTATCAGAAGAAGCGTCGCCACAATGGTTGCAGTCCAAGCGGCGGTCGTAACTAAACGTGCGTATTGCTGTTTCATAATCAAAGAGTTAACTAAAACCATACGTTGAGTATATTGAATGACCATGAAATAACCAGATCAAAAAGAGGCAACCAATGGCTGCCTCTTTATATAACATCAATTAATGACTTAATTATTGCGCGACTTTTCCATGCGCTTGTGCATTCTGTCGCCACACTCTTGCATACGTTCATTTTGTAGCTCAACAAATTTCGCTTTCTGCTCAGGTGTTAATACGCTAAGCATTTGGTGCTTTCTTTCTAGCATTTGCACGCGACGTTCCGTTTGGCGCTCAACCATCTCTTTTGCTAATTCGCTAGCTTGAGCTTCATCAAAGTTATCCGCCAGCAAAAGCGATTGTACTTTTGCGTGATGCGCTTGACGCTCAGCCATACGTGCTTCTTTGCCATCAGCGAATTTTGCTTTCATTTCTGCTTTGTTTGCTTCACGCATTTCTTTTAGCTGATCTTTTTGTGCATCAGTCAGGTCTAGTTGACGCATGACACCTCGGTCCATACCCATGCCGCATTCGTCACGAGGGCCTTTATGATGGTTTTTACCACCGTAAGCGAATGCGCTTGCGGCGCCAAGAGTAAGAGGTAGAACAACAGCAGCTAACACAAGTTTTTTTGCAGACTTCATAATACGATTCCTTACACAGGTGAGTGGTTCTTCTGAGCTGTTCTCACAGCGCTTGAGTATAGAATACGACCCGCTAGGTAAAGCGACGTATAGGGAGCGTAAAGAATCGTAAAGAGTGATTTTTCTCCTCTTCGTTGCGCATCATTCCAATGTAATATTAGGCTATCGGTAACTTACTATAGGTGCCCCCATGGCAAACATTCTTTTAATCGATGACGATATCGAGCTAACCAGCTTATTAAAAGAAGTACTCAGTTTCGAAGGGTTTGACGTCAGCGAAGCAAATGACGGTGAAGCCGGCTTAGCCGCGATCAATGATAAGATTGATTTGATTTTGTTGGATGTCATGATGCCAAAACTCAATGGCATGGAAACGCTGAAACGCTTACGTGAAAATTGGGAAACTCCCGTCTTGATGCTGACCGCTAAAGGGGAAGAAATTGATCGCGTGATCGGCTTGGAACTGGGCGCGGATGATTATTTACCAAAACCTTTTAGTGACCGAGAGCTGTTGGCGCGTATCCGTGCGATTTTACGCCGCACTAGCAGCACACAAAAAAATACCAAAAACAGCGATTGCATTGAGTATCAAGAAATCCGCCTCTATCCCGGTAAGCAAGAAGCGTATTGTGAGCAACAGCTACTCGACCTCACGGCAACCGAGTTTGCGCTACTCACCCACTTCGTACAAAACCCAGGACAAGTGCTGACCAAAGAGACACTGAGCTTAGATGTGCTTGGTAAACGACTCGCTGCTTTTGATCGCGCTATCGATATGCATGTCTCGAACTTACGTAAAAAATTACCAGATCAAAGCAATGGCAAGCCGCGAATTAAAACCCTGCGTGGTCGTGGCTACATGCTGCTTGAGGAGGATTAATGCACCTATCACGCATCAAACTGCCAAACATCAATAGCCTGTATGGACGCATCTTTGCCATTTTTTGGTTCACCATGTTATTAGTATTGATAGCCGTGCTATCACTGCCACATTTGGACCCACGCAAAGCTCGCGATATTCCAGAAGAACACTACAAACGTATGGTAGAAACGCGTGACTCAATCCAACAAAAATACAGCCAGCAAACTGATTTAGGCCGCATACTTTTTCGTATCGAGGGCAACCGCCACGGCAAGCACGACCCTCGCCCACGAGTCTTTTTTTCTGACTACAGCGGTAATGTTCTTACGACAGAAAAACGCAGCAATTTTCAATTGCGTGCCATGCAAAACTTTGTCACCAGTATCGAAGATTACAATAATCCAAAGCAGAAGCTGTATGGTCGATACATGATTGCGGGCCCAATTCCTATCACTTTGGCAGGTTCCGATATCTTGATGTACGTGGGCTTCAAGTGGAATGAGCCACCACCTCTACTCCTGCGTCTGTTTGATCACCCATTCCAGCTCTTGCTTGCGGTCATGCTGGTTAGTACACCATTGCTGTTATGGCTTGCTTGGGCTTTGAGTCAGCCTGCACGTCGTCTTGAAGCCGCTGCTCAACGTGTGGCGAAAGGTGAATTTGTCACAGACCCAAATTTAGAAAAAGGTACGGCGGAATTTCGTCAAGCAGGCAGCAGCTTCAACCAGATGGTCGAAGCGGTTAATCAAATGATTTCAGGACAACAACGTTTGCTATCCGATATCTCTCACGAGCTGCGCTCACCTTTAACTCGTCTGCGCATGGCAAGCGCATTAGCGACGCGTAAACAAGGCGAAAGCCCAGAACTGACTCGTATCGATACCGAAGCGCAGCGCTTGGAACAGATGATCAGCGAACTATTAGAGCTTTCTCGCATGCAGGCGAACAGTCATATGACTCGCGAAACACAGCCACTAGAAAGTTTATGGGAAGAAATCATTAAAGATGCGCAGTTTGAAGCAGAGCAAATGGGCAAACAGCTACACTATTCAGAATTACCTAAGCGCAATATTTCCGGTAACCCTAAACTGCTGATGAGTGCGGTGGAAAATATCGTTCGTAACGCCATTTACTACGGAAAAGATGAGGTACAAATCGACATCAAAGCCGATGACGATACGCTTCGTATCACGGTTGACGATAATGGAGAAGGTGTACCAGAAGAGGAACTGGCCGCGATTTTTCGCCCGTTCTATCGCGTTTCAACGGCACGCGATCGCCACTCTGGCGGCACAGGTCTCGGCCTAACCATTACCGAAAGTGCCATTCGCCAGCACAGTGGCACGATCGCAGCCAGCCGAAGTCCTTTAGGCGGATTGCGCATGAGTATCACCTTACCGATCAATTGTTAGTCTCAATTTGATGAACTAACAATAATTCGCACCATATTTCTAGAGTGAGTGATTCACAGCCCCACCCTCACTTTAGAAATTGGTGAGGTCTTCTTAGAATACCCTTACAAAGATCAAAGTTGATAATAATTATCGTTAGCATTAAAGTGAATTTTCCAATTAAGGAGGATTTACTATGTCACATACATTTCCCGCTCTGCCTTACCCGTACGATTCGCTAGAGCCGTACATCGACGCGAAAACCATGGAAGTGCATTACAGCAAACACCACAAGACGTACTTTGATAAGTTTGTAAATGCCGTTGAAGGGAGCGAGCTCGAAACTCAGTCATTAGACGAGATCTTTGACAATATCTCTAAGCTCAGCCCTGCGGTACGTAATAATGGTGGCGGCTATTACAACCACATCATTTATTGGAATTGCATGTCACCAAACGGTGGCGGAGAGCCTCAAGGCGCGCTTGCTCAAGCAATTAACGATAAATTTGGTAGCTTTGCGCAATTTAAAGAAGCGTTTGCCCAAGCAGCCATCAATACCTTTGGGTCTGGCTTTGCATGGCTGATCGTAAAAGATGGTGAGATTCACATTACGTCCACCAGTAATCAAGACAACCCTCTGATGGATGTAGTGGATGTGCACGGTGAACCAATCCTCGCATTAGACGTGTGGGAGCACGCGTATTACATCAGCTACCAAAACCGTCGCCCAGAATATATTGATGCGTGGTGGAACGTCGTCAACTGGCGAGCAGTTGAAGAAAACTATGCTCACGCTCTCTTATAAAGAGCATCGCTACTTACGGTATTAACATCCGCGCTAATGCCTGCTTTCATACCCAGGTCAATCTTGCTGAATCTCGCATATCTCGGTGACTTGGGTATATACTGCCCCTCTCTTTGACCAACTCTATTTCAATACCATGTTTGATATCGCTTTATACGAACCAGAAATCGCGCCGAACACCGGCAACATCATTCGACTATGCGCCAACTGCGGTGCAAACCTTCACTTAATTGAACCTCTGGGTTTCGATCTTGAAGAGAAAAAAGTCCGCCGCGCTGGTTTGGATTACCATGATTTAGCTCGCGTAACGCGTCATAAAAACTATCAAGCGTTCTTAGAATATTTAGAGAAAGAGAGGCAAGGTAACTACCGATTGTTTGCCTGCACCACCAAAACCACAGGTCACCACGTTGATGCACAATACCAAACGGGTGATGTTTTGATGTTTGGTCCAGAAACTCGTGGTTTGCCTGCTGAAATCATCGATAGCTTGCCAATGGAGCAGCGTATTCGCATTCCAATGATGCCGGACGCACGCAGCCTAAACCTTTCGAATGCCGTTGCGATCATTGCTTTTGAAGCATGGCGTCAAATGGGCTTTGAAGGCGCATTGTAAGCAGCACGAATTCCAAATACAGAAAAGGGCGCTTGGTGCGCCCTTTTGTTTTCTTTACTGACTAACTCAATCAGTTGAGCTTGTTGCGATCATCATCGTCTTTACGCTCGTATTCCCCTTCGAAGGTCTTGCCATTATCTGACTGGGAATCAAATGGGTCACGACGGAACGGGTCTTGCTCAAATGGCCCCTGGTTAGAGAAACCACCTTGGAAGCCACCGCCATGCATGGTTTTCACCACCATTTTGCTCATCAAGTATTTAGCTATCGCGGCGCGTGGCGCAGGAAGCAACACCAACATACCAAGGGCATCGGTCATAAAGCCCGGGGTTAACAGTAACACGCCAGCCACCGCTAGCATTACGCCTTCAAAAATTTGCTGGGCTGGAATTTCACCTTGTTCAAGACGCCCCTGTACTGACATCAGTGTTTGTATACCTTGGCTACGAACCAACGATGCACCAACAAATGCCGTGATTAAGACTAGTGCAATGGTCGGCCATAAACCTAAAAAACCGCCCACCTGAATAAATAAGCCGATTTCAATGATCGGAACAAAAATAAACGCTAATAATAAGATAGGAAACACACGCCCTCCTTTGTTTAATTCAGTGTAATGGTAAAAGCAGACTAAGCTCAAACGAATCGTTGTAAAAAAGCGTGTTCATACTGGTCTCCTTCTCTTTTAGACAAAGTAGCGGGAGCGCGTTTCATTCAATTGCATACCGATTTTTTCGTGCTTTTAAAGTGCTAATTTCGAACTCTAAAAACTCATGTTTGTCGAGGAAAATCGAGTACCCATAAAGGGTTATTAATAACCCGTTCATACTTTGCAAATTATTGACTCATGAAAAACGAAAAAGGTGATCTAGTTACTATTTTTATGCGCTAGGTGCAGTATCATGTGCCACATAAGTCAGGACGGATTTTCCAGCCAAAAATTCTGATGAATGGATTCTAGATTGCAGAAATGGCTAATAAATAACTTTATTATCAGAATTATCATCTAAGGATCCTGCTATGGCTACCCTATCTGATGCTCCAAAAACAGCAAACCCAGCCACTCGTATTGAAGAAGATCTATTAGGTCAACGTCATGTCCCTGCAGATGCGTACTACGGTATTCATACGCTACGTGCGATCGAGAACTTCAACATCTCTAATATGACCATCTCTGACGTACCAGAATTTGTACGCGGCATGGTAATGACCAAAAAAGCAGCAGCGTTAGCAAACAAAGAACTTGGCGCTATTCCAAAAGACGTTGCAAACTACATCATCGAAGCGTGTGATTTGATCCTAGAAACTGGCAAGTGTATGGATCAGTTCCCATCAGACGTATTCCAAGGCGGTGCAGGCACTTCAGTTAACATGAACACGAACGAAGTGATCGCAAACGTTGCGCTTGAATTGATGGGTAAAGAGAAAGGCCAATACGAATTTGTTAACCCAAATGACCATGTAAACAAGAGCCAATCAACCAACTGTGCGTACCCAACAGGTTTCCGTATTGCGGTATACAACAGCGTACACAAGCTAATGGAAGCAATTGAGTACCTAAAAGGCGCATTCGAACTTAAAGCCGTTGAGTTTAAAGATGTACTGAAAATGGGCCGTACTCAGCTTCAAGACGCAGTACCAATGACAGTAGGTCAAGAGTTCCATGCGTGGGCGGTAACACTAAACGAAGAGATTCGTGCTCTAGATTACACATCTAAACTCCTCCTAGAAATCAACCTAGGCGCAACCGCAATCGGTACTGGTCTAAATACACCAACTGGCTACCAAGCGCTTGCAGTAAAACACCTAGCGGAAGTAACAGGCCTTGACGTTGTTGCAGCAGAAGACCTTATCGAAGCAACGTCTGACTGTGGTGCATACGTAATGACTCACGGCGCGCTAAAACGCCTAGCAGTGAAATTATCGAAGATCTGTAACGACCTTCGTCTACTTTCTTCTGGTCCTCGTGCGGGTCTAAATGAATTGAACCTACCTGAAATGCAAGCAGGCTCTTCAATCATGCCAGCTAAAGTAAACCCAGTTATCCCAGAAGTAGTAAACCAAGTTTGCTTCAAAGTTCTCGGTAACGACAACACGGTTTCTTTCGCAGCAGAAGGCGGTCAGCTACAGCTAAACGTAATGGAACCTGTGATCGCACAAAGTGTGTTTGAGTCTATCTCTCTACTACACAACGCGTGTGTGAACTTACGTGATAAATGTATCGACGGCATCACAGTGAACAAAGAAGTTTGCGAAAACTACGTTTACAACTCTATCGGTATCGTCACTTACCTAAACCCATACATCGGCCACCACGAAGGTGACATCGTAGGTAAGATTTGTGCAGAAACTGGCAAGAGTGTTCGTGAAGTCGTGCTAGAGCGCGGTCTGCTTACAGCAGAGGAGCTTGATGAAATCTTGTCAGTAGAAAACTTCATGCATCCTACTTACAAAGCAAAACGTTACGAGTAATAACGAATCCGAAGGGGGCCACTCAGGCCCCTTTTTTAGGCTCTCATACGGTTAACCACATTTTTTATATGCTTTTATTGCCGCTAAACCACTAGGTTCTCATTCTCTGAGCATTTACTCCTGTTCCTGAGTGTTCAAAAAATCAGAATCAAATAAAAAACTAAAGAGGTATCAATATGGTCATGGTCGAACTCTTCGTGGTTCTGCTCTTCATCTATTTGGGGGCAAGAATCGGTGGTATCGGCATTGGTTTTGCCGGTGGTGCTGGGGTCATTGCGTTGTCTTTGATCTTGGGCGTACCAACAAGCCAAGCTTACATTCCCGTTGACGTAATTTTGATCATCATGTCTGTAATCACCGCTATCGCAGCAATGCAAGTCGCTGGTGGTTTAGACTGGATGGTGCAAGTTGCTGAAAACTTTTTGCGCAAGCATCCTGAGCGCATCACCTTTTATGCGCCTATCGTAACTTACCTAATGACATTAATGGCGGGTACTGGCCACACGGCATTCTCTACTTTGCCAGTGATTGCAGAAGTAGCGAAAGGCCAAGGCGTGCGCCCTTCTCGTCCACTGTCTATCGCGGTCGTAGCATCGCAAATCGCTATCACCGCATCACCAATCTCAGCGGCTGTTGTAGCGTTCGCGGCAATGCTGCACCCATTTGGCGTTGACTACCTAACACTACTAGCAATCTGTATCCCAACGACGTTCATCGCGTGCATGATCGGTGCGTTCGTGGCGAACTTCATGGGCTGTGAGCTAAAAGACGATGCTGAATACCAAGAGCGTCTAGAAAAAGGCTTAATCAAGCTAAATACAGAAGCAAAACGCGAAATCCTACCAACAGCGAAGAAAGCAACCTTCATCTTCCTAGGCGCAATTGCATTTGTCGTGTGTTACGCAGCAGCAATTTCTGGCTCTGTGGGTCTTATCGAGAACCCTGCTCTAGGCCGTAACGAAGCTATCATGACGGTAATGCTCGCAGCTGCGGCAGCTATCGTAATGAGCTGTAAAATCGATGCTGGCAAAATCCCAGCCGCAGCAACATTCCGCTCTGGTATGACAGCGTGTGTGTGTGTTCTTGGTGTGGCATGGCTAGGTTCTACGTTCGTTAACGCGCACGTTGACGGCATCAAAGAAGTTGCGGGTGCGCTACTAGCAGACTACCCATGGATGCTAGCACTCGTTCTATTCTTCGCTTCAATGCTGCTTTACTCACAAGGTGCAACCACGGTTGCGCTGATGCCAGCAGCACTAGCAATCGGTGTCGCACCACTTACCGCAGTTGCATCTTTCGCAGCAGTAAGTGCGCTATTCGTGCTGCCAACTTACCCAACGCTTCTAGCAGCGGTTGAGATGGACGACACGGGTTCAACTCGTATCGGTAAGTACGTATTCAACCACCCATTCTTTGTACCTGGTGTGGTAACCATCGCTTCTGCGGTAGCACTTGGCTTCGCATTCGGTGGTCTACTGATCTAGTAGAAACAGAGTCTTACTCGGGGAGCTTCGGCTCCCTTTTTTATTGCCTGTTGTCTTGATTTATGCTCAATAAATCTTCATTTTCATGAAACTTATTGACTCGCCTCCGGGTCTGATTGAGTTACACTAACGGCAATTATCTAAGATGAATTAACTCTTTTATGCGCGCATTACTTTCCGTTTTACTCTTAGGGCTCATTACCTTTTCCACTCCGTCTTTAGCTTTATTTGGCAAAGACCAGTTTAACAATAGCCAGAACAACAGCTTTGGTAGCAGCAGCGACAGCTTTGTTCCGGTTGATCAGGCGTTTCCATTTAACTTCTACCAGCAAGATGACAAATTGATGCTCGATTGGCAGGTACGTGACGGGTACTACCTATATCAAGAGCGCTTGTCTGTAGCTGGTGAGAAAGTATCGCTAGGCGAACTGCAAATGGAAGACGGCACACCGCATAAAGATGAATTCTTTGGTGACGTGCATATCTATACGCAACCTCTCTTCGTTAACGTACCAATGTATGATTGGCAAGACGGTGCGCGCGTGGTGGTGCAATACCAAGGTTGTGCGAAAGCAGGCTTCTGTTACCCGCCAGAAACTCGCGTGATTCCTATCAGCGCGTTTACTTCGTCGAACTCAGATTCAACAACGGCGACAACTGCATCAAAAGCAGAACAGGCACCAACAGCAACGCCACCAGCGGTGCAATCATCTAGTTCTGCCGACACACCATCAGCTCCAGTAACACAGCAAGATAGCCTTGCAGCCAACCTTGCTGATAACTGGTGGACACCACTTCTGTTCTTGGCGCTTGGTGTGGGCTTGGCGTTTACACCTTGTGTGCTACCGATGTACCCAATTCTGACCAGCATAGTGCTTGGCAGTGGCAAACTAAGCCAACGCCGCGCGCTAGGCTTGTCATTCGTCTACGTGCAAGGCATGGCGCTGACTTACACCCTACTCGGCCTTGTGGTCGCGTCTGCTGGCATGCAGTTCCAAGCAGCAATGCAACACCCTTATGTGCTGATTGGTTTGAGCGTACTGTTCATCGCACTCGCTTTGTCTATGTTTGGTGTTTATAACCTGCAACTGCCAAGTGGCGTGCAAACGTGGTTAAACAACCTCAGCAACAAACAACAAGGCGGCAGCAGTGCAGGCGTATTCGCTATGGGGGCGATTTCTGGACTGGTATGCTCACCATGTACCACAGCGCCTCTGTCTGGTGCGCTACTTTACGTTGCACAAAGCGGCGATTTGCTTACCGGTGGTATCGCGTTATACGCGCTGGCGATGGGCATGGGTATTCCGCTGATTCTTGTTGCGGTCTTCGGCAACAAACTGCTACCAAAAGCAGGTGGTTGGATGGACCGAGTGAAAACACTCTTCGGCTTTATTCTGCTTGCCGCACCTATCTTCTTACTAGAACGCATCATGCCAGAAATGTGGTCAACGATTCTGTGGTCAGCACTGGGTATTGCTGCTTTTGGTTGGCTATACCACATCAAAAACAGTCTAGAGTTTGGTGGCTGGAAACAAAGTGCCGTGGGCATAATCGCCGTCTTAGGTTTGCTAGCCTCAGCACAACCTATCTTAAATTACTGGTTTGGCAACAGCACAACACAAACTCAGCAAGCCACTGTTAGCTTTACTCGCATTGCTAACGTGGCGGAGCTTGAAGAACAACTGGCACTTGCGAAAGCGGCAGGTAAACCCGTCATGCTCGATTTCTACGCCGATTGGTGTGTAGCATGTAAAGAGTTTGAAAAGTACACCTTCCATGACCCAAGCGTCGAAGCCAAACTGCAAGACTTCATTCTTCTGCAAGCGGACGTGACCAAAAACCAAGTGCAAGACATCGAACTACTGAAGCACATGAGTGTGCTTGGTTTACCAACAATTGAGTTTTGGGATGCCAGTGGTGAACACGTTTCAAACGCTCGTTTGACGGGCTTTATGCAAGCCGAGCCTTTCTTAGAGCATATCAAGCAGTTCTGATAACCAGATATTCAAACGCCAGTGATGTCCACTGGCGTTTTTTATTGCTCAGATTTGAATAAGAACATTGCGTTTATATGCAATTTTCCTAATAAAAGTCGATTTGGTTCAGACTTTTAGCGAATAAATATTGTCCACTCTCTCAAAGCTGGACAATAATAAATTTAACGAAATAGTCAAAAGTGTTTAACGTCATGGATTCGACCTACACCATCATTATTGCAGATGATCACCCACTCTTCCGGAATGCCTTGTTTCAATCTATCCACATGGCTATTAGTGGTGCAAATTTGCTGGAAGCGGACTCACTCGACGCACTTCTGGCTTTGTTAGAACGAGAGGAAGAGCCAGATTTAGTGCTATTGGATCTCAAAATGCCAGGAGCAAATGGTATGTCTGGCTTGATTCATTTGCGAGCAGAGCATCCAGATTTACCTATCGTCGTCGTTTCAGCGAGTGAAGAGCCGGCGATCGTGACGCAGGTGAAAAGCCATGGTGCATTTGGTTTTATTCCCAAGTCCAGCGACATGCGCGAATTAGTGAACGCACTCAATCAAGTGCTGAATGGCGACCCATACTTCCCTGAAGGGTTGATCACCAATAACGCGGCATGTAATGACTTAGCGGAAAAGATTGCTGCGCTAACACCACAGCAATATAAAGTGTTGGGAATGTTGTCCGATGGCTTGCTGAACAAGCAAATCGCTTACGAATTGAATGTTTCAGAAGCCACCATAAAAGCGCACATGACAGCGATTTTCCGTAAGCTCGGTGTAAAGAACCGCACGCAAGCCGTGATTATGCTGACGGAAATGAGCGACTAGATTGACGTCTTATCGTCAGACTTACTTTTTTCGTTTGGCAATCGGATACCGACTTTAGTGACCTGCTGATCAACAACATCAGCGACGATCCAATGCAAACCTTGCCACTCGAAATGGTCTCCCAATACTGGCGTGCTACCTAATTGCTCTTCGACAAGGTTTCTCAAACTTTTATCCAGCGGTTCATCCCCCAGATTCAAACCATACATCACGGCAATATCGGCAAGCTTCACTTCAATATCGAGGAAGAAGTCACCGAAGAATCGCGCTAGCGACGCTTTCTCTGGGGCTTCACTAAACAGTAAGCTCAGTGCATCTAAATCCTTTTCTTGTGCTAATACACACAAGGTATCATCTTCCTCAAGACGCGTACTGCCGGATGGGTGCAATAGCTCTTTACTGCGAAATACAGCGGCGATACGCGTTCCTTCCGGCATCGAAAGACTACGTAATGGCTCACCAATGCACCATTTATCTGCTTTAAGTCTATAGATAAACAGCTCCCACTCACTGGTCGGGTAAATCTCTACACCCGTACGCGAAATTGGCTCAGGCTTAGAAGGTAGCTCGACCTTTGCAAGAGACATCGCCTTAGTCAACGTGCCCCCTTGTACTATCAAAGACACCATTACTACAAAGAATGCCAAATTGAAGTACAGTTGAGCATCTGGCAACCCTGCCATCATCGGAAATACCGCGAGGATGATAGGTACAGCACCACGCAGTCCTACCCAAGAGACAAACCACTTTTCACGTGGCGTGAAACTCTTGAATGGCAGTAAACCAATCCAAACTGAGATTGGTCGGGCAAACAAAATCATACCGAAAGCAAGCGCAAGACCTGGCAACGCAATAGAGAGTAAATTGGATGGTGTAACCAACAAACCAAGCACCAAGAACATACCAATTTGAGCTAGCCACGTCATACCATCTAAAACATGAAGAATAGAGTGGCGGCTGCGTGTTGGACGGTTACCTAATAAAAGACCAACAAGGTAAATCGACAAAATACCACTGCCACCCAAAGTGTTAGATAAAGCGAAAATAAGCAAGCCACCACTGACCGTTAAAATAGAATACAGCCCATCTGGTAATTGATTGCGATTGATAACTTTCCATAAGATCCAGCCACCAGCGAAGCCAAGTAACGCGCCGATACCAAACTGCTTAAGAAAACTGAACGCCAAAAAGCCCGCACTTAAATCTGCGCCAGGGTTCGCTAAAATAGCAATCAGAGTTACGGTCAGAAACACCGCCATAGGGTCATTGGTGCCGGATTCAATTTCCAGCGTTGAACCAACACGTTCGTTCAGGCTACGACCTTTGAGTAGAGAGAAGACCGCGGCAGCATCGGTGGAGCCAACAATCGCACCAACCAATATGCCTTGCAATAAATCTAAGTCGAATAACCACGTTGCCATCAGCCCGGTCAAAATGGTGGTGATCGCAACGCCAAATGTCGCCAAAGAGACCGAGGGCCATAACGCAACCCTAAAGCTGGCGACCCGCGTTCTCATCCCACCATCAAGCAAAATGATGGCTAATGCGAGGTTACTAACCAAATAAGCGATCGAAAAGTTATCGAATAAAATGCCGCCTAAGCCGTCTTCCCCCGCCAGCATTCCAACGGCTAAAAATACCAAAAGAATTGGGATTCCCAACTTAGAAGACACTGGGCTTAAAAGAACGCTAAGTGCGATTAACAACGCACCTATTAGAAAAAAACTGTTAATGGTGTCTGCGTCCATTCTCACCCTCCCTTAATGAAAAACGATAATAATTGTGATGAGCAAGGCTACTTCGTTAATGAGGTAATGCCCTAATCTGCCTCCCCTTTACACCGTCTCAAAATGCGAGGTTGTACGAGAATGACTCAGTTATATTACTTTATTGTGCGTTAAAACGGTGATTTGATGCGAAAACTTTATGTAAATAAATTACTTGTGAGCTTTCTTATCTACGCCTTCTCTCATTAAGAGCCACAAGATCACCACCAATATTTACACAGCATCTCCAAGTTCAATGAAGAAAAGATTAATGGCCCGTCTTAATCATGCTTGTTTATCCAATCAACCTTTAGACCTTTGGCTAACTTAACAGTCTATTAACATAACATTTTACCCCTTTGTTCGCTGCAAGAGCCCATAATATGGGGATTCTTCATTTTTAACACCCCGACTAAAGTTGAAAAGAGTTATTGCCAACACCTTGCTAATGTACATATTGAAACATTTCATTAACAACAATACCAATCGTAAGGAGACGGCAATGGCATTTGAAAGCGAAGAAAGAGCCAAAGCCTATTGGGACAAAAACGTGAAGCTCATGATCGGCCTAATGGTCATCTGGTTCGTCGTGTCTTTCGGCTGCGGCATTTTATTTGTCGACGTACTAAATCAATTTCAACTGGGCGGTTACAAACTCGGTTTCTGGTTTGCTCAACAAGGCTCCATCTATGCCTTCCTAGGAATTATTTTCTATTACGCATGGAAGATGCGCCAAATTGACCGTGAATTCGGCGTGGACGAATAAGGAGTCACTCAGATGGATTTGAAAACTATTACCTACCTGGTCGTTGGCGCCACGTTCATCCTGTACATCGGGATTGCTATTTGGGCTCGCGCCGGCTCAACCAAAGAGTTTTATGTTGCTGGTGGCGGTGTAAACCCGATTGCAAACGGTATGGCAACCGCAGCCGATTGGATGTCCGCAGCGTCGTTTATCTCAATGGCAGGCTTAATTGCCTTCATGGGCTATGGCGGCTCAGTATTTCTAATGGGTTGGACTGGTGGTTACGTTCTGCTTGCGCTGTTGCTAGCGCCTTACCTACGCAAATTTGGTAAGTTTACGGTGCCAGAGTTCGTTGGTGAACGCTTTTACTCCAACACGGCACGTATCGTAGCGGTTGTTTGTCTTATCATCGCATCAGTGACTTATGTTATCGGTCAGATGAAAGGCGTGGGCGTTGCGTTTGGTCGCTTCTTAGAAGTGGATTACTCCACTGGCCTATTAATTGGTATGTGTATCGTTTTCATGTACGCGGTTCTTGGCGGCATGAAAGGCATCACTTACACGCAGATTGCTCAATATTGCGTACTCATTCTTGCTTACACTATCCCTGCAATCTTTATCTCTCTGCAACTCACTGGTAACCCAATCCCACAAATTGGTCTGGGGAGTACCATGGCTGGTACCGATGTCTATCTACTCGATCGGCTTGACCAAGTGGTGACCGAACTCGGGTTCAGTGAATACACGACCCAAGTACGTGGCGACACACTTAATATGTTTGTCTACACCATGTCACTGATGATTGGTACTGCCGGTCTACCACACGTAATTATCCGTTTCTTTACCGTGCCGAAGGTTCGCGACGCACGTACATCAGCAGGCTGGGCTCTGATCTTCATCGCAATCCTTTACACTACAGCACCAGCGGTATCAGCGATGGCTCGTCTCAACCTAATGAATACGGTAAATCCAGCTCCGGGTCAGCACCTAGCGTATGACGAGCGTCCTGCGTGGTTCAAAAACTGGGAAACAACTGGACTACTCGGTTTTGACGATAAAAATGGCGATGGCAATATCCAATACACTTCAGATGCGTCCACCAACGAACTGCGCGTTGATAACGACATCATGGTATTAGCTAACCCAGAGATCGCTAAACTACCAAACTGGGTGATCGCACTTGTGGCAGCAGGTGGTCTTGCAGCTGCACTATCTACCGCAGCAGGTTTACTACTCGCCATTTCTTCAGCTATTTCCCATGACTTAATCAAAGGGGTTATCAATCCGAACATATCCGAGAAAAAAGAGCTACTTGCTAGTCGAATATCAATGGCAGTAGCGATAGCAGCCGCAGGCTATCTCGGTTTAAATCCGCCTGGATTTGCCGCAGGTACGGTAGCACTCGCCTTTGGTCTTGCCGCTTCATCCATCTTCCCTGCATTGATGATGGGCATCTTCAGCAAGAGCATCAACAAAGAAGGCGCAATCGCCGGTATGATTGCAGGTATCAGTATTACGCTGTTCTACGTATTCCAACACAAAGGCATCCTTTTCGTTGCTGATTGGAAATATCTAGAAAGCTGGGGAACAAACTGGTTCCTGGGTATTGAGCCAAACGCGTTTGGTGCTATTGGCGCACTATTTAACTTCATCGTCGCATTCGCTGTCTCCAAAGTAACAGCAGAAACGCCACAAGAAGTGAAAGACCTAGTCGAACACGTTCGCGTGCCAGTAGGTGCTGGTAGTGCAGTGGATCACTAAAAACTAATCAAAACCACAAAAGCCCCGTTTGGAACCAGCCGTCCGGGGCTTTTTTATTCTCACTTTTCAGTTACCATATTCGCAGTATGTCGTTGCAAGGAAGCCAAGATGTTCAAAAACAAGCACTTTATTCTCGCTCTACTGATTGCGCCAGTTCTCTCTTTGATCGCTTACTTCGGTACCGATATGGCCCTCAGCGAGAAGCCCCACGCGGCGCAAGAAGGGGAAACTTACAAACTCGCGAGTAAGTCTAATTGTCGTTACACCAGCGGTCTGTGTGATATGGAAAATGGCGATTTTAAAGTGAAATTTCGCTCGGAAAAACTCACTAAAAATAACTTAGAATTATCACTCAACGCCGCTTACCCACTCGAAGGGGTTAAAGTTTCTATTGTGAGTGACAAAGAGAAAAACGCTCAACCGATTGATATGAAGCCCGCCGATCAAGCAGGCCAAAGCTGGTACATCACCTTACCAAAGCCTGCATCTGCAGAAAGCTGGTTAAGAGTCGTCATTCAATCAGGCGGCACACTGTATTATGGTGAAACACAAACCGCATTTGTGAAGTACGAAACCTTATTTACTGAATAACGGCGACAAGCTAATTCACCGGTATTCAAACGACAGTGACTTAGTTTCACTCAGCATAAATGAATTCCTACTCAGCCGACGCCTTTGCGTCGGCTTTTGTTTCCGTAAGTCTTTCTTCAACAACCTCTTACTCTAAAAAGGGTTGCCAACTCACAAGTTAATTGATAATAATTATCATTACATTTAATGAGAGGTGGTTATGGACAACAAACGGGACATCTTTAACGCATTTTTTAAAGCCCAAGATAGATTCCTTCTCGCCGCACCACATGGCTTTGAGCCAGACGTGATTCATGACTATATTCATTGGGGAATGGTGTTGTCTTCCTGTTATGAACACGATGCCGATGAAGAAAATCTATTGTTGTGTGAGCTGTTTTTACGTCAGGTTTATTTCCATTTACTAGACGCAATTCAAGACTCAACTCGCAGTCGTATCTTCCGTCGTGTCTGTCTCGATTCTATCCATACGCCATTATTTTGCCTCAAACGCTATTACTACCAGTTTGAACAAGGCGACGTGAAATTTCTCGCACTACAACAACAATTACGCCTGATTCAAATCTCACTCGATTAACCAAAAGGATCCCTACCATGAGCACCGAATTCCGCATAGAAACTGACAGTATGGGCGAAGTAACGGTCCCTGCAGATGCTCTCTACCAAGCCCAGACTCAACGCGCCGTCGATAACTTCTCATTCAGTCAACATAAAATGCCATCTGGTTTTATCAAAGCGTTAGCACACATCAAGCAGACTGCGGCACTCACCAACGCACAGCTAGGGCTGCTTGAGGGAGATATTGCCAACGCGATTGCTGACGCAGCTCAAGCAATTATCGAAGGCAATCATATTGAGCAATTCCCAATTGACGTGTTCCAAACGGGATCAGGCACTAGCTCAAATATGAATGCGAATGAAGTGATTGCAACACTGGCCTCCCAGCATCTAGGCGGCACTGTCAGCCCTAATGATCACGTCAACATGGGGCAAAGCAGCAACGATGTGGTACCGACGGCCATTCAAGTTAGCGCAGCATTAGCCATTGAAAAACAGCTCTTCCCGGCACTGTCACACCTCAGCCAAACACTAGAGTCTAAACAGCAAGCATTGAAAGATGTTGTAAAAACCGGTCGCACCCACTTAATGGACGCGATGCCAATTACCTTTGCTCAAGAACTTGGCGGTTGGCAGTTCCAAATCGAGCACGCAAAACAAGCGATTGAACAAGCACTTCCTGCTGTAAAAGCCTTAGCCCAAGGTGGTACGGCGGTTGGAACGGGGATCAATGCCGATCCACGCTTTGCAGACTTATTCGCTAGCAACCTAACCCAGTCAACTCGTATTCAGTTCACGGCCAGTGATAACTTCTTTTTCAATTTAAGCAGTCAAGATGCGATCGTCGCTCTGTCGGGACAGCTCAAAACAGCAGCAGTTGCGATCATGAAGATCGCAAATGATCTTCGTTGGATGAATTCAGGCCCATTAGCTGGTTTAGGTGAGATTGAATTACAAGGCTTGCAACCGGGTTCTTCCATCATGCCTGGCAAAGTAAATCCTGTGATCCCAGAAGCCGCAGCTATGGCATCAGCGCAAGTCATTGGTAATGACACCACCATTACCGTCGCAGGCCAAACGGGCAACTTCCAGCTTAACGTCATGCTGCCAGTTATTGCTCATAACGTATTGGAGAGCATCGAGTTACTCTCTAACAGCGCAACCGCTTTAGCTGACAAAGCCATTGCGACGTTTGAAGTTCGCCAAGATAACTTGGATGTAGCACTCGCCAAAAACCCTATTTTGGTCACGGCTCTCAACCCTGTCATTGGTTACCTAAAAGCGGCAGAAGTCGCGAAAAAAGCCTACAAACAGGGACGCGCGATTATTGATGTCGCGGAAGAAGAAACTGATTTGGATAGAGCCACACTAGAGCGATTGCTTAATCCAGCCAAACTGACTCAAGGCGGCGTCGCAGAATAAGCGGCAAACTCAGCCTATCAACTAAGATTACAAACATCGAGACCTCCATTCGGAGGTCTCTTTTTATAGCGATTTTTCAAACACTCCAATCCTAAGCGACTCGATTGAGCACCGAACGCAGCTTAAGCGGCTTAACTGGCTTAGCAATAAAGCTGAACCCATTTGCTTTGATGCCATCAAGCATATCATCGGTACGATCTGCACTGATGATGACGCCTTCAAAGCTGTGGCCTAATCTCAGGCGGCATTGCTGTAGCACTTCTAAACCAGTACGACCATCATCAAGTCGGTAATCGGAGAAAATTACATCCGGAATCCAACCATCCTCAAGCGCTTGTAGACTTTCAACTAAATCAATCGCAACTCGTATATCGCAACCCCATCGGGAAAGTAAGTTTTCCATGCCGACTAGAATGTCAGGCTCATTATCGACACAAAGGATTCTCAGATGACCAAGTTCAGATTGCTTACTCATTGCCACGTGAACTGGATGAGGCTGAACATGATCAGCTTTATCTAGGGTGATGGAAAAAACACTGCCTTTTCCAACCCAAGAGCGCATCGAAATTTCATGCCCAAGTACCTGAGCAATTCCTTTCGAAATCGCCAAACCAAGTCCGAGACCTTGGTCGGAACGAACTTGAGTTCCGCGATTAAACTCTTCAAAAATCTCTTGCTGCTTCTCTTCTTCAATACCCACTCCATTATCCCATACATCAATACGCACTCGCCCTTTCACGCGGCGAACACCGAGTGCGACTTTGCCATTCGGGTTATAACGAAACGCATTGGTCAGGAAGTTTTGCACCACACGGCGCAGCAGTTTGGGATCCGACTTAACCATGAGTGAGGACGGAATCATGGTGAACTCTATGCCTTGCTGTTTGGCTAACGCACTAAACTCAGCATTCAAATTCGATAACACATCATTTAACGCAAAGCCATGCACGTTGACTTCCAACTTGCCCGATTCCAAACGCGAGATATCCAGCAAATCTCCAATTAAGTCTTCGGCAGCCTCTAAAGCACTTTCAATGTGTGCTGACAGCTTTTTGGCTTCGCTGTCTTTGGCGACTTCCGATAGTGAAGATGCAAATAGACGCGCCGCGTTGAGCGGTTGCATCAAGTCATGGCTTACTGCCGCCAAGAACCGTGATTTGGACTTCGATTCCAAATCCGAGCGCTGCGTCGCTTCCACCAGCTGCTTGTTAAGTTGTTCTAATTCTCGAGTCCGCAGACGTACCCTTTCTTCCAATGTCTCGTTGGCGTCTTTCAGTGCTTGCTCTGCATCACGGAATACGGTGATGTCGGTAAAGCTCATCACAAAGCCACCACCTGGCATTGGGTTACCTTGCACCTCTATCACGCGACCATCGGGACGAACCCGAGAAGAGGTGTGCCGAGTCCCTTGCTCAAGGTGATAAACACGGCGACGGACGTGGTCATCAGGGTCACCAGGGCCACACAACCCCTGCTCTGCATTGTGCCGAATCACATCCGCAATCGGTCGACCTACTTGAATCAGGCCTGGCGGAAATTCAAAGAGTTCTAAATAGCGTTGGTTCCACGCTACCAAGCGTAGTTGCTTATCGACGACCGCAATACCTTGTCCAATATGCTCAATCGCGCCTTGGAGTAAACCCCGACTAAAATCGTACAGTTCAGAGGCTTCATCGACGATAGTCGCCACCTCTTCAAGCTGCATGTTTCTTCCTTGCAGAGCGGAAGTAAGTACTAACTTAGCAGAAGATGCTCCAAATACCCCTGCTAGCACACGCTCCGTATGCCGAATCAGAGAAGATGGCGCTTGTTGATTCGGCATCAACTCTTCTCGTTGCTGGCTCCAGTAGGCTTGAAACGCCGCTTTAACTCGCGTTCGTCCTACAAATCTAGACGCTAGCATTTCCAGTTCTGCAACCGTAACGCGGCTCTGGTACAGACTCATATTTTCGCTTTCAGGCAGCGGTGTACCAACGAATGATGCCGATTGTAAGCGCTCACTTAGGCTTGGTCGGGTAGCCATAGAAACCACAACAAAACACACTGCATTAGCGACCACACTGAGGATCATCCCCCAATCTGAAATCGCGATATCAAAACTAGCCAATACCTCTGGTGGCGTAATCAACCAGATCAGGAAGTTATTACTGGCGTCTCCGGCAAGCATGTCTGTTTGGCTCATTAACGTAATCAACCAGGTAGCAAAACCCACCGCGAGGCCAACATACACACCTTTCTTATTCCCTTGACGCCAATACATACCGCCAACCAGCGCAGGAGCGAATTGCGTGATAGCCGCGAACGAGAGAAAGCCGATAGCAGACAGTGAATGAATAGTGTCCAACGCTTGATAGAAACACCACGCGCCAATCAACAAAACTAATATCAAACCACGGCGGATCCGCAGTAATAATTCAGAAAAATGGTGATGGTTACGCTGCGTCAGTCGCATGCGACGCAATAGCAATGGCATAACCAAGTCATTCGAGACCATGATCGCTAAGGCAATCGTCGATACGATAACCATGCCACTTGCCGCTGAAGTACCGCCTAGAAACGCAAGTAAGGCGATTTCACTCGCCCCTACCGACATCGGCACACTGATGACATAAGTATCAGGCGAAGCGCCACTCAAGAGACCTTGCCCTACCCACGCAATAGGTAAAACAAAAATCCCCATTAAGATCAGATAAATGGGGAACAACCAACGAGCCACGTGCAAATCTTGAGCACGTTCATTTTCCACAACCATCGTATGGAATTGTCGCGGAAGGCAAACGATCGCCAGCATCGTGAGTACAGTATGAATCAATATAGTCGGGATATTTGGTGACTGATACGTCTGTGCGGCAACATCAATTAAGCTCAAATTCTCGGTGTTCATCGCCAACCAAACAATGAAAACACCAACCACTAAAAAAGCCAGCAGTTTGATAATGGATTCGAAGGCAATTGCCATCATCATCCCACGATGGTGTTCCGTGTTATCAATGTGGCGGGTACCGAATAGCATCGTAAAAATCGCCAATGCGACCACAACAAACCACGACACGCTATCGTTTTGATAACCAAAATCAGTAGCCAGCTCCGGAGCAATGATTTCAAGCCCCATAGTGATACCACGCAGCTGTAAAGCGATGTACGGCAAAATTCCCGCAACCGCTATGAGCGTAACAACCACGGCCAAACCTTGGGATTTACCGTAGCGTGCTCCGATAAAGTCAGCAATCGACGTGATGTGTTCCCGTTTAGCAATCAAAATAAGCCGAGCTAAAACGCGCCATCCGATGGTAAACACTAAAATGGGAGCAATATAGATAGGCAAGAAAGACCAAGGATTACTGCTGGCCTGCCCGACCGTGCCGTAGAAGGTCCACGATGTACAGTACACCGCAATGGAAAGGCTATAAATCCAAGGCCGCCAGCGCGCTAGCCACCTTTTCTGAATGTCGCCGTACCACGCGATGATAAATAAAGCTCCCAAATACGCTAAAGAAACGGGAACCACCAGCCATCCTTGCATCCGATATCCTTTCTTGCCTTTCTTGCTACTTTTAAAGCAAGAGAATAAAAAAACCTCTCCATGAGGGAGAGGTTTCATTTAACACTGCTTTGATAACGGAGACAAAGCTTAGTTTTTAACCTTTGTTACATAAGTCTAATTCTGTGTTTCAAGTGGCTTGTCTGATACATCAACCACCTGATGTGGGTCTTGCGAATCAAGCTTGATGAACAGAGCCAATAACCCCATCGCGGCCATGCCCCAGAACACAAGCGATCCCCAGTGCTCATAACCCCAGCCACTCAATACGGTCATCAACGCGATAAATGCGCCCAACGGAATCGCGTTATACAACGCTTGCAACGCTACGATCTTATTTTCTTCGGAGTTTTGGATATATTGGATCGCGGCAATGTGTGCGGTAGCGAAAGTCACACCATGCAATAGTTGAACAACCACCAAAGCAATAATTGATGTTGTCGACGCCGTAATACCCCAACGCATCATTACACCAACGGCAGCAGCAATAAACAGCGCGCGTATTGACCAACCTACGAATAAGCGCTTACTCAATGCAAACACTGCCACTTCTGCGGCCACTCCTAAGCTCCACAAGTAGCCAATGACATCTTCCGAGTGACCAGCGGCCTTCCAGTGAATCGCACTAAAGCCGTAGTAAGCCGCATGACTGCCCTGAATTAGTGACACCAACACTAAGAATTTTAGTATCGGCTTGTCGGTCAAAAGAGCGGTCAGCTTTGGACGTTCTGCGCTTTGCCCACCGTGCGTTACAGGCATTGGGTTAGTCGGTCGCATAGCAAACAGCAACGAGATAAACACGCCGAACATCGCAGTGTACAAGATCATATCGGAGCCAAATTCAGCCACCAGGTAGCCCACTGCCGTCGAGCCTGCGATAAAGGCGATCGAACCCCATAGCCGCGTGCGGCCATAATCGAGCATTTTCAGGCGAGCGTAGTAATTTGCCATCGCGTCCGACAACGGAATAATCGGTCCACAACAAAGATTGAACAACACTGTCGCTAGTGCCATTAACCAAAAGCTACCACCCGTAAAAAAGTGAAATCCAACAAAAAGGAGGGCAGCGAAACTCAACCAACGTAAAGCAGGCATAAGATGTTCGACTTTGTGTACTCGTGGGGTGATCACGATATTGGCAACACAACGTGTCGCAAGGCCTAACCCGACCAGCAAACCGATATCTGTCGAAGATACGCCCTGATCCTTAAACCAAAGTGACCAAAATGGCAGATACACGCCATACGCAAAGAAGAATCCGAGAAAGTACTGGGAAATCCAGCCATACGGAGAAGGTTTCAACATTACTAATATCCTAAAACGGGAACACCAACGTTCGAGCCGGGAATTATGGATCGCCATGCGTATTATAAAAAGGGAAGAATAAGAAACTTATCGTTTCCTCGATGGAATACTAACTTTGCGACATTTGGCATCTTCAAGCGAAAACATCGTAATTTAGACCAAAGTCGTCTGGCTTCCGGTAAGAAATTTGTCAGACTTAGAGAGTGTTCCTTCCATCATTATTGGGTGTTCTCATGCCTGACAAATTTAACATGCAATCTCCACCGTTCGATCGCTTAACTGAAGCACAACAATCGCGACTGCGATCGTCTCTGGACGTCGCCTACTATCGAGCTCGAGATGTTATTTTATCCTGCGGACAGAAGAACCCCCACTTACATATTCTGATCAAAGGCGCGGTAGAAGAGCGCTCCAACGATCAACAGGAAGTGTTCGCACATTATGCCAACGACGATATGTTCGATGTACGCTCGTTACTTGAAGACAAGGTACGTCATCACTACATCGCGCTTGAGGACACGCTCTCTTACCTACTGCCGAAAGAAGTTTTCCTTGCCCTTTACAACGAAAATGGCCAGTTTGCAGCCTATTTCGATAACAATTTATCGAAACGGCAAGAGCTCATCGAAGCGGCCCATCAACAGCAAAACTTAGCGGAGTTTATTCTCACTAAAGTTGACCGCAGCATTTATCACCCACCGATGATCCTTGAACCAAATACACCAATTAACGAGGTAACACGTTCCTTAAAAGAAAATGGGATTGACGCTGCATTGGTTCAACTCCATGGCGATGATCCACGATTGGAAAAATGGCCATCAGCCCACCCGTACGCAATAGTGACTCGTACTAATATGCTGCATTCTGTGATGATAGATGGTTGCGCGCTCGACACACCAGTGGGTGAGATCGCGAGCTTTCCTGTTTATCACGTTGATGATGGTGACTTTCTATTCAACGCCATGATCACAATGACCAGAAATAGAATGAAACGCCTCATGGTATGTGAAGGCAACCGAGCCGTCGGCATGCTGGATATGACCCAAATTCTCAGCGCGTTCTCAACCCACTCTCACGTGTTAACGCTCAGTATTGCTCGAGCAAGCAGCGTGGAAGAGCTCGCTTTGGCCTCAAACCGCCAACGTCAATTGGTCGAGAGCTTATTGAAAAACGGCATCCGCACTCGCTTCATCATGGAGCTTATCTCAGCCGTAAACGAACAAATTATCGAGAAAGCGTTCGAGTTAGTGATACCACCAGCCTTGCACGACCATTGTTGCTTGATCGTACTCGGCTCTGAAGGCCGAGGAGAGCAAATTCTCAAAACCGATCAAGACAATGCCCTGATTATTCAAGATGGTTTGGAATGGCCTCATTGCGAACAAGTGATGCAATCCTTCACACACACCCTACAACAGCTCGGTTATCCACTTTGCCCTGGTAAAGTGATGGTTAACAACCCGAAATGGGTCAAAACACAGCAAGAATGGATAAGTACCCTAAACCACTGGATAGCTAAAGCCGAACCAGAACAAATCATGGACTTAGCTATTTTCAGTGACGCCCATGCTGTTGCTGGGAATTGCGAGCTGCTGGCTCCAATTGCGGCGCATCTTCGTGACACAATGAAAGATCGCATGTTGATATTGTCTGACTTTACTCGCCCTGCCTTGCAGTTTTCGGTGCCCCTAACTCTATTTGGCAACGTAAAAAGTGCTAAAGACGGATTGGACATTAAACGCGGCGGTATTTTCCCAATTGTACACGGCATTCGCACCTTGTCTTTGGAATATGCCATTGAGGAGAAGAACACGTTTGAGCGCATTGAAGCTCTGAGAAATAAGCGCATCTTAGAATCCGAAACGGCAGATAATCTCAACGAAGCACTGAAATTGTTCTTTAAACTTCGCCTTAATCAGCAACTCAAAAAGCAAGAAGCGTTGAATAACATTGATATTAAACAACTGGATAGAACTGAGCGTGATTTGCTTCGCCACAGCTTACATGTGGTGAAGAAATTTAAGCAATTTTTAGGCTTCCATTATCAAATTCGTGATTAACCCTGATTTTCATAAATCACAGAGGCGTAAGCAATGAACTGGTTACAACGCAAATACTGGCATTACAAATTGAAAGGCTCGCCTTATCAGTCGCTGTTTTGCACGCCAGATAAAACAGAATACGTCTCTCTTGACTGCGAAACCACCAGCCTTGACCCAAATCGCGCCGAGCTGGTGACTATTGCAGCCACCAAGATCATCGACAACCGCATCATCACCAGTCAACCATTTGAAGTCCGCTTACGCGCGCCGCAATCGCTCGACTCTGGCTCGGTCAAGATCCATCGAATTCGCCACCAAGACTTAGTCGATGGCATCAGTGAAAAAGAGGCGCTGCTCGAGCTGCTCGACTTTATCGGCAACCGACCACTTGTGGGCTATCACATTCGTTACGATAAAAAGATCTTAGACCTTGCTTGTCTGAGGCAACTTGGCTTCCCACTTCCTAACCCACTCATCGAGGTCAGTCAGATTTATCACGATAAGTTGGAACGACATTTGCCGAATGCCTATTTCGACTTAAGTCTGGATGCCATTTGTAAACACCTCGAACTTCCTATCCAAGACAAACACGACGCCTTGCAAGACGCGATTTCTGCCGCTTTGGTCTTTGTCCGCTTAACGAAAGGCGATTTACCCAACCTAACCGCACCGTATACATAAAAATCAGTTGACCTAGCTCCCAGAAATACTTTTGTTTCAGCGATTTCCCGGCGCTTCTATCACTCTCATCCTAAAGTCTAATTGTGGAAATACGCGCGGTGACTGACAGTTATAAGCACAACGTCGTCATTACCACGACCAAGTTATTTAGAACCAAAAAACAGCCCTACAAAAATATATTCAAAATCTTATCTAGATTGGTGTAAGGCCGAGAAATAAGGCACAAGGAGAGAAGCCATGAGCGAAGCCCACGTTTATCCGGTAAAAGAAAATATTAAAACTCATACACACGCGGATAATGATACTTACTTAGCCATGTATCAGCAGTCGGTAACCGATCCAGAGGGCTTCTGGAACGAACACGGCAAAATCGTTGATTGGATCAAACCTTTCACCAAAGTAAAAAGCACTTCTTTCGACACTGGCCATGTTGATATTCGCTGGTTTGAAGATGGCACACTGAACGTCTCGGCTAACTGTATTGACCGTCATCTTGCAGAACACGGGGACGACGTCGCCATCATTTGGGAAGGCGATGATCCAGCCGACGACAAAACACTCACTTTCAACGAACTGCACAAAGAAGTGTGTAAATTCTCCAACGCATTGAAAGAGCAAGGCGTACGCAAGGGAGACGTGGTGTGTCTATACATGCCAATGGTGCCAGAAGCCGCTGTGGCTATGCTCGCTTGTACCCGTATTGGTGCGGTTCACACCGTAGTATTTGGCGGTTTCTCACCAGAAGCACTATCCGGCCGTATCATCGACTCTGACGCTAAAGTCGTGATCACCGCAGACGAAGGCGTACGTGGCGGACGCGCTGTTCCACTGAAAAAGAACGTGGATGAAGCACTAACCAACCCAGACGTAAAAACCATCAATAAAGTCGTCGTGCTTAAACGTACAGGTGGTGATGTTGAATGGCATGAACACCGTGATGTTTGGTGGCACGAAGCAACAGCCAACGTTTCTGACGTTTGCCCACCAGAAGAGATGAAAGCCGAAGACCCGCTGTTCATCCTCTACACATCTGGCTCGACAGGTAAACCTAAAGGCGTACTACATACTACAGGCGGTTACCTCGTCTACGCGGCAATGACCTTTAAATATGTCTTCGATTATCAACCAGGTGAAACCTTCTGGTGTACCGCGGATGTGGGCTGGATTACAGGCCATACTTACCTAATTTATGGTCCACTAGCGAACGGGGCCAAAACCATTCTGTTTGAAGGTGTTCCAAACTACCCAAGCACGGCTCGTATGAGTGAAGTGGTTGATAAGCACCAAGTGAACATTCTCTACACTGCGCCAACCGCTATTCGTGCACTAATGGCAAAAGGTAACGAAGCGGTAGCAGGGACATCTCGTTCAAGCTTACGTGTGATGGGTTCAGTAGGTGAGCCTATCAACCCTGAAGCGTGGGAGTGGTACTACAAAACGATTGGTAACGAAAGCTCGCCTATCGTTGATACTTGGTGGCAAACAGAGACCGGCGGTATCTTAATTGCACCACTACCAGGTGCAACAGACTTAAAACCAGGCTCAGCAACTCGACCATTCTTCGGAGTCCAACCTGCACTGGTTGATAACATGGGCAACATCATTGAAGAAACCGCAGCAGAAGGTAACTTGGTGATCCTTGATTCATGGCCAGGTCAGATGCGTACTGTTTATGGCGACCACGAGCGCTTTGAACAGACCTACTTCTCAACCTTCAAGGGAATGTACTTTACTAGTGATGGGGCTCGTCGTGACGAAGACGGTTACTACTGGATCACGGGCCGTGTTGATGACGTACTAAACGTGTCGGGTCACCGCATGGGTACCGCTGAAATAGAATCGGCTCTTGTCGCACATCATAAAATTGCTGAGGCCGCTATTGTGGGCATTCCGCATGATATCAAAGGCCAAGCTATCTACGCTTACATTACCTTGAACGATGGTGAATTCCCGTCAGCAGAGCTACACAAAGAAGTGAAAGATTGGGTGCGTAAAGAAATTGGTCCAATTGCAACACCAGATGTACTGCACTGGACGGATTCCTTACCGAAGACTCGTTCTGGTAAGATCATGCGTCGAATCCTGCGTAAAATTGCAACGGGTGATACCAGCAACCTCGGAGACACATCAACGCTTGCCGATCCGAGCGTTGTAGATAAACTTATCGCAGAGAAAGCAGAATTGGCATAAATTCAACCAACTGTTTTAAAAGCACTTTAAAAACCGCCATCACTCATGGCGGTTTTTTGCTTTAGTGCACAAATTGGCCACACAAAAAATATGGCAATTATGTTGTTTTTGTTAACTTGGTTACAGAAACGAGAGTGGCTATTAGGAGATTAGACCAGTAAATTGCTGCTAATTGCTATGAATTAGCTATAATCTTGGTCGATTTTTTAAAATTTGCTCGGTTTTAACAAAAAAATCGTGCTGAACTATCGTATATTTGGGAATATAAACGTTCCACTCACGATAAGGGAAGATAGCAACACAATGTCTGCAAAGTCACGGATTCTTGTTCTAAACGGACCAAATCTTAATCTATTGGGTCTGCGCGAACCGACACACTATGGTCACAGTACCTTAGCTCAAGTTGTGGATACTCTTACAGAGCAAGCCCATAACGCTGGGGTAGAACTGGAACACCTACAATCAAATCGTGAGTACGAACTGATTGAAGCCATTCACGCTGCCTATGGCAAGATTGACTTCATCATCATCAATCCAGCGGCTTTCACTCATACTAGTGTGGCGCTGCGAGATGCATTACTTGGCGTCGCCATCCCATTTATTGAGGTGCACTTATCAAATGTGCACGCACGTGAACCATTCCGTCATCACTCTTATCTGTCAGATAAAGCAGAGGGTGTGATTTGCGGTTTAGGCGCACAAGGTTATGAATTTGCTCTGTCTGCAGCGATCAATAAGCTACAGGCAAAGTAACCCTAACACTCTGCAACCCTACGAGGGTTGTCTTAATCACAAGATAAAAGAGAAAGAAAAGATGGATATTCGTAAAATCAAGAAGCTAATTGAGTTAGTTGAAGAGTCTGGCATTGCTGAGCTAGAGATCTCTGAAGGTGAAGAGTCAGTGCGCATCAGCCGTCATGGCACTGCAGCCCCTCAAGCACCAATTCACTACGCAGCAGCTCCAGCGGCGGCACCTGCTCCAGTAGCAGCGGCACCAGTAGCGGAAGCGCCAGCAGCAGAAGCTCCAGCAGCAACACCTGCAGGTCACCAAGTTCTTTCTCCAATGGTTGGTACTTTCTACCGCTCTCCAAGCCCAGACTCTAAAGCATTCGTAGAAGTGGGTCAGAAAGTAAATGCTGGCGATACTCTATGTATTGTTGAAGCAATGAAAATGATGAACCAAATCGAAGCGGACAAATCTGGCGTTGTTACAGCAATCCTAGCTGAAGACGGCCAACCAGTTGAATTCGACCAACCTCTTGTTGTAATCGAATAAGCGGGGCTTGCCTTATGCTAGACAAAGTAGTCATCGCGAACCGAGGTGAAATTGCACTTCGTATTCTTCGCGCTTGTAAAGAATTAGGTATTAAGACCGTCGCTGTTCACTCAACAGCGGACCGCGATCTTAAGCACGTACTACTCGCAGACGAAACCGTATGTATCGGCCCTGCTCGTGGTATCGACAGCTACCTAAACATTCCACGCATCATTTCTGCAGCAGAAGTGACTGGTGCTGTGGCTATCCACCCAGGTTACGGCTTCCTGTCTGAGAACGCAGACTTCGCAGAGCAAGTTGAGCGCAGTGGTTTCATCTTCGTTGGCCCAAAGGCAGACACTATCCGCCTAATGGGCGATAAAGTATCTGCTATCAATGCAATGAAGAAAGCAGGCGTTCCTTGTGTACCGGGTTCTGACGGCCCTCTAGACAATGACGAAGAGAAAAACAAAGCATTTGCTAAGCGCATTGGTTACCCAGTAATCATCAAAGCATCTGGCGGCGGCGGCGGTCGTGGTATGCGTGTTGTTCGCGCAGAGAAAGACCTTATCCAAGCTATTGCAATGACACGTGCTGAAGCAAAAGCGGCGTTCAACAATGACATGGTTTACATGGAGAAATTCCTAGAAAACCCTCGTCACGTTGAAGTTCAGGTTATTGCTGACGGTCAAGGCGGCGCAATCCACCTTGGTGAGCGTGACTGTTCAATGCAACGTCGTCACCAAAAAGTAGTGGAAGAAGCTCCAGCACCTGGTATCACCGAAGAAATGCGTAAGTACATCGGTGAACGCTGTACTCGTGCATGTATCGAGATCGGTTACCGCGGCGCAGGTACGTTTGAATTCCTATACGAGAACGGTGAGTTCTACTTCATCGAAATGAACACTCGTATTCAGGTAGAGCACCCAGTAACAGAGATGGTTACTGGCATCGACCTAATCAAAGAACAGCTTCGCGTTGCAGCGGGTCAGCCTCTGTCATTCACTCAAGATGATATTAAGATCCGTGGCCATGCGATTGAGTGTCGTATCAACGCAGAAGACCCTGAGCGCTTCCTACCATCTCCGGGTAAGATCGAGCGTTTCCACGCTCCTGGCGGTATGGGTGTACGTTGGGAATCTCATATCTACACAGGCTACACAGTACCACCTCATTACGATTCAATGATTGGTAAACTGATCACTTACGGTGAGAACCGTGATGTAGCGATTGCACGTATGAAGAACGCACTGGGTGAGATGATCATCGAAGGCATCAAAACTAACGTGCCACTGCAATTCTCCATTATGAATGACGAAAACTTCCAACACGGTGGTGCAAACATCCACTACCTAGAGAAGAAGCTTGGCTTACAATAAACCTAAGCAAACGTCTTAAAAAATGCCCACTCCCGTGGGCATTTTTGTTTTATATGTACGCGAACGGCTCAACATATAAATCGGCTTATTTGGGTATATACTCAAACAAATCGTAGAGTTCTGGTAAACTCTGCGCCACTTCATTCACTTTAAGAGCAAAAACCAATGCCTTGGATTCAAATCAAACTCAACGCGACCAATGAAAACGCTGAGCAAATCGGCGATATGCTAATGGAAGAGACTGGCGCGCTGTCTGTTACATTCTTAGACGCGCAGGATACACCTGTATTCGAACCTCTACCTGGCGAAACTCGCTTATGGGGCGATACTGATATTCTGGCACTGTATGATGCAGAAGCAGACACTAACTTCATCATCGACCAAATTAAAGCGAGCAATATGCTGGCTGACAATTTTGCTTACAAAGTAGAACAGCTTGAAGATAAAGACTGGGAACGCGAATGGATGGAAAACTTCCACCCAATGAAATTTGGTGAACGCTTATGGATTTGTCCAAGCTGGCGCGACATTCCAGATCCTGACGCTGTTAATGTTATGTTGGATCCAGGCCTTGCATTCGGTACGGGTACTCACCCTACAACAGCACTTTGTCTTGAGTGGCTAGAAAGCATGGACTTAAGCGGTAAGACCGTTATCGACTTCGGTTGTGGCTCAGGTATTCTTGCGATCGCAGCGATCAAACTGGGCGCTGAAAAAGTGATAGGGATCGACATTGATCCTCAAGCCCTGCTTGCTTCAAAAGACAATGCTGAGCGTAATGGCGTTGCAGACAAACTAGAAGTTTACTTACCGCAAAATCAACCTGAAGGTCTCGTCGCTGACGTCGTTGTGGCCAACATCCTTGCGGGACCTTTACGTGAACTTGCACCTATCATCAAAGGACTAGTTAAGCCAAATGGCGACCTCGCTATGTCCGGCGTATTAGACACTCAAGCTGAAGATGTTGCGAACTATTACCGTGACGAGCTTCACATTGACCCGATTGTTGAGCAAAGTGAATGGTGTCGCATCTCTGGTCGTAAGCAAGGCTAGACAAGGTTTTCAGAGCTAATTGTTTGAAATTCATACAATTTACAAAAACAATTTGTAAATGCTCAAATATTAGTCTTTTCACGCAGTGAAAAAATGCGTAAAATGCGCGCCCTTGCTGGTACAGAACTGTGATGACGTTTTGAAAATCGGAAACTATCAACTTAAGAACAATCTAATCGTAGCCCCTATGGCTGGTGTAACGGATAGACCGTTTCGCGAGTTGTGTCTTCGCTATGGTGCGGGAATGGCCGTCAGTGAAATGATGTCTGCTAACCCAAAACTATGGGGAACGTCAAAGTCGAAACAGCGCATGGTACACGAGGGCGAATCGGGCATTCGCTCTGTACAGATTGCGGGTTCCGATCCACAGCTTATGGCGGACGCAGCTCAATTCAGTGTTGAGAACGGTGCACAAATCATCGACATCAACATGGGCTGCCCGGCAAAAAAAGTGAATAAGAAGCTAGCGGGCTCTGCTCTGCTTCAATACCCAAACATTATCGAAGAGATTTTGAAAGCGGTCGTGAATGCAGTGGACGTTCCTGTAACGTTAAAGACTCGAACTGGCTGGGATACAGACAACAAGAACTGTGTCCAGATCGCTAAATTAGCCGAAAACTGCGGCATACAAGCTCTTGCTCTGCATGGCAGAACGAAAGCATGTATGTACAAAGGTGAGGCCGAATATGACAGCATTAAAGCGGTAAAAGAGGCGATTTCAATTCCGGTTATCGCGAACGGTGATATCGATAGCCCGGAGAAAGCCAAATTTGTACTGGAGTACACCGGTGCGGACGCTTTAATGATTGGACGCCCTGCCCAGGGTCGTCCTTGGATTTTCCAGGAAATCCATCACTATTTGGAAAACGGCACCACAATGGAGGAGCTTCCAACTGAGGAAGTGAAAACCATTATGCTTGGTCATGTAAATGCTCTGCATGAGTTTTATGGGGAGTTCTTAGGTCCACGTATCGCGCGCAAGCACGTTGGGTGGTACCTGAAAGAGCATGAACAGGCAAGTGAGTTTCGCCGTACCTTCAACGCTATCGACGCAGCTCCGCTGCAAATTGAGGCGTTAGAAGGTTATTTTGATAACGTTGCATCATAATTAAGAGAAGAGCTAGACCGAATATGTTCGAACAAAATCTGACTTCAGAAGCATTAACAGTAACTACAGTAACGTCACAAGACCAGATTACTCAGAAGCCTTTACGTGACTCTGTTAAAGCGTCTCTTAAAAACTACCTTGCTCAACTAAACGGCCAGGAAGTAACAGAACTATACGAATTAGTTCTAGCTGAAGTTGAACAGCCACTACTAGATACTATCATGCAGTACACTCGCGGTAACCAAACTCGCGCAGCAACTATGATGGGTATCAACCGCGGTACTCTTCGCAAGAAACTTAAGAAATACGGCATGAACTAAGACCGTTTTTCAAAAAGTATTTGGAACAAGCCGTTACCTTTTTAGGTAACGGCTTTTCTTTATCTACTAAAACACTACGAATAACGCTCACTTTGTGCAGTATTACCAACTGGCTTTAAGATAACCACTGCTGAGCCAAACAATAGCAAAGCCACGACAGCGACACATTCATTGCCTACAGAATACGCGAAGCCCGCCAAGGCAGACCAAATCGCGACACCAAAGTGCATCATACTCATTCCAAAAGACATTAACACACCTCGATGTTCATCAGATAAGCTTGCGATATGTGCTTGTAATGCCGGAGAACCAACCCCTCCAGCAAGAGACCAGAGCACTAGAGCTGGAAGATAAGCGGTAACCGTACTCATCTCACTTGAGAACACCCATGCACTGCAAGGTATGCACACCATTAAAGCCACTCGCATAACAGCTCGAGAGCTACCAAGCCAACGGCAAGCTCTCCCCACGCACATATTTCCAACCACACTCACGATCCCTAGAGCAGCATAAATAGCGCCCACCCAACCGAGCGCCAACTCGCTGGTATCTCGAATATGAAGGCCTATCAGGTTAAATACACCAATACCTCCCCCTAGGCCTAAACACATCGCTAGAATCGCCCTCAACGCGCCTGGAAGATGAATGACGTCTGTGATAGGTGGCAGAGTATCTGACTTCTTGGACTCATTATGCTTGTTGTTCATGGACACTACGCTCATGGCACCGACAAAAAGAGCCGCCACGCCCAAAATAATAAAAGCGGCACGCCATGATAAAAGCTGGGTCAACAATGCTCCGATCGCCGGGCTAGTTATCATACCTAGCGTTAATCCCGCCTGAACCATCACAATTTGACGCATCGCTCTATTACCCTTCGCGTCTCCCGCTAACGCGAATGCAATTGGTAACATGCCTGCACTTGCAATACCAGTGATCACTCGAGTTGCAATAGCAAGTTCAAAATCATGAACTATGCCCGTCGTAATAGACGCAACCCCAAATACAAAGCAAGCAGGCACCATGATACGAATACGCCCAACTCGGTCTGATAAACGGCCCAAGTAAGGAGCGCAAATTGCTATGGCTAAACTATATGCCGTAATAAATAAGGTCACCTGACTCGGTTGAACACTTAAATCATTTCCGATAGGTTCAAGAATAGATCCAAGCATCAACTCATCAGCACCAACAAGAAAAGCAACGAGAAATAGGATCATGGACTGCATCATAGCTCCACCTCCTGTTCTGTTTCCGATTCAGCACAAGTGAGCAACGAAATATCTAAAACTCTATCAGGCCAAGATTGCAAAAATGCCTTCTCATGAGATACCACAATCACGCTACCGGAAAAGCGCTGGAGAGCCTCTTTAAGCGCATTTTTACTGCTGCTATCCAAATGTATTGTTGGTTCGTCCAACAGCAAAACATTGCACTTCTGAACCGATAAACAACACAGTTTCACCCGAGTTTGCTCACCACCGCTCAATGTATCTAAGTGGCGCTGCGTCTTATCCCCCGTAATCCCAAAGCGAGCTAATAGCTTGCGTGACTCTTTGCTTGAGATTGTTGGCGCACAAGAGCACAGCTCCTGTTCAGGCGTGTTCTGAGGATGGCGCCAAGACAAATCTTGAGAAAAATAACCAATTATTGCACCTTTTGCCAATACCACCTCACCAGAGAGTGGCTCGATCTCCCCCATCAGGGTTTTAAGTAAGGTCGACTTACCCACGCCGTTAAAGCCAGCAACAACCAACTTTTCCCCGCGCGCTAACGTGATATCAAACACTGGAAGCAGAGGCTGCTGATAACCGATCATCAACGCTTTTGCGTCAATCACATTCGGTTGCCCAATGGGCTGGTAAGCAAAGTCAAACATCGATACTTTCTCTACATTATTCAGTTGAATACGTTCGATTTTATCCAGTTTTTTCTTACGCCCTTTAGCAAGACTCGCGTTAACTCCAGCGCCATTTTTGGCAATAAATTGCTCTAACTTTCGAATTTCATTTTGCTGAGCCTTATATTGCTTTTCTATCAAAGCACCATCGTGCTGCTTTTGCTGCATTGCTTTGACATAAGTACCGCTGTATTTTCGAACCGTTTGATAATCAATATCACAAACACTGGTCGCTACTTGATTAAGGAAATCAATATCATGAGAAACCAGTAAAACGGTGCCAATGTAATCATTGAGAAACGCGACTAGCCATTCAATGTGCGGAGCATCAAGATAGTTTGTCGGCTCATCAAGAATTAACACATCGGGGTTGCGAAGTAACAACTTGCCTAAAAGGACTTTGTGTCTTTGACCACCACTTAGCGAGACAAGCGGTGTATCTAAGCCAAATTGATAAATACCAAGACCTACAGCAACTCGTTCAATTTTGGTATTAATTGCATAGAAGTCTTCATCTTCTAAATATGCCTGTAGCCGAGCGACTTGGCTTAAAAGAGATGTAGAGTGAGACTCGGTCATCGCCTGATACAAAGTCCAAAGCTTCTGCTCGGCAGCGTATAAACTCTCAAAAGAGCCCTTTAAACACTCATGAACTGTCAGCACATTATCGATCTTAAAATGTTGTTCTAAATACCCCACCTCAAGGTTTGGTAACCATTCAATGCAGCCCTTATCTGCAGATAATTCACCGAAAAGCAATTTTAATAAGGTGCTTTTTCCAACGCCATTCGCTCCGGTGATACCTATTTTCTCTCCCACGTTAATACGAAAGGTCACGTTGTTGTATAACGTCTTATCAGCTATCTGATAAGACAAATTTTTAACTTGTAAAATACTCATGTTTTCAACCAAATAAAAAAGGGCCGGTGATCAATACCGGCCCTTATTTCAATACTGGGTAATGCTTTGTAGCTGCTTAACAGATACAAAAAGGCCGATGATGAAATATCACCGGCCATCTCTTCTCTTTTATCAGGTGTACAAGCTCCTGCGTATAACTTCAGCGAAGCTACCCACACATAAAACACCTGATGAAGATTAATTTAAGACTCCGAGCAACACTTCATCGCGTTTTTTGCACGGAGTTCAGCCTTCTTACAAAGCTTTTAAACAAGAGATATAACATGATTTACTGTCGAAAAAATATTCGATGTGAAGCGTACACCTTTAGAATAAAAAGTACCAGATAATTATTAAAACTATCGTGACTTACACGAAGGTCCACAGAAAGAAGACTTTTCCTCAGTCAATGTGCCAGGTGAACTGCTTACTCAGCAAACACAGCTATGAAAGCACCTATACCGCTCACGTTATACGTACGTAGTGGTGGCTTTGAAGGTTGGAGAGGGTTAGAGGGAAGAAGTAGCGAATATACTTTAAGACACTGGCTTAAATAGGTCGACAAAACAAAATCCATGTTTGGAAAGTTTTAAATGCGCTGAGTTTATATTAATAAGCGCCTATGGCTAAATCAAAACATCTAAAGCAGAGAAATCTCCCCCGAAAATAACATAACCTAGTGAATAAATTTTCCAGGTAATAATAAAGGAAGCTTTGGTAAGTAAGCACAAGGGCTGAGAACTAGCGCTCGATACTAGGACCCGGTTCAGTAGAAACCACACAAAACTGAGTTCCACTTCACTCATAACAGGGCTTAGAAAGCATCGCCAGAGGGAAGCCGGCCTCTCGATGCAAGGTTTCAATACGAAAGTGGGTTTAAGGTAAGTCGGGGGAACCAAAACGAAAAAAGCCTCAGTCTTTCGACTGAGGCTTAATATAAGTGGCGGAGTGGACGGGACTCGAACC
>NZ_JAWPOR010000178.1:0-1058 GCF_033344395.1 Vibrio sp. 1874
GACCGTGGATTTATAGTCTCTCGATTGCGGTGTACTGTACATCGTGGACCTTCTACGGCACGGTCGGACAGGCGAGCAGCAATCCTTGGTCTTTCTTGCCCATCTATATCGCGCCGATTTTGGTGTTTACCATCGGATGGCGGGTTCTGGCTCGACTCATTCTGATCGCGAAGCGCGAACACATCACTTCCATCGCTGATTTTATTGGTGCCCGTTACGGAAAATCGCAAGGTTTGGCGGTGGTCGTCACATTGATTGCGGTGGCGGGGATCTTACCTTACATCGCCTTGCAGTTACGTGGCATCACCATGGGGTTGGAGATCATCGCCCCGGAATTGGCGACCGATTTTGGTTATCAGAATGACAGCGTGTCTTGGTTTGTCGTGGTGGCACTGGCCATTTTTACCATGTTGTTTGGTACTCGCCATATTGATAACACCGAGCATCACCGTGGGATGATGATGGCGATCGCGTTTGAATCCATCATCAAATTGCTGGCGTTTTTGGTGGTGGGGATTTTCATTGTCTGGCTGGCGATGAGTACTGAAAACTTGAGCCTGATTGAAGTCGCCTCTGAAACCTACCAGTCGCCAAACATTCCAACCTTATTGATTCATACTGTGCTGACCATGTTGGCAATTGTCTGTTTGCCGCGTCAGTTCCACACCATGGTGGTGGAAAATGAACGTGCGCAAGACTTGCACGTTGCGCGTTGGTTGTTCCCGCTGTATCTGATTTTGATGGGCGTATTTGTGTTGCCAATCGCGTGGGTCGGGCAAGGGTTATTGAGCGGAACATCTGCCGATACTTACGTGATCAGTGTGCCGATGGCGGTGGGGGCAAGCGAGATTGCGTTACTGGCGTTTTTGGGCGGTACTTCGGCGGCGAGCGGTATGGTGATTGTTTCAACCATTGCTTTGGCGATCATGGTATCGAACGACTTAGTGATGCCGCTGATATTACGCCGAATGCGCTTGGCGCAGCGCAACCATCACCACTTTTCTGAGCTTTTGCTGCGTATTCGCCGCGCTCTAATTCTGATTTTGTTGATTGGTGCA
>NZ_JAWPOR010000179.1:0-1055 GCF_033344395.1 Vibrio sp. 1874
CTTCGACGACCCAGTTGATCGTCAAGGTCTGGCTCACTATCTAGAACACATGCTTTTTTTGGGTACGGAAAAATACCCTAAAGTGGGCGAGTTTCAAAGTTATATTAGCCAAAATGGTGGAACGAATAACGCGTGGACAGGAACGGAGCACACCTGCTTCTTTTTCGACGTCACTCCAAGTGCATTTGAAAACGCACTGGATCGCTTTAGCCAATTCTTTACCGCGCCACTGTTTAATGAAGAAGCATTAGATAAAGAGCGCCAAGCGGTCGACTCTGAGTACAAGCTGAAATTGAATGACGACTCGCGTCGCTTGTATCAAGTTAACAAAGAGGTCATCAATCCAGAGCATCCATTTTCAAAGTTCTCTGTCGGCAATTTAGATACGCTTGGCGACCGAGATGGTCAGTCTATTCGTGATGAAATTGTCGAGTTTCATCATTCTCAATATTCAGCCGATCTTATGACGCTGACGTTGTTTGGGCCTCAATCTCTTGATGAGCAGCAAGCTTGGGTAGAAGCCATGTTCGCTGACATCCCTAATCATCAATTAAATGGTAAATCGATTAACGTACCGATTGGGACTGAAGACAGCACCGGAATTTTGGTTCAAATTGAGCCCATCAAAGAGTTTCGCAAACTCATTCTCACCTTCCCTATGCCGGGAATGGATAAACACTACGGCGTGAAGCCTCTCTCTTATTTCGCTCATTTGTTAGGTTACGAAGGCGAAGGGAGCTTGATGCTTCAACTGAAAAGCAAAGGCTGGATCACTTCCCTATCAGCTGGCGGCGGGGCAAGTGGCAGCAACTATCGTGATTTTACGGTCAGTTGTACACTCACACCAGAAGGGTTAGACCACGTAGATGACATCATTCAAGCTGTCTTCCAATATCTAACCATGATCAAACAAGACGGAATGAATGAGTGGCGCTACCTAGAGAAGCAAGCAGTATTGGAGTCTGCATTCCGCTTTCAAGAACCTTCACGCCCTCTCGATTTAGTTAGCCATTTAGTCATCAATATGCAGCATTATCAGCCGCACGATATTATCT
>NZ_JAWPOR010000180.1:0-1054 GCF_033344395.1 Vibrio sp. 1874
TATTATTGTTCTCTTCATCCTCCGTAATGATTGAGTGTTAGTTTAACCTTCGTTCAATAGCAAATTTTCTCGCTTTATTTCCGAAAATACTCATTAGATGGTGTCATGCGCCTTAGGCTAGTTTAAGGGCGCTTGTTAAGCATTGTGCCAATGGTTTGCTGTTTGCCGCCCTTAAATGTGAAAGGAGCCTTTACAGCTCCTTCAAATGCCCTTTGCCTCAACCAAAAACGCGTGGTCAATGCGCCGGGTATAATGTTGTGAGTAAGTTCTAGTGACACTTTCTGAACCGCGCAATGGGCTCCCTTACTTAAACAGAATGCGTCGATTACTATCGAACAAAGTTCCTTCCCGCTGTAACCGTCAAAACGCCGAGATCGCGTTCAAACAATTGAGTTTGCTTGTTCCTATCGTAGTTTTTCAACTCTGACTCATGGTGATTTAAACGAATCGATGCCAAGGAAACGCACAAGCTGCAACAATAGTTTTCGTCACAACGGAGCGAGATTATAACATATCGCTGATAATTTTCCTCATTTCAGTGACATTCGCCATCTTTATAGTTACTTTCCGCAATGATTAACTGCTCAATATCATTTCCACAGATAAAAGAGCGAAGCGCGTTAAACTTAGCCTCATCCCAAGAATACATCTTAAGAGCCAATAACTTATCAATCGTCTCTGGGTCAAAACGAGTTTTGATTGGCTTAGCAGGAGAGCCCGCTACCACGGTGTACGGCGGCACGTTTTTCGTCACGACACTGTTTGCGGCAATCACCGCGCCCTCGCCAATCGTAACGCCTGGCATGATCATCGCGCGCATTCCAATCCAAACAGCATCTCCGATAATCGTGTCGCCCCTGCTTTGATAGGAACGTTCGACATCATCAAGAAACGGATACAAGCAGAACCAATCGGTTCGATGATTGTGGTTGCCACCCATTAAAATCACCGCTTCGGCGGCGATACAAACGTAGTCACCAATATAGAGTTGGTCGACTTCCCAACGGGGTTGCCACTGCTTGCTGATTTCATCCCCCAGCAGATAACGAACGAC
>NZ_JAWPOR010000181.1:0-1054 GCF_033344395.1 Vibrio sp. 1874
AAGGCTCGTTGCTTTTTCATCTACTGCTCTATCTATCGACCAAAAATTAAGGCTGCGGAATGTAACATATTTTTCAGCGAAGCTCAGGATTATTTCACGCGATCAATTTCTCGATGAACCTGGCCTAGCGATTTTGCCCACGGGCTCACCGACTTAAGTGAATCTGGCAGCTTCTCTACCGCGTCTCGAGCCATTTGAATTGTCGGATAATCTTGGTAAGTCACGATGTACCATTCCGTTCCACTGCGAACCGTCGGATAAATGCGTACCTTGTTATTCAGCTGATGCTCATCAAGAAAAGCTTGCACATCTTCCATTGATGTCATGGCTGCTAACTGCAAGGTGTACGCTCTTGGAGATAACGCTTTTAACTCTTCACGTGAAAACGAGAATTTGACGATAGGTTTACTTGAGGTCGTCTCTGTTTTCGCAACCTCTTCTGATGCGGCATCGCTTGGCTTCACCACTTTAATCAAGGAAGATTTTGTCTCTGACTGGGTTTTCGCTTGAGGTTCAGCCCCTTCTACTAACGCTTTAATATTGTCTGTATTCGCTTGCTCAGGCTTACCTTCTAACAGAGCATCAACCACGTCAGATTCAATCACAACACGCTGCTGGGTATCATCATTCCCGACGCTTGCTACTTCTTCTGTCACCGTTGGTGGCAATGAGTTGGAATCGTCAGTCGCATCTGATAAATCGCCGTCATTTGGCAAGTCGTCAGTCACTGAGGTTAAATTAGATTCTGATGGCGAAAGAGTCGGCTCAGTGAGTGTCGGAATGGCAGTTTGCTCGATGCTTCCCGTGATCTGCTGCGCTTTGTCATCTGGGCTTGGCTGATTAAACATCCACCAATAGCCTCCAGCGGCCAGCAACAGTAGCACCAAAACCACTAATGCGATGTTGAGTGGCGATCCGACAATTGAACGGATAATGATCCTTTTTTCCACTTTCATCTCTCCTAATGCCATGATGTCACCCGGAATCGGGTCGACTTTCTTAAATGCATCTCGAACACGTTTCTCCGCATCGTCATCGACATACCTAACCACTA
>NZ_JAWPOR010000182.1:0-1052 GCF_033344395.1 Vibrio sp. 1874
TGGTCAGTGGAACATCTACGCAGCCCAAGCGTCCGATGGGGATAACTGGGCGGATGACTCACCACGATGCCGAGATTTACTCGTGAACAAGTTGCTGCCAAATTGTCAGTACTATTCTTATATAGAAATCACGCGTCGCTCACATCAGACCTTATGGCACGAGTATGAGAAGCTCACCGACGAGTTTCCAAACTTCGCTATGAAGAATATTCGCTCTGTGGAGGATATCTTCCCAGTCTTCCGAGAACTATTCCAAAAAGAAACGGCGTAAGGAGGCTAGCGATGACTACCGCAACAAAAAACCTCTCTGGAGAGGCGCCTAAAAAGCGCAACAGCAAGTTGCTACCTGATGGACTAGATTGGACATTCGAACTGCTTGAACGCTATCACAAGGAAATAAAACGTGTCGCGGAGCACTATCGTTTGGACACCTATCCAAATCAGATCGAAGTGATCACGTCTGAGCAGATGATGGATGCGTACTCAAGTATCGGTATGCCTATCAACTACAACCATTGGTCATTTGGTAAAAAGTTCATTCAAACAGAACAGAACTACAAACATGGTCAGATGGGCCTTGCGTACGAGATTGTGATTAACTCCGACCCTTGTATTGCGTATTTGATGGAAGAGAACACAGTCACTATGCAAGCGCTTGTCATCGCGCACGCGTGCTACGGCCACAACTCTTTCTTCAAGGGGAATTATCTGTTCCAAACGTGGACGGACGCCAGTTCTATCATCGACTACTTACTCTTTGCTAAAAAGTACCTTGCCGAATGTGAGGAGCGCTATGGCGTTCAAGAGGTTGAAAAGCTTCTCGACTCCTGCCATGCGTTAATGAACTTTGGTGTCGACCGCTACAAACGACCAGAGAAAATCTCGATTACCGAAGAGAAGGCCCGCCAAGAGGAGCGCGAGGCTTATCTGCAATCTCAAGTCAATGAACTGTGGCGAACCGTACCAAGAGCCAAAACTAAAGAAGAAGACATTAAAGAGCGCTTCCCTAGTGAACCTCAAGAAAACCTACTCTACTTCTTTGAGAAACATGC
>NZ_JAWPOR010000183.1:0-1049 GCF_033344395.1 Vibrio sp. 1874
GCAGGACTGTTTTGGTGCGATTGCAATGACTGTCGATATTGTTCTGGGAACGCAATTTGCGCTTTTCTTGATGCGTAATCCCCCGATTGGATGTATCCCTCAATGTTGGAGAACAAAACAGATGTGGCGCTTCCTTTCGCAAATACCCCATTAAGTGCGCCGCGTGCTTGGCCTGCACGCTCTTTCATCACGATCACAGAGATCAACGCATCACCAAGCGTACCTAGCTCTCGGCTTTGAGTCTGTGCAATCAAAACGTCGATGTTGTCGATGATGAGCTGATTCAGGTTGGAGTAATAACCAAAAGGTGCAATTTGAGGCGAAAGGCGATCAACCCCTTGTCGAACCTGATTGAGTCGATTGAGCTGCACTTGGACATCTTGGAGTAAGTCGTAGCTATCGCTGCTGCTAATTAATGGCGTGTTAAGTTGAACCAATGAATTGATCGCGTCATCGACTTTTTTTCTTTGCTTAGTCAGCTTTTGCACGATTTCAGTTTTGCCTTGGCTACCCAGTACGCCGGCTGTTAGTCCACGTTCGACGGCGAGATTATGCGCTAGGTTGTCGTAGTGGGTGATTAAGGTCACTAGCTGCTGATCTTTCAGGGCTTGGTGGGACTGAGTGTTTAAATTAATGGTGTGCTGAACCGCAAGAAAAATAGCAAGTAATAATGGGACGCCTGCAACAATACTGACCATGATATAGAGGGGAAACTGACGAACGAACGCAAACATAGAGCTCTCCTAGGTACCAACCGTGAAATCCATTTACTGAGGTATTTTTCCCCATTAATTAGCAGTATAGGGTAAAAATATGAAAGCTAATGGATAATCATAAAGTAGTAGTTGGTTTTTTGCTGAGAAAGTGATTAGTAGCAATGTAACAAGTGGCATATTTGCATGCCATTGCATTTTGCAAATGCAATTTGCGAATATGCTGGTTAATAATGCGTCGATATGCACCTGGATCTATTAAAAAACGGCTTTTTTAAAGTTGGCACGCATCGTGCATTACTTAGAGTGACCCTTATTAAGCCGAGGGTCACCTAG
>NZ_JAWPOR010000184.1:0-1047 GCF_033344395.1 Vibrio sp. 1874
TGTTCTGGGAGTTAGTGAAGAACTATGAAGCGAAGCAGGGCTACGAGTACAACTATGATGAGCAATTCCAAGCGCCGTACTTGTGGAATCCTTAAAAGAAAGTCTTTATCTCTTACGAAGATCAACGCTCGATCAAAGCCAAAGCAAATTGGGCGAAACAGGCGAACTTAGGTGGCATTTTTACTTGGGAATTGTCGGGCGACCCGAAAGGCGAGCTTGTTGAGGTGATGTACCAAGAAATGCGGAAATAAACGGAAATCGTGGTTTAAAACCGACATCACTAAAGCCATCGTTAATCTATGATGGCTTTTTCTTCTTTATTGTCTTTCACAAAGCTAACAAGTTGGTCAAAAGAGAGTGGCTTGGAGTATAAATAACCTTGAATCAAATCACAGCCACACGCTTCTAGTTGGTCGCGTTGGCGTTGCGTTTCGACCCCTTCAGCTAAGACTTTCATTTCGAAGTTTTTGCCAATAGCGATGATGTTTTTCACCATATTCAGCGCTTTTTTATCGTGCTCAATATTGTCGACAAAGCTCTTGTCAATTTTAACTTCATCAATCGGCAATGTTCTCAACATGCTTAGTGACGAGTAGCCCGTTCCGAAATCATCCAATGAAATCTTAAAGCCCAAAGCGTGCAAGCGCTCGCAAGTCGGAGAGAACTTTTCTAGATCTTCGATAAACAAGTTCTCGGTAATTTCTAACGTGATTCTATTGCAATCAAGATGGTATTTGTCCATCGCCGCCATCAAGCGCTCTATAAATTTGGCGTGCAGGAACTGCTTGACGGAAATATTGATCGACATCTGAATTGGGGTGGCAAGATGGGTTGTCAGTAAGCCCATATCTTCAAGGCTCTTTTCGATGATCAACTCACCCAATCGCACCATCAAACCAGAGCTTTCAGCGACAGGAACGAATTCGTTAGGTGGCACTTTGCCCAGTTCTTCTTCTTCCCCACGAACAAGCGCCTCAACACCATAAATCTTGCCATTGATGTTTAACTGCGGTTGATAGGCCATAAACAGCGTTTGCTTCTCAATCG
>NZ_JAWPOR010000185.1:0-1044 GCF_033344395.1 Vibrio sp. 1874
TTTTGATCTTCCGCTTCTGATTGGTGGAGCTACCACATCCAAAGCGCACACCGCCGTTAAGATTGAGCAGAACTACAAAAATCCGGTGGTTTACGTAAACAATGCGTCGCGCGCAGTAGGGGTTTGTTCGTCATTACTCTCCGATGAACGTCGACCTGCCTTTATAGAAAAACTGGATGCGGATTATGAGCGTGTTCGTGACCAACACAATCGTAAGAAGCCGCGTACTAAGCCTGTCACTTTAGAACAAGCGCGTGCAAATAAAGTCGCGATAGATTGGGATGCATACACGCCACCAGTTCCTGCAAAACCAGGCCTCCATATTTTCGATGATTTTGATGTCGCAACCTTACGCAAGTATATCGACTGGACGCCGTTTTTCATGACGTGGTCGCTGGTAGGAAAATACCCGACAATCTTCAAACATGAAGAAGTGGGTGAGGAGGCACAGCGTCTGTTCCATGATGCCAATGAGTTGCTTGATCGAGTTGAGCGTGAAGGATTGCTTAAGGCTCGCGGGATATGTGGTCTATTCCCAGCGGCAAGCGTGGGTGATGATATTGAAGTGTACACCGATGAGTCGCGTACCGAGGTTGCTAAAGTATTGCGCAATCTTCGTCAGCAAACAGAAAAGCCTAAAGGCTTTAACTACTGCTTGTCGGATTACATCGCGCCAAAAGAATCTGGCAAACAGGATTGGGTTGGAGCGTTTGCAGTAACTGGCGGTATCGGTGAGCGTGAGTTGGCCGATGAGTACAAAGCGCAAGGCGATGACTACAACGCAATCATGATTCAAGCGGTGGCGGATCGTTTAGCCGAAGCTTTTGCTGAATACTTGCATGAGCGTGTCAGGAAAGAACTTTGGGGCTATGCAGCAGATGAAAATCTATCGAATGATGAGCTCATCCGTGAAAAGTACCAAGGGATCCGTCCTGCACCGGGTTACCCAGCTTGTCCTGAGCATACAGAGAAAGGCCCGCTTTGGGAGTTACTGAATGTTGAAGAGAACATCGGTATGTCACTAACAACGAGCTATGCAATGTA
>NZ_JAWPOR010000186.1:0-1044 GCF_033344395.1 Vibrio sp. 1874
TTTGATGACGATGTTTTTGAACGTCACGTCGCGAGGTTCAAAAATGATCTCATCAGAGGAAAAGTTTTTTTCAATGTACTGCTGGCTTTCGTTTAGGTGCTCAATCGCCTCATTGACAGATACCCAATCGAGATTGAGGTAGCGTTTAGCGTCATCCAGGTAATTGAGATCAAGGCCTTTGAGCTGGCTTTGAAAGTGAGGATCAGACAGCACACGGTTTGCTAGGACAATTTCCTCACGATTCTCAGGCGTGCTGTCGAGAGAAAGCAGCAGACGCGTCATATTGATGCTGCGGCTAGGTTTGGTTGTCGCCATCGTCGGCGTCAGCACTTCTTGGCTTGATAAGGTCGTCAGCAGATAACCTTTATCATCGTTACCAAGGAAGAAGCTAATTACATCACCGGGTTGGTAATGAAATGCTCCTTGCTGAGTGACGCCAGTGATATTGGAACTGGTTTTGTAATACAGGCCAGTCACTGGAGAGTCGATAAAGTAGCCTTGCTTCAAGGTTGAAGCTGGCGGGTGTGAAGTGGCTGCAGAAGCATCTGCCGCCAAAGTGGACGTAGCCGTCAATGCAGACAGCCAAAATACCACTGAACGTGTATACATCTTGTTTTAAGCCTTATTGGTTGGTGCTGTCCTTAGACGCACAATTTGGCTGACAACTCATTGGTGTAGTTAGGTGCTTCTCTGGCACCGGTGTCATCATCGCCAACAACATTTTTTGTTTTATATGTTTGGGGATATCTGGGTTAGAGAGTATCCGCCTTCGTGTTAGCTCCATCATAGAGTTCACCGAAAGATGTTCGACGTTCTGCCCCTTCGCATGGAAGATGAGGCGAGTCAGTTCGTACATCATATCTTCTGCAATCTTCTTCTCTTGTTGCAGTTGGATATTCTTTTGAATCAATGCATTACCAAATAGCACGCCGGATAAAACCAGAATGGCAGATAATGCTGCAGCCAGCGGACGGCGCTGTACTAAACGCAATGCGCTGTACAACGGCCAATGTTTTTTTTGTTCGATTGGGCGCCGCTCAAGCA
>NZ_JAWPOR010000187.1:0-1036 GCF_033344395.1 Vibrio sp. 1874
CCAAGCCCCATTGAACATCAAGCAAGGCGAAGTCGACATTATCTGGCAGCAAGATGAGACAGGTTGGCGTTTGTGGTCGGATAAAGTCACGGCTGCGACTCCGGACCTTCAAGTGTTGGGCGCATTTCGACTCGATTTCCCTAAAGAGCAAAGCCCATTCCTATCGTTTTATGCTGAGGCGGATCTCTACAACGCTGGTGAAACTTGGCGTTACTTGCCAACCTTGGCATTAGGCCAAGATCTGACGGATTACCTATCGACCGCCATTCAAGGCGGTAAAGTAAATACGGCCAAATTGCTGTGGTATGGCGAGTTAGGAGATTTTCCTTACAAAGAGCACAACGGCATGTTTCAGGCATGGGTTGGCTTAAAAGACGCGAAATTCAGTTTTGATACTGCGTGGCCAACCATTACCGACTTGCAGCTTGATCTATTGTTTGAAAACGACGCCATGTATCTGGATTCCAAATCGGCGACGTTAAATGGCGTTCACGCTAAACGCATCACGGGGCGCATTCCGGAGTTGGCTGAAGATGGCCATATCGAAATTGAAGCTAAAGCCACAGCTCCGGGTAATGAAGTTCGTGACTACATGATGGCTACGCCGCTGGTTGACTCGGTTGGTGCCGCTTTGACGGCCTTGCAAGTTAGTGGCCCGGTATATTCCGAGTTCCAGCTCAACATTCCTTTTGATATGGAAAAAGACGCGCGAGCTTGGGGTTATGCGGATTTGAAAGACAACCGTGTTGATATTGATGCGCCGCCAATGACGCTAGAAAAAGCCACAGGCCGCATTCAGTTCGACAACGATGTGGTGACGACATCTGGCTTATCAGCAGAGTTACTCTCGCAGCCTATTTCACTCGATTTCCACGGCGAAAGTGCGGACCAAGGCTAAAACGTGACCATAAATACTTTAGGTGATTGGGATGTAAAGCCTCTCAAGCCTTATTTGGGTGAACGTTGGTTGAGCTTGGTTTCCGGTCATGCACCTTGGCAAATGGACATTGACTTGCAGCTCAACGATGTGGGTTTT
>NZ_JAWPOR010000018.1:0-57661 GCF_033344395.1 Vibrio sp. 1874
GTGGTGCCCGGAGGCGGAATCGAACCACCGACACGAGGATTTTCAATCCTCTGCTCTACCGACTGAGCTATCCGGGCAACGGAGCGCTATTAAACGGATTTTCCCGCGTTGCGTCAACCACTTTTTTTAAATAATTTCAAAAAAGTGGTTGTTCGAACGCTTTTTATTCAACTGTCACTACAAAGTTTGCTTCGAGTTAAATTCCTTTTTGAAATTTGTAACTTTTTCTAGGTAGCGACGCGCTTCTGCGTTCGGGTGTTTCTTGGTTAACGCCCAATAAACTTGGTTGGGTTGCAATGAATTAAGATCTTGCATTGCGCGTTTGCGATCACTGCGATGAAATGTGTTTAAAACTCCTCCAGTACCGCCATTGTAAGCTGAAATCATGCTGTACTCGAGAGAGGTAGGGTGGCGGACTTCTCTTAAATAACTATTTTTTAAGATATAGAAATACGCAGTACCGGTATCTATGTTGTTTTCTGGATTAAACAAATATTCAGGGCTTGGTTGGCCCGAGCGCTTTTTCACGAGTTTGAACACATCTCGTCCCGCTGTTTTAGGTACAACTTGCATTAGGCCATACGCATTTGCCCAACTTACCGCGTATGGGTTGAAACTGCTCTCGGTTTTAATAATGGCGTATATCAAGTCTTCTGGAATGTCGTATTTCTTGGAAGCTCGACGCACGATATCGGCGTATTGGTAGCTGCGAGTTGAAAAGTGGTCTTCAACCATGGGAATTTCGACGTAATACGCTTTCTTGAAATCTACATTTTTGGTTTTTATTTTATTTGCGATGAGGTATTCCGCAAATCGGTTTGCCCGCCAAGACCATTGAATTGGCTTATTGTCTTGGTCGACAACTTGTTTATACAGGAATGGTTGCCCCTCTAACGTGATACCTTTAGAGGAGAATAAGTCGACGTGCGCGGGATCGTCTGGTGTTAATAAGGTGGTGACAATCGCGTCTTTTAGGTGTTTTTGGGGCTCGGTCGGTGATACGGTCTCTATCGTGATCACGCCTTTGCGAAAGTCGACCTCGGCGCGGCTAAGGTAGTTATCGATGTACTTAACGTAATTACTCTTGCCAGCGTACTTGATTTCTTTTTTACCCCAGCGCTTTTGAATATTGCCTGAAAAGCTATTGATTAAGGCATCTAGCGCCGCAGTATCTTTTTCAAATTGTCCTGGTAGCTCAGCTAAGTTATTGGCAAAACGGTTTGTTGGCTCGTAGTTGACGTCATAAATCTTTTCGACGAATTCACGGCTACAGCCTGCCATTAAAAGTGCGGCAGCGATAAAGACAATTTTTTTCATAAGTATCAGAGTTATTGAAGGTAATAGAAAAATGACACCACAAATGGTTGTGATGTCATTGTTTAACTCAAGCGACTTTATTCGCTCGGCGGTGTGTAACCTTCGATATGAACGTCTTTTCCTTCAAAGAGGAAATTTACCATTTCTGTTTCGATCAGTTTGCGGTGTTCTGGATCCATCATGTTGAGTTTCTTCTCGTTGATCAACATGGTTTGTTTGTGTTGCCACTGAGCCCACGCTTCTTTCGAGATGTTGTCGAAAATGCGTTTACCTAGTTCACCAGGGTAAAGTTGAAAGTCTAGACCTTCGCCTTCTTTCTTTAGTCGAGCACAAAATACAGTGCGGCTCATAATGACTCCTTGTATTCAATTAACGAAGTTCGTGGGGTAGCGTTTCCAGCAATAGTTTTACTGGCGCGGCTAAACCGACTTCTTCAGGTTTAGATAAGTTATACCAAAGACCTTTGTTGCCTTCCATTATCACGTCCGGTTGCTTTGATAAATCAATCAAAATTGGCGTGATATCTAGGTGGTAATGGCTGAATGTATGACGAAAGGTCATCAGTGTTTGCTTCTGTTTGATATTGCTGGCTTGAATGCCGCGTTGATCCAGTAGCAATTCAATGTCGCTTTCTGCATCCACATGTTCGGTTTGTGGGAAGCAGAATAAGCCACCCCAAATGCCTGTTTGTGGTCTTTGCTCCAACCACACCTCATGACCATTTTCGGTGTTGTGGTGAAGCATCACGAAACGAGTTTGCTTGATTGGTTTATCTTTCTTCGGTTTTTTGCCCGGGTAGTCGAGCACATTACCTTGTTGTTTTGCCACACACAGGTCAGCAACAGGGCAGAGGCTACATTTGGGTTTGCTGCGAGTGCAGACCATTGCGCCCATGTCCATCATTGCCTGGTTATACTTATCTACATCCGTTTGTGGGGTATGCGTTTCGGCAATTTCCCACAGCTGGTTTTCAACCTTTTTTTGTCCTGGCCATCCTGCAACTGCGAAACAGCGGGATAGGGTGCGCTTCACGTTACCATCAAGAATCGCGTGTGGTTGTTTATACACAGACGATAAAATGGCGGCAGCAGTAGAGCGACCAATCCCCGGTAGGGCGTTCATTTTCTCTATATCAAGAGGAAACTCACCATTGTATGTAGAGGCGACCTCTTGTGCTGCTTTGTGAAGGTTACGGGCTCGGGCGTAATACCCTAAGCCAGTCCAAAGGTGTAGGACTTCATCTTGCTCAGCATTGGCAAGATCGATTACGGTTGGAAAGCGCTCCAAGAAACGTTGGTAATACGGAATAACCGTAGTGACCTGAGTTTGCTGAAGCATAATTTCAGACAACCAGACACTGTATGCGGTCTTATTTTGTTGCCACGGAAGATCTTTTCTTCCATATGCGTCATACCATTCTAGGATGGCACTGGCGAAAGGTGTCACGACTTGCTCTGTATTCTATTATTGGTTAGGTGCAAAATTGCACCACATAATGGGCAAGAAGTACAACGGATAAACAGTAGGGATATAAAGAGGTGTTTCGTTGCTTTTGGGTTGCCATAGACCAAGAGCTCAACAAATACTTGCACCTAAGTAAATTCTTTGGATAATCCCCGCTTTGATTAATCAATGTGCAGGCAAAATCAATGAGTGAAGTAACCACTAACGAATACAACGAAGACGGAAAGCTGATCCGCAAAATCCGCAGCTTTGTACGCCGTGAAGGGCGTTTGACTAAAGGTCAAGAGAGCGCGATGAATGAATGCTGGCCTACGATGGGTATTGACTTCAAAGCTGAACTTCTCGATTGGAAAGAGGTGTTTGGCAACGATAACCCAGTAGTGCTTGAGATCGGTTTTGGTATGGGTGCTTCATTGGTTGAAATGGCAAAGAACGCGCCAGAGAAAAACTTCATCGGTATCGAAGTTCATAGCCCAGGCGTTGGTGCTTGTCTTGCCGATGCTCGCGAAGCGGGAATTACTAACCTGCGTGTAATGTGTCACGATGCGGTAGAAGTATTCGAACACATGATCCCAAATGGCAGCTTATCGACACTGCAATTGTTCTTCCCAGACCCTTGGCATAAGAAGCGTCACCACAAGCGTCGTATTGTTCAATTAGGTTTTGCGGAAATGGTGCGTGAGAAGCTTATCCCTAATGAAGGTATTTTCCACATGGCGACCGACTGGGAAAACTACGCAGAGCACATGATTGAAGTGATGAACCAAGCGCCAGGTTTCGAAAACATTGCCAAAGATGGTGATTTCGTTCCTCGTCCAGACGATCGCCCGCTAACGAAGTTTGAAGCTCGTGGTCACCGTCTTGGTCACGGTGTTTGGGATATCAAATATAAGCGTATTGCGTAACCAGAGGAGTTCATGGGATGTACCATTACGCGATATTAGCGAATCCGGGTCATAACCGAATTTACTTTGATAGCGCAATGACCATTGCCTGTTCTGAGCTAAAAGCAATTTTAGCTTCACAAGGCGTGGATGTGACAGAAATTGGTAGTAAAGACGTTGGCTTACCTGCTGCGTTGGTGTTTTCTTGTCAGGAAGCGCTAACCGATGAGCAGGCGCGAAGAATCGCAGCCTCTTCGATTTACTATGCGCTATTTGAAGTGCGCGAAGATGGTTTACTTCGACCAGTTCAAGCGCCCGTATTTAACACTTTCCCGGAAAGTATGAGCCAGATTTTGCGCTACACCGGGAAAACAAACGAGCAGTTTACCCGTTTGATGGTGAATATCGGCATTAGTGCGTCCAATACGGGAAGTGAACAACTGACCTTAATGGATCCAATGTGTGGTAAAGGTACAACCTTATTTGAAGGCTTGATCCACGGTTTGAACGTGGTAGGGGTTGAGATCAACGCCAAGTGGGTGCAAGAGATCCAGACCTTTATTGTTAAGTTCATGAAGAATGGCCGCTTTAAGCACAAAGTGAGCAAAGAAAAGCGCACTGCGGGTGGCAAGAAAGTGGCGGATGGTTTCGTGGTTGAAGCTGCAGCAAATAAAGAAGATTACAACCAAGGCCATCTTCAGTTTATGAAGCTATATTCGGCTGATACTCGTATCGCTGATCAAGTCGTGAAAAAGAACTCAGTTGATGTGATGGTGTCTGACTTGCCTTATGGCGTGCAGCACGGCAGCAAAAATGCCAAGGACAGCAAACTGAACCGCAGTCCACTAGAGCTTTTAAAAGAGGCTCTGCCTGCATGGAAAGTGGTATTGAAAAAACAAGGTTCAGTGGTGTTGTCTTTCAATGAATTTACATTGAAATGGAAAGATGTCGCGGCATTATTTGAAGAGCAAGGTTGGAAGGTACTTTCAGAAGAGCCTTACATCGGTTATCTTCACCGTGTTGATCAATCTATCAACCGCAATATTATTGTGGCAGTAAAACCATAATCGACTTGAGTCGAACGAACCCTATGGAAAAGCCAACGACACGTTGGCTTTTTTTACCTCTGAGCTCAACGAGTTCTCTTGTAAATAGAAGGTAGAGAATGAAACCGACAGTGGAAATTTTGACAGATATTTTGGCGGAAGTACGCCCTTTAATCGGCCAAGGTAAAGTGGCTGATTACATTCCTGCTCTGGCAAAAGTACCCAGCAACAAGTTAGGTATTGCGGTATACACCAACGAAGGTGAGGTTATTAAGGCGGGTGATGCCGATGAACCTTTCTCTATCCAATCTATTTCAAAAGCATTGAGCTTGACGTTAGCGATGTGCTTGTACAAGCAAGAAGAAATTTGGTCTCGAGTGGGAAAAGAGCCTTCGGGGCAGGCATTTAATTCGCTAATCCAGCTAGAAATGGAGCAAGGTATTCCTCGTAATCCATTTATAAATGCTGGAGCGATAGTAGTGGCGGATTTGTTACAAACTCGCTTATCTGCGCCTCGTCAGCGCCTGTTGGAGTTTGTGCGTCAGCTTTCTGGTGATACCCATATTGTGTATGACAAAGTCGTTGCGGCATCCGAAATGATGCATGGTGATCGTAATGCGGCGATTGCATATCTCATGCGTTCGTTTGGCAACTTCGAAAATGAAGTGATTCCAGTACTACAAAATTACTTCCACGCTTGTGCGCTGAAGATGAGTTGCGTCGATTTGGCTAAAACGTTTAGCTATTTAGCAAACAAGGGCACATCGGTACAAACGGGTAAGCCTGTAGTTTCTCCTGTGCAAACCAAACAACTTAATGCACTGTTAGCAACGTGTGGCTTGTATGATGGCGCGGGCGAGTTTGCTTATCGCGTTGGAATGCCTGGTAAGTCTGGTGTTGGTGGTGGCATTATCGCGGTAGTACCTGGTGAAATGACCATTTCAGTATGGTCTCCAGAGCTTGATCCTTCAGGTAACTCGCTTGCTGGTACTAAGGCGCTTGAGCTGCTCTCAGAGCGAATTGGCCGTTCAATTTTCTAAGGTTGGAAATGTGTCAACCTTATTTAGGACGGCACACAGTTTCTAAATAAAAAGCCTCTCAATTGAGAGGCTTTTTTTGTTTTGGGGTTGCGTTACTCTTCGCTTTCTTCGGCCATAAAGGCTTCGAGCAAATCATTAAGGAAGAGCTTCCCTTTTTCAGTAATTTGCCAGTGGGTAGGCGTTTCACTCAGGTAGCCCATTTCTATCGCCCAGTTGATGGTTTCTTGAATCGTACTAAGCGGTAAGCCCGTGGTGTCCACGTAATCTTGCTTCGGACAGGCTTCAATTAAGCGGAATCGGTTCATAAAGAACTCGAATGGACGATCTTCATCCGCGACGACATGTTCCGTATGCAGATAAGGTTTGACCATATTTTGATAAGCCGCTAAATAGCCTCGCGGGTGTTTTACCTTTGTCGTTCGAATAATACGTCCGTCGGTAAAACTGAGTTTGCCATGAGAGCCACAACCGATACCAAGGTAATCACCAAAGCGCCAGTAGTTGAGGTTGTGCTGACACTGATAGCCCGGCTTACTGTAACCGGAGATTTCATATTGCACATAACCCGCGGCTGCAAGTTTTTGGTGTCCGAGCTCGAAAATATCCCACAAGTCATCATCGTCAGGTAGCGTTGGTGGCTTGTAGTAGAACATGGTGTTTGGTTCGATGGTCAGCTGATACCAAGACAAGTGCGGCGGTGCCAACTCAATCGCTTTGTCCAAATCTGCCAAGGCTTGTTCGATGCTTTGATCAGGTAAGCCGTGCATGAGATCGAGGTTAAAGCTGTTCAAACCGATTTGGTGCGCCAGATGAGCAGCGTTGACGGCTTCGTCTTGGCCGTGAATACGCCCCAAACGCTCAAGCTTTTGTTGCTCAAAGCTTTGCACGCCGATAGAGATACGCGTTACCCCGGCTTTACGGTAGCCAACAAAACGCTCTGCTTCGATGGTGCCTGGGTTCGCTTCCATGGTTATTTCGATTTCAGGCTTGAACGGAATACGCGCTTCAATGCCCTTAAGTAGACGCTCGATGCCTTCTGCCGAAATCAAACTCGGCGTACCACCACCAATGAAGATTGAATGCAGTGGACGTGGCGCTTCGTTAAGTCGGTATTTCTCAATGTCGGTATCCAAATCTTCTAAAAGGGCACTGATGTACTCTTCTTCTGGAATCTCGGTTTTGAGCGCGTGAGAGTTAAAGTCGCAATACGGGCACTTTTGCACACACCAAGGGATGTGTACATACAAGCTGAGTGCTGGGGGCGTTAACATGGTCTAATTCGCTCGTGATTACTGAGACACTTGCTCAGACAGTTGAGCAAACAACGACTTGAGCGCTTTACCGCGGTGAGACAGTTGTTTCTTACGTGCAGGTTCAAGTTCGGCTGACGCACAGTTGTCTTCAGGAACAAAGAAGATTGGGTCGTAGCCAAAGCCATTTTCACCGTGTGCTTCAGTTAGAATTCGGCCTTCCCATTTACCGTGACAGACGATAGGCGTTGGGTCGTTCTCGTGACGCATGAGGACTAATACGCAGTGGAAACGTGCTGTACGCTCTGCTTCTGGTACGCCTTCCATTGCCGCTAGCAATTTTTCTAGATTCTCTTGATCAGATGCGCTCTCGCCTGCGTAACGTGCAGAGTAAATGCCCGGAGCGCCTTTTAAGAAATCGACTTCTAATCCAGAGTCGTCTGCAATGGCAGGAAGCCCTGTTTCTTGTGCGGCATGGCGAGCTTTAATGATTGCGTTTTCAATGAAAGTTGTACCCGTTTCAGCTACTTCCGATACATTGAATTCACTTTGCGCTAATACTTCAAAGCCGAAGTCAGACAATAAATCTGCCATTTCACGAACTTTGCCTTGGTTACCAGTTGCTAGCACAATTTTTTTCATGGGAATCTCTTTTAATAGTGATAGAGGAGAACAAATCGTTCTCCTCTAGATATTCTTTAACTAATAAGTGGTTTTTAGCCTGCTTAGATCCAAAAGCTTTTGGAACATCACAACCCAATTACTCTTCAACATAAAACTTCTGGGTGAATTTAAGCTTACCTGAGCCTTTGTTTCCAGCTTTTACGTCAATATCGAAAGTAAAAGTTTCTTCGTGGGTAATTGGCAGTTCGGCTAAATAGTATATCGCATTGCCTTCTTTGACTTCACGAAAGGTCAAGGTCTGAGTTTGGCCGATAAGGTTCTTCGCGCGTCCAGCAATTTTTGCTTCTAATGCTGGCTTACCCAATGAAGCTCTATCTAACACGCTAATATTAACCACAGCGAGGTATCCATTACGTTTGATATCGTAGCTACGTGCGACTTTGGGTGTTAGGAATGTTGAGTTAAACGCTACATAGTGTACTTCGATATCTTTCATATTTTTAAACTGATCGGCGAAGCTTGGTAACGACAACAGGCTAATCAGTAATGCGGTAATCCATTTGCTCATTGTTACTTCCTCAAAGCACTTGTTATAAAACAACCATAGCTGCAATTTTACCTTGGTCAGGGGGTAAAAAATGCGTACTCAGTCGTTGGTATTAGTAAGTGTGGTACAAAATCGTAAATAAAAAGCCATCATAAGATGGCTTTAATTTCTGTCGGTATCTGGGTAGGCGATTCTATCCGAATTTGTTTGTGCCGTCCTAATTCACCTTTTTCTATGTTAACCAAGCCCTTAGCGATTTTAAACTGCTTGGCTAAGAACTTAGTTAGGTGTGCATTAGCTTTGCCATCGACAGGTGGAGCAGTAATGGCGATTTTTAGCTCTTCACCATGCAAGCCAACGATTTTATCGCGGCTAGCTTTAGGTTGAATATAGAGCTTCAGGATGATGTCCTCACCATCTTGCCAAACTGCAGCTGACATTATAGCTGGAACCAAATTGGACCAATGATATCGCCCATTAAGAAGTTCGCGAACTGCAAGCCGATAAATAACACCAGTACGCTTAAATCAAGACCACCAATAGCCGGAAGAATACGACGGATTGGAGCGCACATTGGCTCGGTCAGTTGATGGAATACGTACTCGATAGGGCTGCGGCCTTGGCTTACCCAGCTCAAAATTGCACGGATCAATAGTACCCAGAACAATAGGCCACCTGCGGCTTTGATTAATGATAATAAGCCCAAGAATAAGAAGTCAGCGCTGAAAGAGACGGAACCGTTCGAAGCTATTAGGATAAGCACGACAAATTTAAGCACACACAACACGTAGGCAAACAACACGGTTGCTAGGTCAATATTCCCCACGGAAGGGATAACGCGGCGCAATGGACCAATGACCGGCTGAGTCGCTTTTACTATGAATTGCGAGAATGGGTTGTAGAAGTCTGCGCGCGCAGCTTGCAACCAAATTCGCAAAATTACGACCATGATGTACAGGTCAAATAGGGTTGAGATGAGAAAACTCATTGAATTCATAAGGTACCCTTAACAAGTGATGGATGATACTAAACGGAGTTCATCCAAATAATTAAAACAGTTTTTCCATTTCTTCCGCGCGAGCCACAGCAGCTTGCATGGCTTTAGCGACAATATCTGAAAGTTGATGTTCGTTGAATGTACGCAGTGCTTCTGCCGTTGTCCCACCTTTCGAAGTTACGTTCTCACGCAGGGTTGATAGCTCAGTTTCTGGGTTGCTAACCACCATACTGGCCGCGCCCAGTGCCGCTTGCTGAACCAATAGTCGAGCGGTCTCTTTATCAAAGCCTTGCGCAATCGCTTCTGCTTGCATCGCTTCCATAAACAGGAAGAAGTATGCTGGAGCACTGCCCGCTGCGGCAATCACATTATTGATGCCAGACTCTTGCTCAACCCAACATACTTTACCGACCGCTTCCATTAACTCTGCGGCAAAAGCTTTGTCGTGCTCGGTTACATGAGTTGGTGCGAACAACCCACTCATACCCAACCCAAGTTGTGATGGCGTATTTGGCATAACACGAACCAAGTTCAATTTGGTGGCTAGCATATCATCCAATCGTGAACAGTTGATGCCTGCGGCAATAGAAATCACCAGTTTATTAGTGAAATCGATCGATTGCAGTGGTTTACAGACATCCGCCATCATTTGCGGTTTTACAGACAATACCACCACATCCGCCTCGGTCGCAGCTTGGATGTTATCGCTGGTGGTACGGATGCCAAAATCTTGTTCTAGCAGAAGGCGACGAGCCTCTGAAGGAGCCGTCGCGGTAATGTTTTGCGCTGGGTATCCGTTAGCAACCAAGCCGGAAACAATGGCTCTCACCATGTTGCCAGCACCAATGAAGGCGATTTTCTTATGTTCCATTTGTCTGATTTCCATCATGATATTTAGAATTTATTGTGCGCTCAGGTGTATAATGGCGCCGCTGTTACTTACTGCTCCTATTGGCGAGTAAGATGATTGCGCATTTACGCTCTAACTTTTGGCGACGTAACTTATGTCGCGAGTGAGCGTTTTTTTGATTTAGCTGTAGTCTCGAGCGCCGAAAATAGCGGTTCCAATACGAACCATTGTACTACCAGCTTCGATTGCAGCGGTCATATCACCACTCATTCCCATTGATAATGTATCGATTTCTGGGAACTGTGCTTCGAGTGTTTGCTTCAACGTAGCCAACTTCTGAAATTCACGGAGTTGTGATTCGTAGTCAGACACGTTGGCAGGGATCGACATCAACCCTCTTAAAGTGAGGTTGGGTAGGCGAGAAATCAACTCTGCCAGCTCGAATACTTCCGCTTCAGTGACACCAGACTTAGATGCCTCACCACTGGTGTTAACCTGAAGCAGAACTTGTAGCGGTTTAAGTTCGCTTGGCCGCTGATCATTCAGGCGTTGAGCAATCTTGGTTCGATCGATGGTGTGAACCCAATCGAAATGTTCAGCAACAAGTCGCGATTTATTCGATTGAATCGGGCCAATGAAGTGCCATTCGATTCGATTATCTGGATAATGCTCGGCAAAGTGCTGAACTTTACTGACGCCCTCTTGAACGTAGTTTTCACCAAAGGCGGTTTGTCCCGCTTGGTAGGCTTCGAGAATTGCCTCGACAGGTTTAGTTTTGCTTACCGCTAGAAGTTGCACTGACTCTGGAGTTCGACCACATTTTTGCTCGTCATATCGAATTTGAGAGGTGATATGTTCAATATTTTGTTGAATACTACTCATAGCTGTACTTTAGACTTAAGGATTTTAAATGGATATCACTGAGTTACTGGATTTTAGTGTAAAACATAATGCCTCGGATCTACATCTTTCTGCAGGTGTCCCACCAATGGTTCGTATTGATGGGGATGTGAGAAAACTAGGCATTCCAGCGTTTACACACCAAGAAGTGCATCGTTTGGTTTTCGAAATCATGAACGATGCCCAACGCAGTGAGTTCGAAGAAAAACTCGAAGTCGATTTCTCTTTTGAGTTGCATAACGTTGGCCGTTTCCGTGTCAACGCTTTCAACCAATCTCGCGGTTGTGCGGCAGTATTCCGTACCATTCCAAGTAGCATTCCAACTCTGGAAGAGCTAGAAGCGCCAGAGATCTTCAAAAAAATTGCGAACGCTGAAAAAGGCTTAGTTCTGGTCACTGGCCCAACAGGTTCAGGTAAATCGACGACCTTAGCAGCCATTGTTGACTACATTAACCGTAATCACAACAAGCACGTACTCACAATTGAAGATCCGATTGAATTTGTTCACAACAACAATAAATGTTTGATCAACCAGCGTGAAGTTCACCGTGACACCCATAGTTTCCAAAATGCTTTGCGTAGTGCATTGCGCGAAGACCCGGATGTGATTCTAGTCGGTGAGATGCGTGACAAAGAAACCATCAGTCTAGCGCTGACAGCGGCTGAAACCGGTCACCTTGTTTTCGGGACGTTGCACACCAGCTCGGCGGCAAAAACCATTGACCGTATTATCGATGTGTTTCCTGGTAGTGATAAAGATATGGTTCGCTCGATGCTATCTGAGTCCCTTCGTTCGGTTATCGCGCAAAAGCTTCTGAAGCGTAACGGTGGTGGCCGTATTGCATGCCATGAAATTATGATGGCAACGCCTGCGATTCGTAACTTGATCCGCGAAGACAAAGTCGCGCAGATGTATTCGATCATTCAAACAGGTGCGGCTCACGGCATGCAAACCATGGAGCAAAATGCTCGTCAGTTAATGGCGCAAGGCATGGTTGCTCGTGAAGAGGTCGATAGTAAGATCGGATTAGAAGTGCAGCAATTCTCGTAACGTTCATACAGATAATGGTGAATACGGAAGATGGATCTAGATAAATTTCTCGAAGGCATGTTGGCGCTGAAAGCGTCGGATCTTTACATCACGGTTGGAGCGCCAATTCTATTTCGTGTGGATGGCGAATTGCGTCCGCAAGGGGAAAAACTCACCGAGAGTGATGTGGCTGCATTACTCGACAGCGCTATGGAACCAGATCGGCGTCAGGAATTTCGTAAAAGTCGCGAGTCGAATTTTGCCATTGTGAGAGATTGTGGTCGCTTCCGTGTGAGTGCCTTTTTTCAACGCGAGTTACCAGGCGCAGTGATTCGTCGTATTGAAACTAATATTCCTACTTTTGAGCAGTTAAAGTTACCGTTAGTGTTGCAAGATTTGGCGATAGCTAAGCGTGGTTTGGTGCTGGTGGTCGGTGCTACTGGATCGGGTAAATCGACCACCATGGCGGCGATGACAGGCTATCGAAACAGCAATAAAACCGGGCACATTTTGACGGTCGAAGATCCGATCGAGTTCGTGCATGAACACAAGCGCTGTATCGTGACTCAACGTGAAGTTGGGTTAGATACGGAAAGCTATGAAGTTGCGCTTAAAAACTCGCTGCGCCAAGCACCAGATATGATTTTGATTGGTGAGATCCGTAGCCGTGAAACAATGGAATACGCGATGACCTTCGCCGAAACGGGTCACCTGTGTATGGCAACGTTGCACGCCAACAATGCAAACCAAGCTTTAGAGCGCATTCTTCACTTGGTACCGAAAGATCAAAAAGAACAATTCTTGTTCGATTTGTCGATGAACCTAAAAGGCGTGGTTGGTCAGCAGCTGATCCGAGATAAAAATGGGCAGGGACGTCATGGTGTATTTGAGATCTTGCTAAATAGTCCACGTGTGTCGGATTTGATTCGTCGCGGAGATTTACATGAGTTGAAGTCAACCATGGCTCGCTCAAATGAGTTTGGTATGCTGACGTTCGATCAATCTCTTTATAAGTTAGTGATGCAAGGTAAGATCAGCGAAGAGGATGCACTACATAGTGCCGACTCAGCGAATGATCTGCGCCTGATGTTGAAAACGCAGCGTGGTGAAGCATTCTCTACGGGCAGTTTGGCAAACGTTAAGATCGATATGGATTAATCCAATCCAGAAACAAAAAAGGTTGGCAGAAGCCAACCTTTTTTCATTGTGCTTGAAGTGTTTACTCACCCCAAAGGGCTTCAAACCAGCTTTCTAGAATCACCACCGCTGACTGGCAGTCAACATTACCTTTCGATAGGGCTTTGTAGCCGCCCATGCTGAACAACTCCGCACGAGCTTCTGCAGTAGATAAACGCTCATCATGCAGCTCAACAGGCAATCCGTATCGGCCTTGCAGACGCTTAGCAAATTTTCGTGCACGAGGGGTTATGGTCTCAAGGTCTTTACCATGCAGATCGGTCGGTAAACCGACCACTAGCAAATCTGGTTGCCACTCTTTGATTTGCTTTTCGATATCGTCCCAGTTTGGAATACCGTCATTGGCTTTAAAGGCTTTTAATGGGGAAGCTGTACCAGTAATTTCTTGGCCAATAGCGCTACCAATGCTTTTGGTTCCAAAGTCAAAAGCCATAATTGTGCGTGACATAAGGTGTCTCTATCTAATGTAACTGTATATTTGGACTAAGCATGTCCAGAGTCTGCTGAAAGGTGACTTGGGTCGATACCCAGCTTTTCGACCGCTTTCTTCCAACGCTCGTTGATTGGTGTATTAAAGATAATTTCAGGCGTCGCTTCAATGGTGAGCCAAGAGTTTTCGACCAGCTCACTTTCTAATTGGCCTGCACTCCAACCGGAGTAGCCAAGTGCCACTAAGTAATCACTTGGTTCTGCTTCTGTTCCTAACACCGACAGAATATCACGCGAAGTGGTTACCGCGAGGTCATCGGTCATTTGGACGCTGGACTCGTAGTAATCTTTGGGTTTATGCAAAATAAAGCCACGATCTTCCGAGATTGGGCCGCCATTATAAACTGGTCTATCTAGACTGGCTTCAAATAGGCGCGGGTGTACTGGCTGAACTTCCACCTGCTTGAGCATGTTGCCGACGGTGATATCAACAGGAGCATTGATCATCAGCCCCATAGCGCCGTCTTCGTTGTGCTCACAAACGTAGATCACGCTGTTTTGAAAGTACGGATCTTTCATCCCAGGCATGGCAACCAAAAAGTGATTTGTGAGATTCATACTCATACTGACCCTTAACTCTCGTAAATGCCCTTAAGCAAACATCATACAATTTACATCTAGGTATGTGCATGAGTTTGCTTAAGTTAATGTACTACGCTCTCTATTAACTGTAATACAGTTTGAGTTATTCGCCTTTTACTCGACGCTCAATCGCATCCATCAGCTTGCCTGTGATTGAGATATCAAAAGCTGCTTCAATTTCGCGAATACAGGTTGGGCTGGTGACGTTGATTTCTGTTAGCTTGTCGCCAATTACGTCAAGGCCAACAAAGATAAGGCCTTTTTCTTTCAGTGTCGGAGCAACGGTTTGCGCAATTTTGAGGTCGGTTTCGCTTAGCGGACGAGCTTCACCAGTACCACCAGCGGCTAGGTTGCCGCGCGTTTCGCCTTTAGCAGGAATGCGTGCTAGACAGTAAGGCATAGGTTCGCCATCTACCACTAGGATACGTTTGTCACCGTTGCTGATGTCTGGCACGAAGGTTTGTGCCATTGCGTAGTTTTGACCGTGGTTAGTCAATGTCTCGATGATCACAGAGACGTTTGGATCGTTTTCTTTTACACGGAAGATGGACGCGCCACCCATACCATCAAGTGGTTTCAGGATGACATCACCATGTTTTTCACGAAATTCTTTAATTTTCTCTGCTTTTCGCGTCACGATCGTTGTAGGTGTCAGCTCTGGGAACCATGCTGTAAACAGCTTTTCGTTACAATCACGTAAGCTTTGAGGCTTGTTAACGATCAGTGCACCTTGTTCTTCTGCACGCTCAAGGATGTAAGTCGCGTAGATGTATTCAGTATCAAACGGAGGATCTTTACGCATTAGCACCGCGTCTAGCTCAGACAGTTCGATAGTTTGCTCTGATTTGAACTCGTACCAACCGTTTGGATCTTCTTTTAGTTCTACCACTTTAGTATCTGCAATGGCAACGCCTTGATCGAGATGCAGATCATTCATTTCCATGTAGTGGATTTCATAGCCGCGTCGTTGCGCTTCAAGCATCATGGCAAAGCTAGAGTCTTTTTTGATGTTAATGGACGAGATTGGGTCCATTACGATACCGAGTTTGATCATTATTTTTCTCCGTTTAACCAAGATCGCCGAAACGAACTTGTAAGGCTGTAATTGCTGTCAGAGCCGCTGTTTCGGTACGCAGAACGCGAGGGCCGAGTAGCGTTTCTTCAAATTGGTATTCTCGAGTCATCTCGATTTCTTCAGACGATAAACCGCCTTCAGGACCGATCAGTAGGCGCACTTTTTCAACCGGGGTTGGCAAAGTGTTGATTGAGTATTTAGCACGAGGGTGAAGGTTAAGCTTTAAACCATCGTACTCTTCTTTACACCACTCTTCCAAGCTCATAATTGGACGAATTTCGGGCACGACATTACGCCCACATTGCTCACAGGCACTGATGGCGATTTTCTGCCATTGCGCGAGTTTTTTCTCAAAACGCTTTTGGTCAAGCTTGACACCACAACGTTCAGAAATCAGAGGAGTGATGGTATTGACGCCAAGTTCAACAGACTTTTGGATGGTGAACTCCATCTTATCGCCACGTGAAATGACTTGACCAAGGTGCAGATCTAAAGGGGATTCAATACTGTTTTCTACGCGCTCGGTGATGTTAACCAAAACTGATTTCTTGCTGACTTCACTGATAACCGCTGGGAACTCTGCGCCACTGCCGTCAAAAAGGAGAACGTCTTGGCCTTCTTTCATGCGCAAAACACGACCGATATGGCCTGCTGCGTCGTCACTTAAAGCAAGTGAGCCAAGTTGATGAATGGTTTCTGGATGATAAATTCGAGGGGTACGCATGAGATTTCCAGCAAGAGAATAAACTTAAACCCTAACATGGATGCTTTGCACCGAAAAAACAAGGGGCAAGAAGCGTTTCAATATCAGTAATTGAAACGCTTCGAGGTCGGAGGTTACAGTGCGCGGCAGGCTTCTTGAACAAATGGGTTGTGATTGCCCTGTACTTTTGCAATGCGCTCGTCACGCTCACATTCCCATTTATCGGCAGGATAGGTTTTGTTCCAAGCACTCATTAATTGCGTTTGCTGCTTCGACAGTTTGAAACCGTACTCTTTGCTCATGTATAGATAGGTACGAGCAATTGAACCACGCGCACGGTCTGGTGGCATGACTTTACGCTGCTTAAAGTTCACTTGCATCTCACAGCGACCATAACTCACGCCATCCATACCGTTCCATTGGCTGAAGTTGTAGTTCGAACGGTCACCGTTTACTTCACCAATAGCAGGAGTTAGGTTGTGCAAGTCTGCTTCCATCAAACGAAAAGTTTTGTCTTTTTTCTTACAGTTTTTACGTCCGCCATCTTGCCAGCATTGACGCTGGTGGCCAAATTGCCACGCAGGAACAATGTGCTCCCATTCGATTCGTGCAGCCCGTTTTTCTTGTTTACGGACTTGGTAACCGCAAGAGGCTAAATCGGGTAAGCCTTTCTTGCCTTGCCATTGAATGTTACAGCCACAGTAGAAGCTTGTTGGGTGGTCTTGATAAATTTTGACCGCCTCACGTTTGGCTGCAGAGAATGAGCTCGGTGGCGCGGCAATCGCAGTGCTAGAAAGCGCGATAAGCAACAGAGAGAGTAAGTATTTCATGATAAAAGTCTTTATAAAGTATGACTTTATTCATGATAACACGCATAAAATAGCTTTAGTGATGAGTAAGTTAACAATAAGTGGCGAAGGGAAGGTTTTGATCAACTCGATCTTTATTTTGGGAACGCAAGTAACACTATGAGGTAAGGGCTACGATAATTGAATGCCGGTGAAGTTAAGTGGTTGGCGGCATTTTTGACAAGAGTACGTCGCCTCTTTGCGCAGCACTTTATTATGACGGCGAATCGATAGAGGGTAGGCCATACAACCACAACGATACTCAAAGGTTTTACCTTGAACGGATTTTACTTCAAAGCTGTGAGTGGTTTTGGCTGGTACGTTAAATACGGCTTCCATGACGCCTTTCCATTCTTTACCGTGAGGCCTAACTCGCCCGTAAACCTGATAAGTAATCAGGTGTGCTACTTCATGAGGAATGACTTCATCTAAGAATGCTTGGGTGTTTTCGCGAAATAAAACAGGGTTTAGGCGTACTTGATTTAATTGAAGGTAGGCTTTTCCTGCCGCTTTCCCACGGACGTCGAAGGTGATTGTTGGAATCGGGAAAGAACGTTTGAAAGCTTGTTCCGCCATCGCGATACAGCCCGCCATCACTTGCTTGGCTTTATAGCTGAGTTCTATATCCACAATTCACCTCGATAAATCAAATAAAAAAGCCCCCGCATTTGCGAGGGCCAGATCATAGCATCAGTTAATTATGGTGTGTGTTTTTTCTTGATGGTGGCATGGTAAGCGTGCCATGTACCGTAGCCTAGAATTGGCATGGTAAACAACATTCCGATCCCGTAGGTCGCAAAGCCGATAAGAATACCGCCACAGATGATCGCTGCCCAAACAATCATTGCTGGAATGTTGGATTTCACTGCATTAAAGCTGGTAAATACAGCGGTCATCATGTCTACGCGACGCTCCATCATGAGCGGAATAGAAAAGGCTGAAATGCTAAACACCACACAAGCCAAAACAAAGCCAACTAAAGAGCCGATGACAAGGAAGGGTAGGAACTCACTTAAAGGTGCCCCTTGAACAGAAGGGTAGAGCGCATGAAGTAGAGCGGCAATGCGCATCCAAAATATCATACACACTGCGAGTAACACGGCGAACGCCCATTGAGATGTTGAGTTACGACCGATCGCTTTCATTGAATGGAACAAGCTTGCTTTGTGTCCGCGCTCTCTCTCCCAACTGGCATCATACAAGCCCAGCGCGAGAAACGGACCGATTAACATGTAAACAATCAAACTGGGCATGACGACCAAGTGTGTGCCTTGCCACTGTACGAGCAAAACAATGCCTATCGCAGCTGCCATAAAACAGATGCCATAGAAAGCACTAATAAGTGGCATTCGCACGAAATCATGCAGACCTAATGCTAGCCAATGAAAAGGTGCAGAAAGATTGACCGTATTGCACGGTATGGTTCTGGCGTATTCGTTGTCTGGCACTTCCTTTCGCTTGTTGTGGAAGTCCGATGGATTAACAGTTCGAGGCATAACTCCTCCTTGATTTATTCCCACATTATCCGCTTATACCAACTGACAGCGGTTTTTGTTCAGTCAAACTTGAAGCGACTTTTTCAAGTTTACATCTGAGCATTGGCTTAGTTTGGTATCGGCCATAAAGATGCCTGACTCATGTCTTTACTTAAGTGTTGCTTCCACAGTCGCCAGCATCCGACGTCTCTATTTAAATTGGAATTAACAATATTTTAACTATTGGCGGAGATGGGATAATTTACAAATAATTGCTTAAAATTTATTCGGTATAAAAATGAGGGAGAAACAGGACTGCTTTGTGGCGCAGGGCGGTATGAGTCGAAATGACTAGATAAAAGTTGCTGAAAATAAAAAGCCCCCACCATAGGCGAGGGCTTGATTGATTCTTGCTTGGCTTGATTATTTGATGCCAGCGAAATCGCGTAGAAGTGCAGCTTTGTCTGTTGCTTCCCACGGGAATTCTTCACGACCGAAGTGACCGTAAGCCGCTGTCTTCTTGTAGATAGGTTGAAGAAGGTTAAGCATTTCTTGTAGACCGTATGGACGTAGGTCGAAGAATTGACGAACCGCTTCAATGATGATGTCGTGAGATACTTTCTCAGTACCGAACGTTTCCACCATGATAGACGTTGGATCAGCAACACCGATTGCGTAAGAAAGTTGGATCTCACAACGGTCAGCCATGCCTGCCGCTACGATGTTTTTCGCTACGTAGCGTGCTGCGTATGCTGCACTACGGTCAACTTTTGATGGATCTTTACCAGAAAACGCACCGCCACCGTGACGAGCTGCGCCGCCGTAGGTATCTACGATGATCTTACGACCAGTTAGACCACAGTCACCCATAGGACCACCGATTACGAAGCGACCGGTTGGGTTAATGAAGAAGTTTGTTTCTTTGTTGATCCACTCAGAAGGTAGCACTGGCTTAATGATCTCTTCCATTACCGCTTCACGCAGGTCTGACGTTGAGATTGAGTCACAGTGTTGAGTTGAAAGAACAACCGCGTCGATACCAACGATGTTACCTTGATCGTATTGGAATGTTACCTGAGATTTTGCATCAGGACGCAACCAAGGTAGTGTGCCGTTTTTACGAACTTCTGCTTGCTTTTGAACAAGACGGTGAGAGTAAGTAATTGGCGCTGGCATTAGTACTTCAGTTTCGTTACAAGCGTAACCAAACATGATGCCTTGGTCGCCTGCACCTTGTTCTTTAGGGTCAGCTTTATCAACACCTTGGTTGATATCTGGCGACTGTTTACCGATTGTGTTTAGTACCGCACAAGAATCTGCGTCAAAGCCCATATCTGAATGTACGTAGCCGATTTCACGAACGGTTTCACGAGTTAACTCTTCGATGTCTACCCATGCTGAAGTCGTGATTTCACCACCCACCATTACCATACCGGTTTTAACGTAAGTCTCACATGCAACACGAGCCTTTGGATCTTGCTCTAGAATCGCGTCAAGAACCGCATCAGAAATCTGGTCTGCAATTTTATCTGGATGACCTTCTGATACTGACTCAGAAGTAAACAGGTGCTTAGCCATGTTAGCTCCACTATATCTGGTTTAAAACTGGGGAATGATAAACTCTCCAGCGCAAATTAATACTAATTTTTGTAGGTGTATCTACATCTAGACGTCTATTCTAAATTTGATTGCTCGAATTACAAGCTCTTTTTTGGTTTTTGTTATAACCAAACGTTTGCCTGATTTATTGATAATTTTAAGAACTTCGAACGATTTGGCGCGAAAGGTGCAATATTTGTGAGGTTTTGGACTGGAAAACGTTTGCACACCCAACAGGGCTTTGAGAGAATTATGACCTACTTTTCGTTTCGCTTAATGTACTCAGGAGCAGACATGTCGTCTCGTAAACATCTTGCCAATGCAATTCGTGCTCTAAGCATGGATGGTGTTCAACAAGCTAACTCAGGCCACCCAGGCGCACCAATGGGTATGGCTGATATCGCTGAAGTTCTTTGGCGCTCTCACCTAAACCATAACCCTTCAAACCCAGAGTGGGCCGACCGCGATCGCTTTGTGCTGTCAAACGGTCATGGGTCAATGCTTATTTACTCTCTACTGCACTTAAGCGGTTACGAGCTATCTATTGACGATCTGAAAAACTTCCGTCAATTGCACTCAAAAACCCCAGGTCACCCAGAGTACGGCTACGCGCCTGGTATCGAGACAACAACGGGTCCTCTAGGTCAAGGCATCACTAACGCTGTTGGTATGGCGATCGCAGAGAAAGCACTAGCGGCACAGTTCAACAAAGAAGGTCACGATATCGTTGACCACTTTACGTATGTGTTCATGGGTGACGGCTGTCTAATGGAAGGCATCTCGCATGAAGCATGCTCTCTTGCTGGGACGTTAGGTCTAGGCAAACTGATCGCGTTTTGGGATGACAACGGCATTTCTATCGACGGTCACGTTGAAGGCTGGTTCTCTGACGATACACCTAAGCGTTTTGAAGCGTACGGCTGGCATGTAATCCCAGCAGTCGATGGTCACGACTCAGACGCGATCAACGCAGCAATTGAAGCAGCAAAAGCGGACCCACGTCCTACGCTTATCTGTACCAAAACAATTATCGGTTTCGGTTCTCCTAACAAGTCTGGTTCGCACGACTGTCACGGTGCACCATTAGGTCACGATGAGATCCAAGCGGCTCGTGAATACCTAGGTTGGGAGTACGGCCCATTTGAGATCCCGGCAGATGTTTACGCTGAGTGGGATGCAAAAGAAGCGGGCGCCGCGAAAGAAGCAGCTTGGAATGAAAAATTCGAGGCATACGCTGCAGCTTACCCTGCTGAAGCGGCAGAGCTTAAACGACGTCTAAACGGCGAACTTCCTGCACAGTGGGAAGAAAAAGCGAACCAAATCATTGCCGATCTTCAAGCAAACCCAGCGAACATTGCATCACGTAAAGCGTCGCAAAATGCACTAGAAGCGTTTGGTCAAATGCTTCCTGAGTTTATGGGTGGTTCTGCTGACCTAGCGCCTTCTAACCTGACCATGTGGTCTGGTTCTAAGTCTCTAGAAATGGAGGACTTCTCTGGCAACTACATCCACTACGGTGTGCGTGAATTCGGTATGACCGCTATCATCAACGGTATCGCATTGCACGGTGGTTTCGTTCCTTACGGCGCAACATTCCTAATGTTCATGGAATACGCTCGTAACGCAATGCGTATGGCTGCGCTGATGAAAATTCAGAACATCCAAGTTTACACGCATGATTCGATCGGTCTTGGCGAAGATGGCCCAACTCACCAACCTGTTGAGCAAATGGCGTCTCTACGTGTAACTCCAAACATGAGCACATGGCGCCCATGTGACCAAGTTGAGTCTGCAGTTGCATGGAAACTAGCGATTGAACGTAAAGATGCACCAACTGCACTTATCTTCTCTCGTCAAAACCTAGCGCAACAAGAGCGTACTGCTGAACAAGTCGCAGACATCGCGAAAGGTGCTTACATCCTGAAAGATAGCGAAGGTAAGCCTGAGCTAATCCTTATCGCAACAGGTTCTGAGGTTGAGCTTGCAGTGAAAGCCGCTGAGCAACTAACTTCAGAAGGCAAGAAAGTACGCGTTGTTTCAATGCCATCAACAGATGCATTCGACAAACAAGACGCCGCTTACCGTGAAGCTGTACTGCCATCAGACGTAACGGCACGTATCGCTATTGAAGCGGGCATTGCTGATTTCTGGTACAAGTACGTTGGCTTCGACGGTCGCATCATCGGTATGACAACATTCGGTGAATCTGCACCTGCTGGTCAGCTATTCGAGATGTTTGGCTTCACGACTGAAAACGTAGTGAACACAGCAAAAGAATTGCTAGCGTAATTGCAGGACCGTCTAAACAGTCGAACGTAAACGACGATTGTTAAACGCTAAAGTTAGAAAGGCCATCATTATGATGGCCTTTTTATTTTTGTCAGGTTTTCCAACCTTGTGGAATGCTTTGGTGAATGCAGTCTAAAAGTACGGATAAGCGCAGTGGTGGTCGTCCTGCTGGTGTATAGCAGTTAATGGAAATAGGCTCAGAAAGCCAACCTTCTAAGCAAGGTGTGATTCGCCCTGGGTGATGTTTCTCATAGCCGCATGCTGTCCAAGTCGGCAGCAGTCCAATACCATGACCATTCGCGATACTGTCTATTTGCATTGCTATGTTGTCGCTGTATAACCGACTAACAAAGGGTTCTAAAAAGAACTCACCGTGTTGAGGGTGTGCTAGCATCAATCCATTTTCTTGCACTGAACCAAAATCGATCCATGGATGTGCTTCAAGTTCTTTGGGGTGCGGTATAGGCCCATGTTGTTTTAGATAATTTGGAGAGGCAAAAGGCGTATAGCGAAATACCCCCAGCACTTCTTTTCGCCAGTCTAGCTCTTTACGTTCACCGAGCCAGATGAACAAATCTGGGTCATGATGCGCCTCAGAAAAGTCACTGGTAAGTTGAACTCTAACATCGGGATTATCAGCAAGAAAACGATTGAGTACGCCGCCGAGCCAGCTTCTAACTAAGGCAGTGTGACAAACAATATGCAGTGGCCCTGAAACTTGGTTCGTTAAACCTTGCAGTGCATCATAACTCTCTTCGCTTAACTCAAGAATCTGGCGGCTGTAGTGGGCAAAGATCTCTCCAGCTCTTGTCAGAACTAATCGATTACCTTGTCTGGCGGTTAGAGCCTGACCGAAGTCTTCTTCTAATTGTGCCAAGCGACGACTTAGCGTTGATTTTGGCTGATTAAGGGCTTTAGCAGCGGCTGTCAAACTTTTATGCTGATTGAGCGCATCAAAGGCTCTAATTGATGCTAAGTCGTGCATATTTCTTTTACTCCTTACTGCGTTATGTACGAGTTCCATAAATGGAAAGAACCGTTCCATAACTCTCACTATACATCTCATTCTATTTGTGAATAATTCACTTTCGAAAATAATAATCATTATCAATTATGGAGATGTAGATGTCTACTCTTAGACTGCCAGTTATTACCGCAACTGGTATTTTAGCCTTCGTCAGTGTCCCTCATGTTTTTGCCAATGATGCAGTTTCTAAAATGGAAACAGTGGTTGTAACTGCATCAAGCTACGAGCAATCTCAAGCGGACGCGCCTGCAAGTATTAGTGTGATTTCACGTGAGGAGTTGGACTCTCGTTATTACCGCGATGTGACTGATGCACTAAAAAGTGTGCCAGGTGTTGTCGTGACAGGTGGTGGTGATACCACCGACATTAGTATCCGTGGTATGGGTTCTAAATACACTTTGATACTGGTCGATGGTAAACGTCAAAGCACGCGTGAAACTCGTCCAAATAGTGACGGTCCTGGTATCGAACAAGGTTGGTTACCTCCTCTTCAAGCGATTGAGCGAATCGAAGTTATTCGCGGCCCAATGTCGACGCTTTACGGTTCTGATGCGATTGGTGGCGTGATTAACGTCATCACACGAAAAGATGCGTTAGAGTGGACGGGTAATGTTCAACTGGGCACGGTACTACAAGAGAATAGCCGCTCAGGTGGAGAGCAGAGCGCGAACTTTTTCGTTAATGGTCCGTTGGCTGAAAATTTATCTCTCCAAGTATATGGTCAGTACACAACCAGAGAAGAAGATGACATCGAATACGGTTATGAAGATAAAGATATGCAGAGTATCTCTTCAAAACTGACTTACCAGATTAATGAGCGCCACTCGGTACAATTAGAAGGTGGCACGTCGGCACAAAGTCGTCGTGGCAATGTGGGCCTTTCAGTGCCGACCACTGGGTGTCGTGGAGGGTGTGAAGATTCACTGAATGAATATCGTCGTAATTACGTAACGGTAAGCCACAACGGTGATTGGGATTCGATTGGCATTTCAGATACTTACTTACAGCGAGAAGAGAGCGAGAACAAATCTCGTGAGATGACGATCACCAACACCACGTTCAAATCGAGCTTGGTGACTGGTATCGGAAACCATACGTTGACGACGGGTGTGGACGCCACTCATGCAGAGCTTGAGGATTTCACCTCCAACAAAGCGTCATCGAAGACTGAAACATCGAATACGCAGTGGGCTGTTTTCATTGAAGATGAATGGAGAATCGCTGATCCGTTTAGCGTTACGCTTGGTGGTCGTCTAGATCATGACGAAAACTATGGCGCGCACTTTAGTCCGCGTGTTTACGGTGTATGGCGAGTTGATCCGTCTTGGACGGTGAAAGGCGGTGTGGCAACAGGTTTCCGTTCTCCACAATTACGTGAAATTACTCCTGGCTGGGCGCAAGTCAGTGGTGGCGGTAATATCTACGGTAACCCAGATCTTGACCCTGAAACGTCGCTAAACAAAGAAATCAGCGTCTTGTATCAAGGTGATTCTGGCTTAGATGTCTCTTTGACAGCGTTCCATAACGAATTCAAAGACAAGATCACACGTGTTGTTTGTCCAGACACTATCTGTACTGATGGTCCAAACCAATGGGGCGCAGATCCAACGTACCGTATTAACGTGGATGAAGCCGTCACACAAGGTATTGAAGCGACTTTAGCATCGCCGTTAACGGAAACCATTTACCTTAGCTCGAGCTACACATTTACCGACTCAGAGCAAAAAACAGGTGAATACAAAGGCATGCCGCTGCAGCAGTTACCAAAGCATCTGTTTAATGTGGATGTGACTTGGCAAACGACAACAGATCTAGAGAGCTGGGCGAAAGTCACGTACCGAGGTAAAGAAATGGATCCGGTTACTGGCCCATCAAGAAACAGTATTGTAGAACCAGCTTATACCTTTGTGGACGCCGGTGTGACATACCAGTTAACCGACAATACTCGTATTAAAGGCGCTATCTATAACTTGCTGGACGAGGAAATCAGTTACGAAGAATACGGATATATTGAAGATGGTCGTCGCTACTGGTTAGGTTTAGACGTCGCATTTTAATTATCTATCGTTGTAATAAGGTCGAGTATAGTCTCGACCTTTTTTAATCCTGCTTTACTGTGATTCAACAGGTGCGTTTGTCAGCCTGATCAGGTAGTATCTGTGACACGAAATTTTTGGTAGGGCGAAGGATAAATGCTAAAGGTTGCGATCAATGGATTTGGACGTATAGGTCGTAATGTTCTGCGAGCGGTGTATGAAAGTGGAAAACACCAGCAGATCAAGGTTGTGGCGGTTAACGAACTAGCACAGCCAGAGGCGATGGCACACCTACTGCAATATGACACCAGTCATGGTCGCTTTGGTAAAAAAATTTCCCATGACCAAGAACATTTGCATGTTCATCATGACAGCGGTGAATATGATTCAATTCGCATTCTCCACCTCTCCGAAATCGAATTACTTCCTTGGCGTGATTTAGAAGTTGATATCGTCTTGGATTGCACTGGTGTATTTGGTTCGCAAGCGGATGGGCAAGCGCATATAGAAGCTGGCGCGAAGAAAGTACTGTTTTCGCACCCGGGCGCAAACGACCTAGATAATACGATTATCTATGGCGTGAACCACGAAACTCTGAAAGACGAGCACCGTGTTGTCTCCAATGGTTCTTGCACCACCAACTGTATCGTTCCCATCATTAAAGTATTAGACGAAGCCTTCGGCATAGAGTCTGGCACCATTACCACAATTCATTCGTCCATGAACGATCAACAAGTAATTGATGCGTATCATAACGACTTACGCCGTACCCGCGCTGCAAGCCAATCTATTATTCCGGTGGACACTAAGTTGCATAAGGGGATTGAAAGAATCTTCCCGAAATTTTCCAACAAATTCGAAGCAATTTCTGTTCGTGTTCCAACGGTTAACGTCACTGCAATGGATTTAAGTGTCACAATTAGTACAAATGTGAAAGTTAATGACGTAAATCAAACCATTGTTAACGCATCTCAGTGTACATTACGTAACATTGTTGACTATACTGAATCGCCACTCGTTTCCATCGACTTTAACCACGACCCCCATAGTGCGATTGTGGATGGAAGCCAGACTAGAGTGAGTAACGGGCAACTCGTAAAAATGCTCGTTTGGTGCGACAACGAATGGGGCTTTGCTAACCGGATGCTGGATACTGCCTTAGCAATGCAAGCTTCTTCGCAAGTGGAACAGTAATGACGAAGAAGTGATGGAGAATTTTTATTTCAAGCCTTGAAATAAATCCATAATATCTCCATATCTATAACCAGTTTGAAGAATTAACAGGCTTGGCAGGGTTGCCGAGTTTTCAAAAACTTTAATTATTAAATATTTGAGAGGACACATCATGTCTGTAATCAAGATGACTGACCTGGATCTTGCAGGTAAACGTGTATTTATCCGTGCTGACCTAAACGTGCCAGTAAAAGACGGTAAAGTAACTTCGGATGCACGTATCATCGCATCTCTTCCAACTATTAAGCACTGCCTAGAAGCAGGCGCTAAAGTAATGGTTACGTCTCACCTAGGTCGCCCAACTGAAGGTGAATACGCTGAAGAGTTCTCTCTACAACCAGTTGTTAATTACCTAAACGACGCACTAGATTGCGAAGTGAAGCTAGCAAAAGACTACCTAGATGGCCTAGAGCTAAATGCGGGTGAACTTGTTGTTCTTGAAAACGTTCGCTTCAACAAAGGCGAAAAGAAAAACGACGAAGAGCTATCTAAGAAATACGCAGCACTATGTGACGTATTCGTAATGGACGCATTCGGTACGGCTCACCGTGCTCAAGCATCTACTCACGGCGTTGGTATGCACGCAGACGTAGCATGTGCTGGTCCTCTACTAGCGAACGAACTAGAAGCGCTAGGCAAAGCAATGGACAAGCCAGCTCGTCCAATGGTTGCTATCGTAGGTGGTTCAAAAGTTTCTACTAAGCTAACTGTTCTTGAGTCTCTATCTAAAATCGCTGACCAACTCGTTGTTGGTGGTGGTATTGCTAACACATTCATCGCAGCTGCTGGCCACAACGTTGGTAAGTCTCTATACGAAGCAGACCTAGTTGAAACAGCTAAGAAGCTAATGGACGAGTGTGCAATTCCAGTAGCAACAGACGTTGCATGTGCGAAAGCATTCGACGAGAACGCAGAAGCTGAAATTAAGCACGTTTCTGAAGTACAAGACGACGACATGATCTTCGACCTTGGTCCAGATTCAACTGCTGAACTAGCTGAAATCCTTAAAAACGCTAAGACTATCCTATGGAATGGTCCAGTAGGCGTATTCGAATTCAAGAACTTCGAAGCAGGTACTAAAGGTATCTCTGAAGCTATCGCAGCTTCTGAAGGCTTCTCTGTTGCTGGTGGTGGTGACACGCTAGCGGCTATCGACAAGTTCGGTATCAAAGCGGATGTATCTTACATCTCTACTGGCGGCGGCGCTTTCCTTGAGTTCGTAGAAGGTAAAGTTCTTCCAGCAGTAGAAATGCTAGAAGCACGCGCTAAGTAATTAAAGCAAAGCGGGGGAGTGATTCTCCCGCTTTCTTGTTTGCTGCAACGTGTGAGGAACTCTGCTAGAATAACCTCAGTTGTGAGCAAACGTTTGCAAGATTTTCAACTTAACAAGTTTTGTTTAAAAACGACAGATAAATAGGATTACATCCATGTCTAAGATCTTCGACTTCGTAAAACCAGGTGTTATCTCTGGCGATGACGTTCAGAAAGTATTTGAAGTTGCAAAAGAAAACAGCTTTGCACTTCCAGCAGTAAACTGTGTGGGTACTGACTCTGTAAACGCAGTACTTGAAGCAGCTGCAAAAGTTAAAGCTCCAGTTATCGTTCAGTTCTCTAACGGTGGCGCTGCTTTCTTTGCTGGTAAAGGTCTAAAACTTGAAGGTCAAGAAGCTCAAATCCTAGGTGCTGTTGCTGGTGCGAAATACGTTCACGCTGTAGCTGAAGCTTACGGTGTTCCAGTAATCCTACACACTGACCACGCAGCTAAGAAACTACTTCCTTGGATCGACGGTCTACTAGACGCTGGTGAAGAGTACTTCGCGCAAACTGGTAAGCCACTATTCTCTTCTCACATGATCGACCTTTCTGAAGAGTCTCTAGAAGAGAACATCGAAATTTCTGCTAAGTACCTAGAGCGCATGGCTAAAATGAACATGACTCTAGAAATCGAACTAGGTTGTACTGGTGGTGAAGAAGACGGTGTTGACAACTCTGATATGGATGCGTCTGAACTATACACTTCTCCAGAAGACGTTGCATACGCATACGAGAAACTAAGCGCAATCAGCCACCGTTTCACTATCGCAGCATCTTTCGGTAACGTACACGGCGTATACAAGCCAGGTAACGTTGTACTAACTCCAACTATCCTACGTGATTCTCAAGCGCACGTTTCTGAGAAATTCGGTCTTCCAGCGAACTCTCTAAACTTCGTATTCCACGGTGGTTCAGGTTCTTCTCTAGAAGAAATCCGTGAATCTATCGGCTACGGTGTAATCAAAATGAACATCGATACTGATACACAGTGGGCTACTTGGGATGGTATCCGTAAGTTCGAAGCTGAAAACCACGATTACCTACAAGGTCAGATCGGTAACCCAACTGGTGAAGATGCACCAAACAAGAAGTACTACGATCCACGCGTATGGCTACGTGCAGGCCAAGCTTCAATGGTTACTCGTCTAGAGCAAGCATTTGCTGACCTTAACGCAGTTGACGTACTATAATCGTTACTGATTAAGTTACTTAAAAACCCGCTCTTTGAGCGGGTTTTTTTTATATCTATCATTTTCTTCCCCTCTGCTTTCTCCCGATATTTTTATGCGTTAGGTTGTATTTGCTAGTGAGATATCTCACCTTTAACGTTTTTTTTAAAGAAAACATGGGAATATCAGTCTTAAGAGTGGCGAAATCAGAGTGCATTGCGTAACCTGTAACAAGTCAGTGTCAGAAAGCTCTGATAAAGTCTTGTTTTGCATATCTTTGCGAAACTCTGACTTTGAAAAAAGTCAGAGTTGGGATATTGTGCCAAAAATCTGACACTGTTCAGTGGAGCAATAGGGATGTTGTTTTAGAAAAGAGCCTTTAAAAAACAAGGTTCATAAATTAACGGCAATTGGATTTATATCTCTTTATTTTTGAGGATAAGAATTATGGCAGGTGAATCGGTGGGTATCGATACCACTTTAACGGATGGTCTAACTCAGGCTGAAACTTGGCTGACAAACAATTCAGATCTACTGGTTCAGTACGGTGTGAACATTATCTCTGCGGTGCTTATTCTGTTTATCGGTAATCTTATCGTTAAGGCAGTCGCTGGTAGTGTTTCTAAAGTACTAGAAAAGAAAAACATGGATAAGGCCGTCGTTGAATTTATTCACGGTCTTGTTCGTTACTTGCTATTTGTAATCGTGCTAATCGCGGCTCTTGGTCGATTAGGAGTTCAAACCGCTTCTGTTGTTGCTGTGATTGGTGCGGCAGGTCTTGCTGTTGGTCTTGCACTACAAGGTTCACTATCAAACTTTGCAGCAGGCGTACTTATTGTTGCGTTCCGTCCATTCAAATCAGGCGACTACGTAGAAATCGGTGGTGTAGCGGGTAGTGTTGAAGCAATTCAAATCTTCCAAACAGTTCTAAAAACACCAGACAACAAAATGGTTGTTGTGCCTAACTCTTCAGTTATCGGCGGTGCCATTACTAACTACTCTCGCCATGCGACACGACGTGTCGACCTAGTGATTGGTGTTTCATACAAAGCAGACCTTAAACTAACGAAGAAAGTGATTCGTGAGACGCTAGAGAAAGATCCACGTATCTTGAAAGACCCAGATATCACAATTGGTGTACTTACGTTAGCAGACTCTTCAGTTAACTTTGTGGTTCGTCCATGGGTGAAAACTGCAGATTACTGGGGCGTATACTTTGATGCAATGCAAGGTATTAAAGAAGCATTGGATGAAAATGGTATCGAGATTCCATTCCCACAAATGGATGTTCACCTGAACAAAGTCGACGCTTAATCAAAAGCAGTCGATATTCAAAAGCGAGGCCAATAGGCCTCGCTTTTTTATACTTCGTAAAGGGTGTGATGACCAGCAAGTAAGAGGCGTTTTAGATGTTTACCTGCAAATCCAAATGTGAACTCAGGTAAGCCAGGCGTATAGAGCAACTCTTGATGTTGATAGAGATTGGTATCAACAATGATAGTGATGTATTCCGGTAAGCCTATTGGGCAAACCGCGCCGGGTACGCAACCTAACACTTCGACCATTTCATCGTCATTACAAATAGAGGGACGTTTACCTGTAATCGCTTTAATCTGCTTGGCATCGAGGCGCGAGTCCTTATCTGTCAGATAAACTGCGTAACCTTGTCCTTTGAGTGTTAAAAAGAGGCTTTTGGTATGCGTACCCGTCCAACCAAGCTCTCTCGCAATGCGTATATCTGTCTCAAAGTCTAAGATGGCTTCGTGCTGCCATTCCCGAAAAGGAATAGAGAGCGCGTTGAATCGCTCTCTATTGTTGTTATAAATACGTTTTAGTGACTCCATGTCTTTGCTGCCTTACTACCTTATGATTACCAATACTTATCAATAAGCTCACTCGCTAAGATATACGCTATTGTGAACATCATCATTGCGATTGCAATGTCGATGGTTTTTTTCACTTTTGGTTTAGAGAGTGTTGGACCTAGTTTGGCGGCTCCTATCGATAAAGTGTAGAACCAAACAAAGGAAGCCATAATCGTACCTAGTGCAAAAGCAATGCGATCATGGCCTTCAAATTGTCCACCGATCGAACCTAGAATAACGACTGTATCTAAATATAAGTGCGGATTAAGCACAGTGACGGCTAACGCACCTAGAATAACCGTTCGACGACCTCGAGCTACGATCTCCCCTTTTGATTCCGATTCACTCTCTGGCTTAAAAGCACTTTTTAGTGAGAGCAGTCCATAGAAGCTCAAGAAAGCAATACCACCAAGTGTCACCGACGTCAGTAAGATTTCATTTTGAGACAGAATTGCACCACCACCAAAAATACCTAGAGAGATGAAAATCATATCTAGCACGCTACAAATAGTGGCGGTTGTTAGGTGGTGGTTACGCTTTATGCCTTGATTCAAAACATACGCATTTTGCGCGCCGATCGGAATGATCATTGATGCTCCTAAACCAAAACCTTGCAATAGAACCCACAAGCTCACACTTCACCTCACTTCAAAATAACAAATACATTTACAGAAAAGGGAAAGATAAAGCGTTTATCTAAATAAGTATAATTAATGATTTTAATCTTACATTAGATAGACTAATTTAACGGGAGGCGTTTGATCAAGAGTGAGAGGAAAGGTATGCGAGGGTTAGATTACAAATGGATTGAGGCATTAGACGCTATAGTTTATCAGGGTAGCTTTGAGCGTGCTGCCGAGCATTTATTTGTTTCTCAATCCGCCATTTCTCGACGTATCAAGCAGTTAGAGAAGTTTCTCGCGCAGCCTGTTTTAATTCGAAGCCAGCCACCTAAGCCAACGCCAATTGGTAAAAAATTGTTGGGTCTTTATCGGCGAGTACGCTTGCTAGAGCATGAAATTCTCCCCGAACTAAAAAATGATACCAGTACGCGACCTGTGCAACTCTCTTTAGCGACTAATGCAGATAGCCTTGCAACATGGCTACTGCCAGCGCTGCAAAATGTTATGAAGCAGCGTCAAGTTGAACTAAAACTGACTATCTATGGTGAATACCGCTCTATTGAAAAACTCAAAAGTGGCGAAGTGACAGGAGCGATCAGCTTGGAGTCCCAGCCAATCCCCGGATGCAGAGCAGACTATTTAGGTCGCATCGATTATGTTTGTGTCGCGAGCCCAGAGTTCTATCAGCGTTATTTTTCTAAAGGCGTAAATAATCAGACATTGGCAAAAGCACCGGCCGTTTCATATGACCAATATGATGATCTACATAAAACATTTCTTACCGAGCACTTTAACGTCAATCCTGACAGCGTTATTCATCACAACATCAGTAGTTCTGAAGCGTTTCTAAAAGTGGCGTTAGCTGGTGTAGCTTATTGCTTGATCCCCCGCTTGCAAATTACCGACGAATTAGACAGAGGTGTGTTGGTTGATGTGACTCCAGGTTTTTTAATGTCCCATCGGATTTATTGGCACCACTGGCAGTTAGAAACTGGGGTACTACAAGAAATCTCACATGCGATAGTGGGGTATGCGCAGCAGCATCTACCTCAATAAGTTCGTCAGAGCTGCATATCGTTAACTTAAGTGTGTTTTGTTTAAAAATTACGCCAATGTTACATAGTCAAAGTTGTGTTAGAAGTCACTATGGGTGCTTGGATAATCGGCGGAAGTTTCTATTATGAAACCACACGCTTTCTCAGCCATGATAGTGATGTTGGAATCTGAGATTAAGTACTTAATTTTGTATGGATGGATTTATTGAATGAAATTGTATTCATTTTTGCTGGCTTCAGCACTCAGCCTTACCAGTGCTTCAGTTTTGGCGAATACGCCAGAGTTTGCTCATGTTACGACAACGGGGTATGGCGAAGTGACGGCCACACCTGATATGGCTACGTTTTCTGTAAAAGTAGTCGATACGACAATGACGGCCGAACAAGCGAAATTGTCCGTAGATAAAACCGTTGAAGAGTTTCTAAAAAGCTTATCGGATGCCGGCTTGTCAAAAGACAATATTACTAGCTCGAATTTATACCTTGCTCCTCAGTACCATTACCCTAAATCAGGAAAAGCAGAACTTGTTGGGTATCGAGCATCTCGCAGTATTGATGTCACGGTGACGGATCTGAAAAACCTTAACCAATACCTAGATATGGCGTTAGAAGCGGGAATTAATCAGGTTGATAATATTCAACTTAAGGTAAGCAACCAAGCCGAGTATCAGCAAAAGGCACGAATGGCTGCGATTAAGGACGCAAGAGAAAAAGCAGGGTCATTAGCGATTGGTTTTGAGAAAAAGTTGGGCGATGTATGGCAGATCAATTACAGACAGATGCACGTTCAGCCTGTGTTAATGCGTTCAATGGCGATGGATAGTAAAGAAGGAGCGAATAGCTACCAAGATTCAACCATGATCATTCGCGATCAAGTCGATGTCATTTATAAGCTAAAGTAAGGCTTAGCAAACAGTAAAAAGCAAAAGGCAGGGAGTTACAACCCCTGCCTTTGTCATTTCTATTTCACAGTTTAATGCAGGATACGAGCACGGATTGTGCCTTCAATGTTTTTGAGCTTTGTTAGAGCTTCTTCTGCTCGTTCAGTTTCAACGTCGATCACTACGTAGCCTATTTCAGCGGCTGTTTGTAGGTACTGCGCGGCAATGTTAATGCCTTCTTCAGCAAAGATGGTGTTGATCTGAGTTAGAATACCAGGACGGTTCTTATGGATATGAAGCAGACGAGAGCACTCACCACTGTGTTCTGGCAATGACACTTCAGGGAAGTTTACGCTTGAAAGTGTCGAGCCGTTATCAGAGTACTTAGCCAGTTTGCCCGCCACTTCTAAGCCGATATTCTCTTGTGCTTCTTGCGTTGAACCACCAACGTGTGGAGTGAGAATGACGTTATCGAATTTTTGTAAAGGAGACTCGAACGGGTCAGCATTTGTTTTTGGTTCAGTTGGGAATACATCAATTGCAGCTCCGGCAAGGTGACCAGCTTCTAAGCTATGGCAAAGTGCAGGAATATCCACAACGGTGCCACGTGCAGCGTTGATAAAGATGGAACCTGGTTTCATTCGAGCAAATTCAGCTTCACCCATCATGTTTTTCGTTTCCGGTGTTTCGGGAACGTGCAAAGAAATCACATCACATTTGTTCAATAGTTCACTCATGGTATGTACTTGCGTCGCATTACCAAGGGACAGTTTGTTCTCAATATCGTAGTAGTAAACGCGCATACCTAAGTTTTCGGCAATAATACCAAGCTGCGTACCAATGTGACCGTATCCGATAATGCCAAGGCACTTACCACGAGCTTCGTAAGAGTTGTCTGCACTTTTCTTCCAAATACCGCGATGTGCAAGTGCATTCTTTTCAGGAATACCACGCACTAGTAAAAGGATTTGCCCAAGTACAAGCTCTGCCACGCTTCGAGTGTTAGAGAATGGTGCATTAAAGACAGGAATACCGCGTTTTGCTGCTGCATCTAGGTTTACTTGGTTAGTACCAATACAAAAACAGCCAATTGCAACCAGCTTGTTCGCCGCATTGATTACCTCTTCGGATAGGTTCGTACGGGAGCGGATACCAATGAAGTGCACGTCTTTTACCGCTTCAATTAGTTCTTCTTCCGGAAGGGAACCTTTATGGTATTCAATGTTGGTATAACCAGCTGCTTGAAGAACTTCAACTGAAGAAGGGTGGAGTCCCTCTAACAAGAGGATCTTAATCTTTTCTTTTTCCAGTGAAACTTTGGCCATTTTTTCTCGTCCTTAAAATGGAAAGGTGGGCTAATGTGGCGCACATTGGGCAAAACTATTAAAAAGGGGATAATTAACAGTTTTGTAGGAAGACAAACGTTTCCCTGTGCGTCTTCTGTTCAATAAAGTAACAAAAAAAAATTGCTTTGGGTAAGAAAATTACGGAATAAGAGATAATTTTCTTATAGAAAGGAATAAAAAACGGTGCCTTGCAGCACCGTATGTAATGAAATAACAGAAAAGTGAACCAGATAGGTTCATTTTGGGCTGTTATTTATTCTTCAATTTTTGCACCTTCTGGTGTGCCAGTGATCACTACGTCTGCACCACGATGAGCGAAAAGACCCACAGTCACGACACCAGCGATGCCGTTTATTTTGTCTTCCATTTCTTTCGGGTTGGTAATTTGCATATTGTGCACATCCAGAATCACGTTGCCGTTGTCAGTCACAACGCCTTCACGGTAAGCTGGATCACCACCTAGTTTTACCAATTCACGAGCCACGTAAGAGCGTGCCATTGGGATTACTTCAACAGGCAATGGGAACTGGCCAAGTACGTCAACTGCTTTAGTGCCGTCAACGATACATACGAACTTATCAGAGATTGCTGCGACAATTTTCTCACGAGTCAGAGCCGCGCCGCCGCCTTTGATCATTTCACGTGCTGGGTTGATCTCATCTGCGCCATCAACATACACATCCAGCTTCATTACATCGTTACACTCGTATACTTCAATACCAAGCTCTTTAAGGCGCTCAGTTGAAGCGACAGAGCTAGACACTGCACCTTTAATATCATCTTTGATAGTGCCTAGTGCATCGATGAAGTGATTCACGGTAGAGCCAGTACCAACACCGACAATGCTGCCTTTCTCAACATATTTTAGTGCTGCCCAACCAGCCGCTTTTTTCATTTCATCTTGAGTCATGCCAATCTCCTGAATAGATGTTCGTTAACGTTTGCGGGCGTGATTATAGCGGCTTACTTGTCACTTTCCCATTGCCATATTTGGCTTGGGGTCACGATCTTAGGTAATGGAATGTCCCAGCTTTCAATTGGTAAGCGTTCTACATGTTGGCAGTCATGAGCGATACCAACAGGTTTAGCTCCCTCTCCAGTTATAAACCAACGTGACAGAGTACGATCGTAGTACCCTCCGCCCATGCCTAAGCGGTGTCCGATACTGTCGAACCCAACTAAAGGCGTGCAGATTAAATCAAGCTGGCGAACGGGTTTGAGGTGTCTGATATCGAGCTTGGGCTCTAAGATGCCGTACTTGTTGTAGACGAGCTGTTCATCACTTACATACTGAAGAAACAGTAACTGACCTTTAGAAAAGGGATGGATGACGGGCAGATAAACCGATTTTCCCTGTTGCCATAACCATTCAATGAGCGGTTTAGTATCAAGCTCACCGTCTGCAGAAAGGTAGATGGCAATATGTTGCGCCTGATCGATTTCAGGAAGTTGGGAAAATTGAGTAATAAGGTCGATTCCCGCTTGGTATTGCGTATCACTGCACAGAGCGTTGCGCTTTTCACGAATCAGTTTGCGGAAGTCTTGTCGAGAGAGGTCTGACATAGAGAGAATACCCCAGGGTGCCGTTGAGGATTGTGGCCCTTGAACCAGCTGGTTCAAGGCGGATCAGCAATGACAACCGTAGGCTTCTCGGTGCATGCCGAGCTTGCTCAATAGTTACCAAATACTAACCCTTAGGTATTGCTTATCGGCTCAGGGACTTAAATCCTGCTGACGCACACCCCAGGGTAAATTTTGTATTTACTGCTGTCCTTGCGTAACTTTGCTTAGTGCGTTCTCTAAAGACGCGGTGAGCTTTTCCATTCGCTCAGTAATTTCTTGCTGTTGACCATTGGATTCGTATGACTTGGTGTGCAACTCATAGCAAATATTCAATGCAGCAAAGGTCAGCAGTTGGATTTCATTGGTTACCTTAGTACGTTCGCTCATTTCTTTCAATCGGCGATCCAGATCTTTTGCCGCTGCAACAAGAGACTCTTCTTGTCCTGTCGGACAATTCACTCGTGTAAGTTTGCCTAATATTTCAACGTCGATCGCTTGATTGCTCATGATGAATAAACTCTATATTCGCGCTATCTAAGGTGTTGCTTCATACAACTACCGAGGAGCAAACTATAGGAAAACCGCTATTAAGATTCAAGCATTTCCCATCACAGAAAGAGAAATGATGACGAGATCACACAGGAATTGGGCAAATTGAACAAATGCTGTCCAAAATTGAATTTGATAGCCGTTTCAGACCACTAACCTTGATGGTAGGATATACCAATACATTATTACGCAAGAATGAGCCAAGTTATGAGTGAAATCACCCTTCCTGAATACCAATCTATTGCTGCTGAACTGCAATCTGCAAGCCTAGCAGTAACACCGGCGGAGTTACATGGCTTATTTGTCGGCATGTTAAGTGGTGGATTGGCGATCAATGATCAAACTTGGCAGCCTATTCTGTTTGACTACACCAATGATGGTATGGGTTGGCCTTCTACCGCACTAGCTTTTGCTCAAAGCGTATTCACTGTTACTGTCAATGAACTAACTGGCACGTCGATGGAGCTGTCTTTATTATTGCCAGATGAGCCGGGCGAAGAAGGCTTATTCGCATTAGCCGACAGTGTGTCCGACTTTGTAAACCACTTTATTTCTGGGCTAGGTCTAGCAGGCGTTGCGCTTAATAAAGCATCTGATGACGCTAAAGAAGCACTGGCTGACCTAGAAGAGATTGCCAAATTAGGCATCGATGAAGATGACGATCTTGGTGAACAAGCGCAATTGCTAGAGCAAGTGATTGAGCACATCAAAGCTTGCGTACTAACGATCCATGCTGAATTTGGTGTTCGTCCTGAAAGCAGCGACAAAAAACCTACTATTCACTAATCGTAGACCGTCCAGAGGTTAGTATGAAGCAATATGATGTAGTCATTGCTGGTGGTGCCATGGCTGGTGCAACGTTAGCATTGGCGATTGACCATTTGTCTCAGGGAAAGCTCCGCATTGCCGTCGTTGAGCCTTTTAAAGCACAATCAGATATGCACCCTGGTTTTGACTCTCGCTCAATCGCATTGTCTTACGGTACTGTCAATCTGTTGCGTCAACTACAGCTCTGGACGTCAGTAGAACCGTTTGTCACACCCATTGAACATATCCACGTTTCTGACCGTTCTCATGCTGGGATGACGGAGATTACCAAGCAAGAGGTTGGGGTTGAAGCTCTAGGGTATGTTGTAGAATTAGCCGATGTTGGGCGTGTATATCAAGAATTATTAGACAGCAGCGAGTCAATTACGCTGTTTTGTCCTGACTCCGTTACCGATATCGAGCGCGAGCAAAACTGTACCCATGTGACGTTGAAAAGTGGTGAGCAACTTGAAGCAAAACTGCTGGTGGCTGCAGATGGTGCTGTTTCGACCTGTTGTCAGAAAATTGGTCTAGAACTTTCTGAGCAAGATTTTGAACAAGTGGCTGTCATTGCCAATATTGTGACTCAAGAACCTCATCAAGGTAGAGCCTTTGAACGTTTTACTGAGAATGGCCCTGTTGCTTTATTGCCAATGAGTGACAATCGAATGTCCTTAGTTTGGTGTTTGCACCCTGAAGAAGCCCAAGCCGTTCTTGAGTTATCTGATCAAGCATTTCTCCAGCGTTTACAGAACGATTTTGGTTGGCGTTTAGGCGCGATGAAAAAAGTGGGGCGCCGTGCAAGTTACCCATTGCTTCTTCGCCATCGAAAGCAAAATATTTCACATCGCTTTGCGATTGTTGGAAATGCGGCGCAAACGCTGCACCCGATAGCTGGACAAGGCTTTAATCTCGGTATTCGCGATGTAGTCTCACTAGCAGAAGAAATTGTGCAGCAAAGTGAGGATGTGGGTCTTTATCAAGGCCTGATGCGCTTTAGTCAACGTAGAGAAGCAGATCGAAGCGAAACTATTTGGCTAACCAGTGCCTTAGTGCATGTTTTTTCAAATGATTTACCCGCGATGCGAATTGGCCGAAATACTGCCTTAGCAGCGATGGATAACCTTTCTATTTTTAAGCAGCCGCTACTACGCCATACACTTGGCTTGGTAAAACGATGAACGGCCGCACTGAATTAGGTAATAAAAAGCAATGATGCAAAGTGTAGATATCGCCATCATCGGCGGAGGGATGGTTGGGTTGGCACTTGCTGCCGCGTTCAAAGACAGTGATCTGCGTGTCGCCATTATTGAAGGTAAAGTGCCAGATGATTCGTTGAAAGAATTACCCGATGTTCGTGTGTCTGCGTTGAGCCGCTCTAGTGAGACGATTTTGCGTAAACTTGGTGCTTGGCAGGGCATAGAACAGCGCCGAGCTTCACCTTACCATGGCATGGAAGTATGGGAACAAGATAGCTTTGCCAGCATTGAATTTAATGCACAAAGTATGGCACAACCTGATTTAGGGCATATTGTTGAGAATCGTGTGATTCAACTTGCACTGCTTGAACAAGTCCAAAAGCTCGATAACGTCACTATGTTTATGCCTGCACGTTGCGCGACTCTCGCGGTCGGTGAGCAAGAAAGCTGGCTGACGCTCGATAATGGCCAAGCCATGACCGCTAAATTAGTGGTCGGAGCCGATGGGGCGAATTCGTGGCTTCGCCATCAAATGGATATTCCATTAACGCATTGGGACTATGGTCATCATGCTTTGGTCGCGAATGTCAAAACTGCCATGCCACACAACAGCATTGCGCGCCAGATATTTACTCCTCACGGACCGTTGGCATTTTTGCCAATGTCGCAACCAGATATGTGCTCTATTGTTTGGTCCACGGAGCCAAATCGAGCAGAGCAGTTAGTGGCAATGAGTGAACATGATTTCAATAAAGCGTTGACGAGTGAGTTTGATGCTCGACTTGGTCTATGTGAAGTAGTGGGAGAGCGTGCTGCGTTTCCTTTGAAAATGCGCTATGCGCGAGATTTTGTTGTCGAGCGAGTCGCGCTGGTTGGTGATGCAGCTCATACCATTCATCCATTAGCGGGGCAGGGTGTGAATTTAGGTTTATTAGATGCGGCCAGTCTTGCTCAAGAGGTGTTAGCACTTTGGAAGCAGGGACAAGATATCGGTAGTAAACGCAACCTAAGAAGCTACGAGCGTTGGCGAAAAGCGGAAGCGGCAAAGATGATCGCTACTATGCAAGGGTTTCGAGATTTGTTCTCTGGCGAGAACCCAGCTAAGAAGCTCGTTCGTGGCATTGGCTTAAGTTTAGCGGGGCAACTGCCGGGAGCGAAAGATGAGATCATGAAGCGCGCGCTTGGTTTAAAGGGACACTTGCCGGATCTGGCGCGTCAGTAAGTGCAAAGCGAACTTCAAATACACAAAAGGCTGGTTAATCCAGCCTTTGTTTTATCAACATTTTGCTAAGCATATGCGCATCGGAGTTTCATTATTTCTTGATTGATCTCTTTGACCGCTCGGAAATGGCGTTGCTCTGCTTTCTCCGGCAGTATTAACTTACCGTTATCAAACTCGAATCTACCGACCCCGTAAATATAAATTCTTCCTTTAAAAAGACGACTTATATGTTTAGCAATCATACTTGGTGTATAGCGCTTAAACAGTCTCATATTTACTTTCCTTTTATCTAACCTAGCCTAGGTATTCTACGTTCTGGACGCGAAAATTATTGTGACAGCAATAGTATTAAATACAGATGTAGGGTGTTGCGTCAGAGAATTGTGTTGTCTTAGACAATTTGACAGTGTCATCTCTTAAATAGCGTGAGGATTACCCCAAAAATAACCTCTCTAAAGGAATCCTTACGCCAATACACTCCTTTTTACGTGACGCATTAAGCAATAGTTTTGTTACAGAATTAAGAATAGAACGAAAACGGTTGTTTGCTAGTTGTTTCTATTAAGGTCGTGCCTCGCGCAACACACTTTACGTTCTAACGATTAGAGGAAATGAAAGAGAAAAAGTTCCACGTAAAAAAAAGCCCGCTTCAGCGGGCGAATAGTCACAGATGCATTACACAAAAGTGGATAACTAACTGCATGAATGCTGTCACTCAGCTAGCTGACTCACTTTATATCGGTTAAGTGCTTGTTTGAAACTTAACCAACAAATTCAGCATATACGAGTTTTATCTTTGTGACTATTTATGTTTTATATGTGATTAAAAATTCTCATGTCTATTTTTGTAGATATGAGCGAGATCACGCAGTGATAGAAACACTACATGTCATTACATTGTTTTTAGACGATTAACGACAGATCTCAGCTACGGTCGGCTGGCACAATTGGATAAGATCTTGAATAGAAAGCGCCAGCCCAGCCATTCGATCGCCACTGCTGATCGTGACTTCCTGTTCTTCTAGTAAGCTAGGGTCGAACACGATTGGCATATGACGTTTGAGTAACAGAGGAGTGACAGTACCAATTTTGTAACCAGTGATGGACTCAACGTCGGCTTGATCAACACAAGTCATCCGGCGACATTTCAGTAACGAGCGCACTTTTTTGGGATCAACGCTACGATCACCTGGCGCACAGGCGAGTGCATATTGATTACCCATGTCTCGTAGCAAGATTGCTTTCACCATTTGAGAAGGGCGAATGCCGCGTTGGTGCGCGGCATCCTCAATGGTGGTTGCTGGTCTTTGATGCGGTAACAGACGAAACGGAATGTGTTGGTCTGTGAGAAATTGCATCAAAGGAGTATGGATTGTATTACTCATCATCAAGACTGTAAGGCAGTGATTCGATTGTCCATTCACACTCTGGTTGCGCAACCAAACGAAGACGAGTGTCCTCATCGAGATTATTAGGCAGCACGATCAGGCCAATCGCATGATTGTCACTGAACTGGTAGTGATTTAATAAAGCACCTACTGAACGCCAGTTTTCACCTACGCTGCGTTCGAGCTCAATTGGTTCGTCACTGAATGGAGCAGAAGTTGCACCTTTTACGATATACATCGCACGTTTATTGGTACCGCGATACTTCGCTCGTGCTACCGTTTCTTGTCCCGTGTAGCAGCCCTTTGTGAAGCTTATGCCTCCTAAAGCTTGCACGTTAAGTGCTTGTGGAATGTGAGCATTCTGCGCGGATGCAGAGACAAATGGTAAACCTGCCTTAATATCGAAACGATTCCAAAGCTCATTTGTCGTAAAGACAGCGTCGGTAGTTTCAACGATTTGCTGTGCTTCTGGCGCACTTAATATCAGTAACCAGCGATCTTGGGCAACTTGTACTGCTGTGCCACCGTTAACTGGGCGAACGCTGCCAGTTGTCTTGCTCATTGTTGAAATGAATTCGTCGGCTTTGACGCCAGCAACGCCTAAGATAACGTCATCAGAAGCTTCAATCGTTACTTTAGAGAAAATAGCGTATTTCTTTATTTCACTAAGTTCTACGTCAATCGCCGATTTTGGTTGGATCATGCCGTAGCCATCATGATGATGGAAAAGGCGGAACACGCTCCACACTTTTCCTTTTGCATCACAATGTGCGCCCAGTGTTGATTGGTCTTGTTCTAAAGAAACAACATCGCAGGTAACCTGACCTTGTAAGTATGATTTTTTATCGTCACCGATCATGGTGATCATGCCGAAGTTATCCAGCAGTGAGATAGATAACTCTGGAAGTGCGTCTTGAGTTGAGAGAGGTAATGCTGAAAAACGAGTTTGCCATTCCATAATTACAATGCCTTTTGAAGATATTTTTCCGCTATGTTATACCCAAATAACCTTGAGATACTAGGGGAGCGATTTACGAATCAACATTTGTCTGCTTTCACTATCGTATTGTGACCCGCACACTAGTGACGTAGCACATCCCTTGTTACACTCCGCACTAACAACAAGACATCTATGAAGGAATAGTGAATGTACACTCCGGAAGAAAAAGCGCGTATTAAATGGGCTTGTCGTCGAGGCATGCTTGAGCTTGACGTAGTAATTATGCCGTTTTTTGAAGAGTGCTTTGATACTCTGAGTGAACAAGAGCAGCGTGACTTTGTTTCTTTACTTGAATGCGATGATCCTGATCTGTTTACTTGGGTAATGGGGCATGGCCGTAGCGAAAATTTAGGTCATGCAGCAATGGTTGATAAAATTGTCGCCCATAACCTCAGCAAAGTTCGTTAATTTTACTGCTTCTCCCTCTCTGACTGCCCGAGTCTTCAATGTTGTACTTTTCTTATTGATGACTTGGGCTGTTATCCTCTCTAGCATTCCGCTCGTATTATCGACTTATTTGTTATTACTGATTGTGAAGGCTTTCTCAAACCAAAGTCTTGTTCAACCTACAAGTCATGGGCATTGGTATGTGCACTGCGATGGCTCGGTTAGGTTTGATGCCCTTGAGTGTGGCGAATACTCGGAAGATATTGAGTCCGAAAAGGGTCATTTACAGCGAGTTGATACATCGGCATCACCATTCAAGATAACATTCCAATTGCAATCTGGCCGTAGTGTTACGATTTGGCGTGATAGCTGTGACGATGAGCAGTATCGTCAATTATCTTTGGTATTACGCCAATGGGAAATGAAACAGGGAGCTAATGCTCCCTGCTGATGTAATAGTTTACTTGGTAAAGTTAAAGCTGTTTAGCTGGAACCAAAATCGTTGGGCCGCTGTTTTCCAGTTGGTTCGGATAGTCAAGCGTGTAGTGCAAACCTCGACTCTCTTTACGCTGCATCGCACAACGAACCATCAACTCTGCTACTTGTAAAAGGTTACGCAGTTCTAATAAGTTGTTCGACACTCGGAAATTGCTGTAGTACTCGTGTGTTTCTTGTTGCAACAGTTGGATACGGCGTAAGGCGCGCTCTAAACGCTTGTCAGTTCGCACAATGCCCATGTAGTCCCACATAAACAGACGAAGCTCGTGCCAGTTGTGCTGAATAATCACTTCTTCATCACTATTGGTTACTTTGCTTTCATCCCAACATGGCACCTGTGAAGGTAGCTCAACGTTAGTGTGATGTTTTAGAATATCTTTTGCCGCAGACCAAGCATAAACCACGCATTCGAGAAGTGAGTTTGATGCCATGCGGTTAGCACCATGCAGCCCGGTGTAGCTAACTTCACCAATCGCATACAAATTTTTCAGATCGGTGCAGCCATTTCTATCCACCATGACACCGCCACAAGTGTAGTGTGCAGCAGGTACGATTGGGATTGGCTCTTTAGTCATGTCAATGCCCAAGTCCATCAAACGTGAATAAATGGTTGGGAAGTGTTTCGTAATAAAGTCAGCAGGCTTATGGCTGATGTCGAGATACATACAGTCGGCACCTAAACGCTTCATTTCGAAGTCGATAGCACGAGCCACGACGTCACGCGGAGCAAGCTCTTTACGTTCATCGAAATCCGGCATAAAGCGAGAGCCATCTGGACGACGCAGGTAAGCACCTTCGCCACGCAACGCTTCAGTCAGCAAGAAGTTACGTGCTTCTGGGTGATATAAACACGTAGGGTGGAACTGGTTAAATTCCATATTCGCCACACGACACCCTGCACGCCAAGCAATCGCAATACCATCACCAGACGACACATCTGGGTTAGAGGTGTATTGATAAACCTTTGAAGCACCACCTGTAGCGAGAACCACAAATTTGGCTCGCACGGTTTCGACATGCTCTTCGTTGCGGTTCCAAATATAAGCACCGATAACTTTGTTTTTATCACCGCCAATTTTGTCTTCGGTGATTAAGTCCAGAGCATTGTGACGTTCGAGAACATGAATGTTTGGATGGTTATGAGCGTTATCTTGCAGGGAGGTTTGCATCGCCATACCTGTCGCATCTGCCGCGTGAAGAATACGACGACGGCTATGACCACCTTCACGAGTTAAGTGGTAGCGAGGTTCATCGTCAGAGTCATCTTCTTCACGATCAAATGGGACACCACCGTCAATCAACCACTGTACACACTCTTTTGAATGCTCAGCAATGAACCTTACGGTCTCCTCATCGCAAATACCATCCCCGGCGATTTGCGTGTCTTCAACGTGTGAATCAATGGTGTCTGACTCATCAAATACGGCAGCGATACCGCCTTGAGCATAGTAGGTTGCCCCTTCGCTGCGTGGTCCTTTACTCAGCACCATCACCTTACAGTGGTTAGCAACGCGCAAAGCCAACGACAAACCTGCCGCGCCACTCCCTACCACTAATACATCACACTCATGTTCACGATTTGTGTTCATATAACTTTTATAATCCCAAGCTAAGGTAACAAAGTTACCTTGTGTATTATTTGCACACCATGTGCATTCCATTATCGCGACATCTGTCGCTAAGGGCTAAGTTGGGAGACCTATCGACGTCCGTGTTACGGCGGTGACTGAGCCACTCTTCTTTTTCATGCAGAGCATGAGCATGCTTCCTAAGTTATAATTTGTAACGCGGTGTTCAGATAGCCATTAGCCATGCAAATGAAAAGTAATAGTTTGTCAATGCCATTGCTTTTCCATGCCCGACCCAGCACAATCTGGGACAGAGATCATTCATTATACCCATTTCCCTCCAAGATGCTCGCTTGTCAAACTTAGACTAAAGTCAGGCAGCGGTGGTCATTTGGGTACAGACATCACATTGTGAAAAAACAATGACAAAAAACTTGAGAAACCATGGAACTTTCTCATTCACGTTAGGGTCACAATAGTGCTCAAGTAAGCAGTGGTGTCAATACTACGTTTTGCATAATTAGTACCCATATCTGAGAAGAGTAGGGGCATAACAAATAGGAGTATCCGCTCGAATGAACGAGCAGCTGACCGATCAAGTATTGATTGAGCGAGTTCAGAATGGCGATAAGCAAGCATTCAACCTGTTGGTAACAAAGTACCAGAATAAGGTATGTAATCTTATTTCCAGATACGTTAGTAATCCTGGCGATGTACCAGATGTAGCACAAGAAGCGTTTATTAAAGCTTACCGAGCTATCCCTAGCTTTCGTGGGGAAAGTGCGTTTTATACGTGGCTGTATCGCATTGCAGTGAATACTGCGAAAAATCACATTGTTGCTCAAGGGCGTAGACCTCCAGCGACAGATGTCGATGCTGAAGATGCTGAATTTTACGAAACAGGTAGTGCACTTAAAGAAATATCGAACCCTGAGAACTTAACGTTGTCCAAAGAATTGCAACGGGTGGTGTTCAGTGCAATCGAAGCTTTACCTGAAGATTTAAAAACCGCAATGACATTACGAGAGCTCGATGGCTTGAGTTATGAAGAAATTGCAGAAGTGATGGATTGCCCGGTAGGAACGGTACGATCGCGTATCTTCCGTGCTCGTGAGGCGGTGGAAAAGAAAATCAGACCTCTTTTGCAACGCTAGTACAAGTAATAACTATGGTGAAAATAATGGCTGACAAAGAAAAACTTTCAGCTCTCATGGATGGAGAATTGGTCGATAAGGCTTTAATTCAAGAGTTAGAGCAAGACCAAGAGAGCCGTGATGCTTGGCAGAACTATCACCTGATTGGTGATGTGATGCGAGGCGAAGCGCCAGCAAAACCTGAGTGGAATATTGCTGAAAGCGTGGCGTTAGCGTTAGAAGATGAACCTGCACACCGTGCGTTTGATTCGCACAGTGCAAATGTTATCTCAATTGCGGATACGCCAAAAGAGTCGCAACCAGAACCGCAAAAAGCAAAACGTCAGTTGCCAGGTTGGTTGACGCAGTTTGGTCAAGTTGCTGTTGCTGCATGTGTATCGCTTGTTGTTATTTTAGGTGTACAGCAGTACGGTGGTAGCGATTCAATGTCGCCGCAAACAGATCAATTACCTGTATTGCAGACGGTTCCGTTTGCTGGCAGCGCAGAACCAGTGAGTTTGACTCGTGAGTCTGTAGAACGTTCTGTAGGCGAGGCAAATATGCAAGAGCAGCGCAAGCGTGTTCATGCTATGCTGCGAGACTACGAATTGCAGTTACGAATTAACAGTGATGCATCTCAACAAGATGCAAATCTGAATCCGGATATTGAATGAAAAAATTTCTGATCAGCGCTTGCGCTCTGTTCAGTATGATGTCTTCTCAAGCCTTTGCTGGTGATAAGCCAGCGGAGGCTTTATTGCATCAAATGAGCGAGGCGAGTAAGAATTTAAGTTACGAACTCTCTTATATCCTTATCAAAAAGAACAGCATTGAGCCGTTGCTGTATCGTCATGCCACGCATGGTGACGATCAATATGCTCATCTTGTCTACTTAAGTGGCCCTGTGCGTGAAGTGATTCGTCGCGGAACTGAAGTAAGTTATATCGAAACGGGTTTAGAACCGTTCACCATCGAGTCAGGTAAAATGGTCGCTCCGACTATGCCTATGCTCAACACCAATATCGATGAGCTAAACTTGTATTACGACTATGTAAAAGTGGGCAGAGCTCGTGAAGCTGGTGTGGCAACACAAGTGCTGCGTATTGTTCCTAAAGACGGTCTGCGCTATTCATACGTACTATGGATCGATGAAAAGAGTAAATTGCCGTTACGTGCCGACCTTGTGGACCGCGATGGTGAAATGCTTGAACAATATCGCACTATTTCTTACACGGTAAACCCAAAAATCGCAGAGTTAATGAGTGGCCTGCAAGATGTTCAATTACCTGCTGTTCTCACCATGCCAAAAGGCGATATTGGGACCAGTAATTGGCAGGTTGGTTGGATCCCTGAGGGTTTCGAGCCGAACGAGCTCAACCGCTATCGTATGGCCGTTACTAACCAAATGGTGGAGAGCCAGCTGTATTCTGATGGTCTGTTTAGCTTCTCTGTTTACGTAGCAAACAAGGATGAGCATTCGTTAAAAGGGCAGTTGGTTCGCCAAGGCAGAAGAACGCTACACAGTTTTGTGAGCGGTCAACATGAAATCTCTGTTGTAGGAGACATTCCACCGACCACAGCACAGCGTATCGCCCAATCTGTCACATTTAATGTAACAAAGAGTAAATAACAATGATGACCGCGTTGGCTACCGTGACAGACGTGCATCGTCGCGGCAAGCAATTCGAAATTGATTTAAGTTGCGAACAGCAGACCAGTTGCAGTAGTTGCTCTTCACAGAAAAGCTGTGGAACGGGCGTTGTTACTAAAGCCATTGGTAACAAGAGTTTATCTTGGCACCTGCGCACGGATAAATCGGTGAAAATAGGTCAAGTCGTTGAGATTGGTTTTCCTGAGTCGAGCCTAATAAAATCAGCAATGGCGGTTTATTTACTGCCATTGTTTGGTTTGATTATCGGTGCGATGTTTGGTCACTTCCTGTTAGCGCCGCTGACAGCCGGCGGGGAAGGCATCATCATATTGGCATCGGTATTGTTTGCCGCTGGTGGAATGTGGATCGCAAAACGTGTTTCTCGTCCGTTAGAAGATGAATCCAAGCGCCAAGTTACCCTCGTTCGGGTACTTGGAGAGCCAATCCAGTAAGTGCTGTCCCCCTCCACTAAAGGTTATTTGGGTATGTACTTTAAATTACGTGCGCCCGTTAACGAAATTCGGTAGAATCTGCCAACTTGATTGAAATGCCGTCAGTAGATGGCGTTTCTTACTGTCCCTATTTGTAAAGAGTTAGTCACCCTAAATCTATGAAGCACATTCGTAACTTTTCGATTATCGCCCACATCGACCATGGTAAGTCGACCCTATCAGACCGTCTAATCCAAGTTTGTGGCGGGTTAACCGATCGTGAAATGGCCGCACAGGTTCTGGATTCAATGGATCTTGAACGTGAGCGTGGCATCACCATCAAATCTCAGAGTGTGACGCTAAACTACACCGCTAAAGACGGTGAGACGTATCAGCTGAACTTCATCGATACTCCGGGGCACGTTGACTTTGCATATGAAGTATCACGTTCTCTAGCGGCTTGTGAAGGTGCGCTATTGGTTGTGGATGCGGGTCAAGGTGTTGAGGCTCAAACACTGGCTAACTGTTACACCGCGATCGAAATGGATCTAGAGGTTGTGCCAATCTTAAACAAGATTGACCTACCTGCAGCTGATCCTGAGCGTGTAGCGGAAGAAATTGAAGAAATCGTTGGTATCGATGCAATGGAAGCAACCCGCTGTTCTGCGAAGACAGGCATCGGTGTTGATGACGTTCTAGAGAACATTGTGTCAGCGATTCCAGCACCGGAAGGTGATCCAGATGCGCCACTACAAGCGCTGATCATTGACTCATGGTTTGATAACTACCTTGGCGTTGTTTCTTTAGTGCGTATTAAAAACGGCGAACTGAAGAAGAACGATAAGATCAAAGTGATGAGTACGGGCCAAGTTTGGGGTGTAGATCGTCTTGGTATCTTTACGCCAAAACAAGTAGATACCGATATCCTTCGTACTGGTGAAGTAGGTTGGGTTGTTTGTGGTATCAAAGACATTCTTGGTGCCCCTGTTGGTGATACGCTGACTCTAGCGAAGAATGGTTGTGATAAACCGCTACCAGGCTTTAAGAAAGTTAAACCTCAGGTTTACGCAGGTCTGTTCCCTGTATCTTCTGACGATTACGAGAACTTCCGCGACGCACTAGGCAAACTAAGCCTAAACGACGCATCGCTATTCTACGAGCCAGAAAACTCTGCAGCACTAGGCTTTGGTTTCCGTTGTGGTTTCCTTGGCATGCTACATATGGAAATCATCCAAGAGCGTCTAGAGCGTGAATACGACTTGGATCTTATTACCACAGCACCAACGGTAGTTTACGAAGTTGAGAAGACGGATGGCGATCTGCTGTATGTTGATAGCCCAGCAAAACTACCAGCGATCAATGATATTGAAGAAATTCGTGAACCGATTGCGCGTTGTAATATCCTTGTGCCTTCAGAGTACCTAGGTAATGTAATCACCCTGTGTGTTGAAAAGCGAGGCAGTCAAGTTGATATGGTTTACCACGGTAACCAAGTCGCTGTGACTTACGATATTCCAATGGCTGAAGTGGTACTGGATTTCTTCGATCGTCTGAAATCAACATCACGCGGTTACGCATCTTTGGATTACAACTTCCAGCGTTTTGAAGCTTCGAACATGGTACGTGTAGACGTTCTTCTTAACGGTGACACTGTTGATGCATTGGCGATGATCACACACAAAGATCAGTCTCAGACTCGCGGTCGTCAGTTGGTAGAGAAGATGAAAGAATTCATCCCTCGCCAAATGTTTGATATCGCAATCCAAGCGGCAATTGGTAACCACATTATCGCTCGTTCAACGGTAAAACAGTTGCGTAAGAACGTTATTGCGAAATGTTACGGAGGTGACGTAAGTCGTAAGAAAAAACTTCTGAAGAAACAGAAAGAAGGTAAGAAACGCATGAAGCAGATCGGTAACGTTGAGCTGCCTCAAGAAGCGTTCCTAGCCATCCTTCACGTAGGTAAAGACTAAAGTTGAACTTTGTCTCACACTTGTCGGTCTTAAGACGTTAGATATTAAAATAAGTGAAAGGGTTTCGGCTCTTTCACTTTCGTATTTTTAGATAAGGGAATTTAATGGCGAATACATTCTCACTGATGTTGGTTATTGCGACTTTGGTAACTGGCGTGGTTTGGCTATTGGAAAAGCTGGTTTTCGCGAAAAAGCGTCAGGAAAAACTGGCTGAGATTCAAGCTCAGACGTCTAATGGTTTGGATGCAGTGACCTTGCAAAAAGTTGAGCGTCAGCCTTGGTGGGTTGAAAATAGCGTCTCTATTTTTCCTGTGATCGCGTTCGTTTTAGTATTACGTTCTTTTATCTACGAACCATTTCAAATCCCATCAGGCTCAATGATGCCTACCTTGCTGGTTGGCGATTTCATTTTAGTTGAGAAGTACGCGTACGGTCTAAAAGACCCAGTATGGCGTACTCAGCTAGTGGAAACTGGTAAGCCTGAGCGTGGTGATATCGTGGTATTCAAATACCCACCACAACCAAGTGTGGACTACATTAAGCGTGTAGTTGGTTTACCTGGTGATATCGTGCGTTATTCAAGTGATAAGCAGCTTTGCGTGCAAAGCCAAGGCGAATCGGCATGTAAGCCAGTTAAACTGAGCAATGTTGAAGAAAGTCAGTTTAGCTCGAACGGTATCCCAATGATCCAACTGGATGAAAAATTGGGTAACGTTGAGCACAATATTTTGGTTAACCCTCTTGTGCGTAACCGCGTGGAGCAATATTTCCCACGTAGCGGCACGACAGAGTGGGTTGTACCACAAGGTCAGTATTTTGTGATGGGTGATAACCGTGACAACAGTGCTGACAGCCGTTACTGGGGCTTTGTTCCAGAAGCAAACTTAGTCGGTAAAGCTGTCGCGATCTGGATCAGCTTCGAGTTTGATCGTGGCGCAGATAGTGTTCTACCTTCATGGATTCCAACTGGTGTGCGTTTTAACCGCATCGGTGGCATTCACTAACCATTCAAATATCGAGAGAGTATGAATTCTCCAATTGATAAACTAGAGAGAAAGCTCGGCTACCAGTTTCAAGATGCCGGGCTTATCAATTTGGCGCTGACGCACCGCAGCGCCAACAGTAAGCACAATGAACGTCTTGAGTTTCTGGGCGATTCAATTTTAAGTTTTGTCATCGCTGATGATCTGTACCATCGTTTCCCAAAAGTGAACGAAGGTGACATGAGCCGCATGCGTGCTACTTTGGTTCGCGGACATACATTGGCGGAACTGGGTCGTGAATTCGATCTAGGAGATTATTTAAAATTAGGTCCAGGTGAATTGAAGAGTGGCGGTTTTCGCCGAGACTCTATTTTAGCCGATGCGGTTGAAGCCATTATTGGCGCAATTTACCTAGACAGTGATCTTGAAGTTGTGCGAGGCATTGTACTGAGTTGGTATCAGTCACGCCTTGAAGCCATTAAACCAGGCGTTTCACAAAAAGATCCGAAAACTCGCCTACAAGAGTTCCTACAAGGCAGAAGAAAACCGCTGCCTGTCTACACAGTGACTAATATTAAAGGTGAAGCGCACAACCAAGAGTTCACGGTTGAGTGCGAAGTAGCAGGTGTGGATAAGCCTGTAATCGGTAAAGGCACCAGCCGCCGCAAGGCAGAACAAGCGGCTGCTGAAACAGCACTTGAGCAATTAACAAATGGCTGATAACGAATTCGATATCGATGCGTTTTTCGCATCACAGGGTGAGCCAAGCTCGCCAGAAAACCAACACTGTGGCTTTATTGCGATTGTTGGTCGCCCAAACGTAGGTAAGTCGACACTTTTGAACAAGATTTTGGGTCAGAAGATTTCGATCACCTCTCGTAAGCCGCAAACGACACGCCACCGTATTATGGGTGTGGATACGGACGGCGATTACCAAGCGATTTACGTTGACACGCCTGGACTTCACATTGAAGAAAAGCGTGCGATTAACCGTTTGATGAACCGTGCAGCTAACTCGTCATTGAGTGATGTAAACCTTGTGTTCTTCTTAGTCGATGGTACGCATTGGACTAAAGATGATGAGATGGTGCTGACCAAACTTCAAAAATCGAACTTCCCAGTTGTGCTTTGTGTAAACAAAGTCGACAACGTACAAGATCGTAACGACGTGATGCTACACATGGCGGAGATGTCTAAGAAGATGGACTTCGTGGATGTTGTGCCAATCTCTGCCAAGCAAGGTAAGAACATTGACGTACTGCGTAAGCACGTGCGTAATCACCTACCTAAAGCAACGCATCACTTCCCAGAAGAATACGTGACTGACCGTTCTCAGCGTTTTATGGCGTCTGAGATTGTGCGTGAAAAGCTGATGCGCTTTACTGGTGAAGAGCTGCCATACTCAGTAACGGTTGAGATTGAACGTTTTGATTACAACCCAGAAACCGACGGTTTCCACATCAATGCCTTGATTCTTGTTGAGCGTAATGGCCAGAAGAAAATGGTGATTGGCAAAGGCGGCGAGAAGATTAAAACCATTGGTCGCGAAGCGCGTTTAGATATGGAAGAATTGTTCGGTCGTAAGGTTTACCTAGAAACTTGGGTAAAAGTGAAATCTGGCTGGGCAGACGACGAACGAGCGTTGCGATCGTTGGGTTATATAGACGATTTATAATCTTGGCTGCGAAGGTGCTTCGCTCCAACATCGATGAAAAATCAGTATCGATTAAAATAAGGAGCCGCTCGGCTCCTTATTTTTTATTTCACACTTTTTAGGCACAATGACTTAGATGAGTAATCTGTCTTCCGAAGGTTTACAGCGCTGTTTTGTATTGCACCGACGCCCTTACAGTGAATCGAGCTTAATCCTTGATGTATTTAGTGAGGAATATGGCCGAATGACTTTAATGGCCAAAGGCGCGCGCAGTAAGCGTTCGAACTTAAAAGGCGCATTGCAACCTTTTACCCCGCTATTACTTAAATGGTCGGGGAAAGGCTCAATGAAAACTTTGCGTCAAGCCGAGCCGATAAGTCTAGGTTTGCCGTTAACGGGCATTAATCTCTACTCAGCCATGTACGTCAATGAACTGATTGGCCGTATTTTGATGGCTGAAGTGCCGATGCCAGCACTATTTCATGATTATTTGCATGCGTTAACCGAGTTGGCGCACAACGAGAACCCTGAGCCTGCACTGCGTCGTTTTGAGTTAGCCTTGCTGTCTGCGATGGGGTATGGCGTGGATTTTTTGCATTGTGCAGGTACCGGCGAGCCCGTCGATCCAGAAATGACCTATCGTTACCGGGAACAGAAAGGGTTTATTGCTTCGGTTAGGCGCGATAACCTCACGTTTTTAGGGAATGAACTGATTGCTATCAGTGAGCGGCGGTTCGTCACTAAAGAGCAGCTAAAAGCGGCAAAACGCTTTACACGTATAGCCTTAAAGCCGTATCTTGGCGGCAAACCTTTAAAAAGTCGTGAATTTTTCATTCAGACCCCCAGAGCACGGAGTAACGGAAAATGAGCTCAATTTATTTAGGCGTCAATATCGACCATATTGCCACTCTACGTAATGCACGTGGTACAAAATACCCAGATCCTGTTCACGCTGCTGAAATTGCTGAGCGTGCAGGCGCGGACGGTATCACTATCCACTTACGTGAAGACCGTCGCCATATTTTGGATCGTGATGTACGTATTCTGCGTGAAACCATTCAAACGCGTATGAATCTAGAGATGGCAGTGACGGACGAAATGGTTGAGATTGCGCTGCAAACTAAACCAGAGTTTGTGTGTCTAGTGCCTGAAAAGCGTGAAGAACTGACGACGGAAGGTGGCTTAGATGTTGTAGGGCAGCTTGAAAAAATTAAAGCTGCGACGAAAAAGCTGACAGATGCCGGCATTAAAGTTTCGCTCTTTATTGATGCTGACCGTCAACAGATTGAAGCTGCGAAAAAGTGTGGCGCTCCGTTTATTGAGCTACATACTGGCCACTATGCAGATGCGACGACAGAAGACGAACAGCAAGCTGAACTGAAGAAGATTGCTGCTGGTGCGAGTTATGCACATGACCTAGGTATTATTGTTAATGCCGGGCATGGCCTGACTTATCACAATGTCGCACCAATTGCTGCATTACCAGAAATTTACGAACTCAACATTGGTCATTCAATCATTGGTCGCGCAGTATTTGATGGTTTAAATAAAGCGGTTGCTGACATGAAAGCACTGATGATTGAGGCTCGCCAGTCATAGGGCTATCTAGATGGCGATTATAGGGTTAGGGACCGACATTGCAGAAATTGAGCGTATTGAAAAAGCGTTAGCTCGTAGTGGTGAACCTTTTGCTCAGCGGATTCTTTCAGAAGACGAAATGGCCAAATTCTCACAGCTTAAGCTGCAAGGTCGTTATCTTGCTAAGCGCTTTGCAGTTAAAGAAGCGGCCTCAAAAGCATTGGGAACAGGGATCGCAAAAGGGGTCACGTTTCACGACTTTTCCATCTCGAACGATGAGCTTGGAAAACCAGTGCTCGCATTGGCGGGCACAGCCAAGCAAATAGCGGATGCGATGGGCGTTAACCACATTCACCTGTCCATTTCCGATGAGCGTCATTACGCTGTGGCGACGGTCATTTTTGAATCCTAGCTTGTAAGTCTTAAACAAAATACTAAAAAGCCAGAGCATTTGCTCTGGCTTTTGTTTCTCTTCAATAGATCACTGTTCAAGGTATAACTTTGCGGTTGTTGTTACTTTAATCATTTCATCTTGCAGCTCGAACATTTCAGGCTCAACTTCCTCAAGACTGATCCCTGAGCGCAGTGCTTGTTCAAGCGTCGCACAGAGTGATTTCAGCCTTGGAACGCCACAATATGAACTACTGCCGTGCAGCTTATGGATGACATGAGTTAGGTCGTCACGAGAGATATCTTCTTGCTCCAGTGCTTGGTCAACGACTGCTTCTACTTCAGGGATGAACTCAATCAACATGCGCAGCATATCTTTGGCGAGATCCTCTTTATTCGCGCTCTGTTTCAAGGCTGCTTGCCAATCAATAATCACATCCTGCTGAGGCGAAGAAACGGATTGCGGTACGCTTCCTTCAGGTTCATCAACGTATGAAGGGGCGACTTTGCCAATGCTCTCTGTACAAGCATTTGGGTTCCAGTGAACCAAAACCTGTTGTAGCACATGCTCTTCAATAGGTTTGGTCAAGTAGTCATCCATTCCTGCCGAGAGCAAGCGGTCTCGTTCCCCAGCCATGGCATGCGCCGTTACCGCAATCACTGGCGTGTCTTTATTTAGCTCCAACTCTTTAATGTGCTTACAAGCGGTCACACCATCCATTTGTGGCATTTGGATATCCATGAAGATTAAATCGTACTTTTTCTCTGTCGCCAGGTTCACCGCTTGCTGGCCATTGCTACAGGCGGTGACGGTTTCTACTCGTTCGCGGAGCAGTGCAGAGATCAGCTTCAAGTTTGCAGGGTTGTCATCCACTGCTAGTACAGTCAGAGGTAAACGGTCCCCTTCGCTTGGCGTAATTGGAGCGCTTAATACCGGTGGCGATTCTACATGTTCGCTAATCAGGCTTTGTAGCAACTTACGGCGAGACAATGGCTTCGTCAGGCACTGGACGTGATGCTCTGTCATTATTTGGTCCGCAAGCGCCAATTCGGTACTCGGTGTCCCTAGGAGAACACTCGGAGCCATACGTTTCGCTTGTTCTATCCAAGGTGTAATAACTTCCGCATCGTGAGTCTGGTTGGCCGCTAAATTCAACAATACATAATCATATTGTTCTTCGTTGTTTGGTAGCGAAGAGCGGTAGGTTACTAAAATACCCTCCTGACTTAGAATCTGTTGGGTTACGGATGCGGCTTGCATGTTTGGTTCAATCAGCAGTAACTGCTTCCCAGTCAGAAGTTCCACTTCAATCAGTTCGCTCATTGGCATCTCGGTTGAGTGCAAGCGCACCGTAAACCAGAAGGTTGAACCTTGGTGTAGACGGCTGGTTAAACTGATTTCGCCGCCCATCTGGCTCACCAGTTTCTGAGTGATAACCAGACCAAGGCCAGTACCACCGTAACGACGTGAAATACTGGCATCCGCTTGGCTAAAGGCTTGGAACAACTGCGCTTGCTGACGCTCAGAGATACCAATACCGGTATCACGCACCATGAATTGTAGTTCGACGGAGTCTCCTGATTGAGAGCGCATTTCTACGCTAACATCAATGTTGCCTCGCTCGGTAAACTTGATTGAGTTACCTACTAAGTTCGTCAAAATTTGCTGGATACGTAGTGGATCCCCAACTAAACCTGGTGGAATTTTAGGGTCCACTTTTAGGGTGATTTCTAACCCTTTCTCATGTGCACTTGTGGCTTGTAGGTTAATTACCTCTTCTAAACTTTCTCGGAAATCAAAAGGAATATTTTCCAGCGCCAGCTTACCCGCTTCAAGTTTCGAGAAGTCGAGAATGTCATTGATGATATTCAGCAGGTTGTTCGCCGACTTCTCAATCGTCTGTAGGTAATCCGTTTGGCTGTTAGAAAGCTGCGTTTTAAGCATTTGACGAGTAAAGCCAATCACCCCATTGAGCGGAGTACGCAGCTCGTGCGACATGTTCGCCAAGAACTCTGACTTAACCCTGGCCGCTTCTTGCGCGCGTTTCTTCGCGATATCCAGCTCAACGTTCTGAATTTCTAGCTGCTCAAGCGTTTCACGTAAGTCGGATGTGGCTTGGTCTATACTGTGCTGCATCTCCACGTGATATTCTGATAACGATACCGCCATGGCGTTGATGCCATTTTTTAGCTGGTCTAACTCACCGTGCATTTTGCCTTCGATACGCACATCCAGATGACCACGGCGAATTCGGTCAACGACATTCTTCATGTGGGTGATAGGTTGGGTCACATCGTGCATTAGACGTGAAGCAAACACACTTGCTAAGCCAAGACCGAGAACCAGAACTAAAAAAGCAGAGAAGACTTCTTGATACTGTTGCAGCCTCAAGGAGGAGAGATCTAACTCGACGGCGATGTAACCAATCGCTTTTGTGCCTTGGCTTTCGTTCGACAACTCCGCTAAGTAGTGACCTTCTGACAAAATGGGGACACGCAATATCAGTGAGTTTTCGTAGATTTCCGAATTACCCAGTTGCGGGATCGGTTTATCTTTGGGAAACATCAAGGCTTCAAAATTAGGATGAAAGTTAGAGGTCACAAAGAGCTCATGATGTTCATCAAATACCGCGATACTACGAACCAGTTTGGAGTTTTTGCGGTGCGCGTAGCTTATCAAGCGACGTACCGCCTCACGGCTTTCTGATAGTAGATGAGTTTCACTGGCAATCGCCAGCGGCTCAATAATGCTGTTACCAGTGGTGATAACTTGTTTCTCAAGGTCTTGGTAGCGGTTAAATGAGAAAAAGCCGCTCAGTAATAAACCAATAATGAGAGTGGGAGCGAGAGTTAGTGTAATTACACGTGCTCGTAAGCCATATCTGGTCATGTTATCTAATTACATCGGAGTCTGGATATGGGAAAATAACGC
>NZ_JAWPOR010000188.1:0-1036 GCF_033344395.1 Vibrio sp. 1874
GTGGATTATGGATCGCTATGCGTATTAGAAAAAGGGAAGAATAGGCAACTTACCGTTTCCTCGATGTCATTCTGACTTTTGATGCGCCAAATTCGTCCATCAATGTCCAGCGATTTAGACCAAAGTCGTCTGGCTTACGGCAAGAAATTTGTCAGACTTATACTGTGTTCCTCCCAATTTTAGGTGTCTCCATGCCTGACAAATTTAATATGCAATCTCCCCCGTTCGATCGTCTGACCGATGCTCAGCAAACTCGGCTGCGCTCGTCCTTAGATGTGGCGTACTATCGAACTCGAGATGTCATTTTATCTAGCGGGCAGACCAACCCTCACTTGCACATATTGATCAAAGGCGCAGTCGAAGAACGTTCCAAAGACCAATCCGAAGTGTTCGCTCACTACGCTAATGACGACATGTTTGATGTGCGTTCACTGTTTGAAGAATGCGTTCGACATCAATACATCGCGCTGGAAGACACCCTTTCGTACTTGCTGCCAAAAGACGTTTTTCTCGAGCTTTATAACGAGAATGGCCAGTTCGCAGCTTACTTCGACAACAACTTATCCAAACGACAAGAACTCATCGAAGCCGCGCAGCAACAGCAAAACTTGGCCGAATTCATTCTGACCAAAGTCGATAACAGCATTTATCATCCGCCGATGATCCTCGCGCCAGAAACGCCAATCAACGAGGTAACTCGAACTCTAAAAGATAACGGCATCGATGCTGCATTGGTTCAGCTCCATGACGACGACCCGCGATTGGAAAAATGGCCGTCAGCTCACCCGTACGCCATCGTGACTCGTACCAACATGCTGCACTCGGTTATGTTGGATAATTGCGCCGTGGACACACCTGTAGGTGAGATCGCAACTTTCCCTGTCTACCATGTTGATGACGGGGATTTTCTGTTTAACGCCATGATCACCATGACACGTAATCGCATGAAGCGTTTGATGGTCTGCGAAGGCAATCGCGCGGTGGGCATGCTCGACATGACACAAATTCTCAGCGCGTTTTCGACGCATTCCCACGT
>NZ_JAWPOR010000189.1:0-1034 GCF_033344395.1 Vibrio sp. 1874
GATTGGCTTACGCCGTCGGATAAATTCTCTGGCGGTGTGAAGGAGTTGATTCAAAACATTCGCGCAAAAGGCAAAAAGCCGGCGATTTGGATGGCTCCTTTCATAGCGCAGCCAGAATCTGAGGTCTTTAAGCAACATCCTGAATGGTTTGTTCGTCATCCTGACGGTCAGCTCCTTAAAGCCGAAGATGTTACCTACGGTGGCTGGCGTTGCACGCCTTGGTATATTCTCGATACGTCTAATCCCGAAGTACAAGATCATCTAACGCACGTTGTGTCAGTGATGAGGCTAGAGTGGGGCGTAGAGCTGTTTAAGCTCGATGCAAACTACTGGGGAACACTAAAAGGAAAACGTAGTCAGTCTGGTATTACGGGTGTCGAAGCGTATCGATTAGGGATGGAGGCGATCGCCAGAGGCGCAGGAGACGCTTGGTTGCTTGGCTGCAACGCGCCAATGTGGCCATCTTTGGGGCTGGTGGATGCGATGCGCGTGTCTGATGACGTCGAGCGCCATAGCCACCGTTTTGAACAGATCGCTAAAGAGACGTTTTTCCGTAGCTGGCAGCACCGTAAGTTGTGGCAAATTGACCCAGACTGCGCGACGTTTACTTCTCTTGCTAATCAAGCTGCATCACGTGAAGACTACGAGTTTCACCGTACCGTATTATTAGCGTCTGGCGGCTTGCTTTTGTCTGGCGACCCTCTCCCGGAAATCACGCCATTTGCGAGTAAAACCTTGGCGAAGCTGATGTTGCGACAACGACGCAGCCAAGAATCTGCTAAGTTCACGGCGTTAAGTTTGAGCCATGCTTTTTTGAAACTGACGGACAAGAATGATCTACATTGTTTGTTCAATTACGCGAATCACAATGCGACTGAATTTACTCTCACAGCGGATCAGCCCGTTGATTGGTATGACTACTGGACCGGAGAAAAGCTCAACCAAGATCCTTGTCAGTTGCTTCTAGTGAGTGTCGATAGAGGTCTGAATGCCAAAGCAATAGTGACCGCGTAAAGATCATTGAAAACAACGTA
>NZ_JAWPOR010000190.1:0-1032 GCF_033344395.1 Vibrio sp. 1874
CATCGACAATGATGTCGCTTGGGACATGCAAGTTTGTGATGCCACGATCCGAATCAACCATCGCAAGTTCAGGCTGAGTTTGGTAAACCGCCTGAATTGCCGCTTCAATCTCTTCTTTCTGTGCTGCTGGTAGTGACTCGATTTTCGAGTAAACATCACCAAGACCATTATTTACATCAACGCCAAGCTCTTCGAATAACTTACCGTATTTAGCAAAAACGTCTTTGTAGTACACTTTTACAGCGTGACCGAAGATAACCGGGTCAGAAACCTTCATCATCGTCGCTTTCATGTGTAGAGAAAGCAGTACGTCTTGCTCTTTCGCATCTGCAATTTCTTTTTCGAAGAACTCAACCAATGCTTTTTTCTTCAGTACAGAGCTATCAATAACTTCTTTGTCTAACAGTGGGAAAGCAGATTTTAGCTCTTTTACAGAGCCATCTTCGCCAACAAACTCGATTTTTACTTCTGTTGCGCCAGAAATGGTTGTTGATTTCTCGCTACCAAAGAAATCGTCACCCGCCATGCTTGATACATGAGATTTAGAATCTGATGACCATGCACCCATTGAGTGTGGGTTTTTCTTTGCATAGTTCTTAACAGAAAGTGGCGCACGACGGTCAGAGTTACCTTCACGAAGTACTGGGTTTACCGCACTGCCCTTAATCTTATCGTAAGCCGATTTAATCGCTTTTTCTTCGTAAGTACTTGGCTCTTCTGGGTAGTTTGGCAGGTCGTAGCCTTTAGCTTGAAGCTCTTTGATTGCGGCTTTTAGTTGAGGAATAGAAGCCGAAATGTTTGGCAACTTGATGATATTTGCTTCTGGTGTTTGTGCGAGTTCGCCCAGCTCAGTTAACGCGTCGCCAATGCGTTGCTCTTCTTTTAAGTGCTCTGGGAAGTTAGCGATAATTCGACCCGCTAGTGAAATATCACGAGTATCTACGTTGATGCCAGACGATGCAGTAAACGATTGAATGATTGGTAGTAATGAATAAGTTGCTAGCGCCGGCGCTTCATCAGTGATGGTGTAGA
>NZ_JAWPOR010000191.1:0-1027 GCF_033344395.1 Vibrio sp. 1874
TAGCCTCTCCTGGAGGCTACTCCCTCAATGGACGAACATCACCACATCGTCGTTTTGACCAATGACCCCGGTTTCTTTGGCCCACTTCACTGCTTCACTGTGCGCCTGGTAGGAGCTGGAATACAGTTTCGGATCAAATTTCACCTCGCGTCCATCAGCCAGATAGATGATGCCTGCGTGATCGTCGTAAACATGAAGATTCTGTTGCATTCGACATTCCCCCTGTAGCTTGTCGTCAAAGCCAACTGACACCAGAAGACTTTGAGGACAAGCCACAGAGGCTTGACCAGAAAGAGAGGGGTTGCCCCCTCCCTTTGCGTTGACTATCAGCAGTAACCGAACGATTCAGCGATTCTCACGAAAGGACGAGAGATTGCCCAACCAGTAGGGATACACAAAGCGATGATAGCGATTTCCATGATGTTGCTCCTAAGCAAAAAGGGGCAACATCCCCGTCGGGGTATGGTTGCCCCGATGGGTTTGAAAGTGTCGAAGATTACTCAGCGACAGTTATTACCAAACAAGTTCCTTGCCCTTACGAAGGTAAGTCGGGATTTCGAGATAATCCCAGTCAGGTTCTTGTTTAGCGACTTCTTGAACTTGAGTTACCTCAGGTTCAACGACTGCTTTGGCTTGTTCAGCCTTGGCAGCACGTTCTTTGATGACGGCCTGTACAGACCGCATTGCAGGAACTGCGAATTTGTTCCAAAGGAACAAACCGATACGCTGGAACACTTTAGCGAGAACGATGAAGGAAAAAGCAAATGCCTTCGCGCCTACGTACAGTGCGCCCAGAGATGCAAGCAGAACTACAATGAAAGTGATGATGTGCATGGTGTTGCTCCTATGTAAAAAAACAGGGGCAACACCCGAAAACCGGGAGAAGCCCCCGGCTTGGGGTTAAGTAATGCCATACGGCATAAGACTAGATGCTGTTTGTTTTCGGAGACCAGCTATCTCACCTATAGCCGCAGAGCGACTAAGATGATTCAAATATAGCTCACCTTTGCTAAACAGAAAACGCTGT
>NZ_JAWPOR010000192.1:0-1025 GCF_033344395.1 Vibrio sp. 1874
GAAGCGAATAGTAAACTGGAAAATGCTAAAACCGAATGGGAAAGTGCACTAAAAGCGAGTGCGTTTGCTGATGAAGCGCACTTCTTACAGAGTAAAGTGAGTGAACAACAAACTCAAACTTGGCAACAAGAAATAGATAACTTTAAGCAGACACAAATCCAGTTAGAACAAACTCTTGCGGATTTAAATCAAGCTTTGAAGGCGGTCGATAAGCCTAATTTAGAAGCGCTTAACGTCAGTTTAAGCACTGCTCAACATTCGTATCTAGAAATTAGAAATCAGCTGGATAGCACGCGTTCACTGTTTGAGGGTTTGGAAAAAGTTCGCAATGAAATTTCTAATCTGCACGATAAAAACCGTAAATTAGAGGAAGAGTACAAAGTTTTCGGTACGCTTTATGATGTCGCCAGTGGTAAAACGGGCAGCCGTATCAGTTTACACCGATTTGTGTTGGGGGTTTTATTGGATGATGTTTTGATTCAAGCTTCTCAACGACTGAGTTTGATGAGCAAGGGTCGATATGTTCTAGCGCGTAAAACAGAGGGTTTTAAAGGTGCTGCAGGGCGAGGACTTGATCTCGTGGTGGAAGACGGTTACACCGGAAAAATGCGTGATGTTGCAACGTTGTCGGGGGGAGAATCCTTCATGGCAGCTTTAGCTTTGGCATTAGGCTTGTCTGATGTCGTGCAATCTTACAGCGGTGGAATTCGTTTAGATACGTTATTCATCGACGAAGGCTTTGGTAGCTTGGACCCTGAATCTCTCGATCTGGCGATTCAAACATTGGTCGACTTGCAACAAACGGGCCGCATGATTGGCGTAATTTCACACGTGTCTGAACTCAAAGAGCAGATGGCGTTGCGAATCGATGTTGAACCGTCTAGGTTTGGTTCTACCGTTTCGGTTAAATCTCATATGCTATTATCTAAATAAAAATCAAACAGTTAAATGAAAACAAAAAAGCCCCTTTATGGGGCTTTTTTATCGACTCTGACACTTATTGTTCGCAGAAGTGACCTTCTTTT
>NZ_JAWPOR010000193.1:0-1024 GCF_033344395.1 Vibrio sp. 1874
ATGTGCTTGAGGTTTTTCCTCTGTTGTTTCAGCAATCTTGAACCACTCGTTCATTGTATTAACGGATTGCTTAAATTTGCCTTCTGCTAGATAAAGCTGTGCAAGGCTGTAACGAACCTGTTGAGCTACGGGTACTGGTAAAGCATCTAACTTGAGTGCTTCAGCAAAGTATTTCGCTGCTTTTGGGTAGTCGTCCTTTAAAGAATACAGAAAGCCCATCTGTTGCAGTAAGACTGCACGGTCATATTGTTTTTTGCTTGTACTACTTAATGCTGAGTTCAATTTAGAAAGGGCATCAGCGTACTTTTCTGTAGCAATGAGTTCCTGAACTTTGTTTACCGTTCGAAACGTTTTGTCTGACAACTCCGGAGTGTTGGCAAAACCAGGCGCGCCATACGCGCCTGACAATAACACTAGAGAAGCCAACAGTTTGGTATATGCTTTCATACGTATGACTCCTTAGTTTGTAGAGAACTCAATTTCTTGAGAAAGGCGAGAGCTAACCGCTTTACCATCAACCATCTTGGGTTTGAAGGTCCACTTAGATACGGTTTTCTTCGCGGCTTGTCCCAAGCCCAACTTACGTGGTGTCTCTTTTAAAACTTTGACGTCCTCGACGCTACCACGTTCGTTAACAGTAAACTCTACAAGTACGATACCTTTCTCAAGTCCAGAACGGGCGGCCTTACGAGGCATCTGAGGTTGGAATGTTGCTAAAGGCACAGGGCCTCCGCTACCTGCCAGTCTCGCTCCGCCACCTTGGCTGTAATGACCGAGCACTGAGCCACCAGTGACGTTAACTGGTAGATCGAGTTTTGGCATATCCATTGGAACTTGGTCCATCACCGGTTTTACTGTCGACGTCACCTTCATTTCTGGTGGCGGCGGCGGACGCTTAGGTGGTGGCGGTTTCGGGAGTTCGCGTTTTTTCTCCTGTACTTTTTCGTCCGGTTTAATGCGAATGAAATCGACCATACGCTGATCATCATTCGACACTAGCTCGTGGCGCTCTTTGTTTACCAGC
>NZ_JAWPOR010000194.1:0-1023 GCF_033344395.1 Vibrio sp. 1874
GTGGTAGCTTTTAGTTCTTCAGTGATCGTTTTGACTTTACGACGATATTGCCAATCCACAGGAGTTATTTGAATCTGACCGATTTCGTCACCATTATCGCTCGATCCAGTGCGAGTGTAGACACTTTCAAACTCATCATGACCCAGCATGACCTTTTCAATTTCTCGCATTACGATATCTTTCTCATTAATGGAAAGATCCCCGTAAGAGCGTACTTTTACGGTGAAAAATGGCGGGTCGACTTCAGGGAAAAACTCAGCTCCTAACCCCGCTTTACTGTAAGTAAATCCAACACCACCCGCCAGCAATACCGCGCTCAGCAGCACTTTCCAAGGATGTTGAATCGCTACAAACAAGGTTTTGTAATAAAGCTTGGTAATTCCTGTCGCTTTCTCAAAGTTTCCGTTGTGCAACGCCACCATTTCTTGTTGGGCTTTAGGATTGATAACCTGAGGTTTACCAATAATGCCGCCAATAACAGGCACAAATAGCAAAGCCATCACCAATGACGCCGCTAACGTCGCGATTAGCGTTAACGGTAAGTACTTCATAAACTCACCGGTAATATCCGGCCAAAAAAGAAGCGGAGCAAATGCCGCCAACGTAGTCGCGGTAGAGGCGGTGATCGGCCATGCCATGCGTTTGGCTGCGTCTCGGTATGCCTCTTTACGCGGCGTGCCTTCTTGCATTCTCCGATCGGCAAACTCAGTGACGACGATTGCACCATCCACCAGCATGCCGACCGCCATGATTAAGGCAAACAGCACCACGATGTTTACGGTAAGACCAAAAACAGAGAGAACTAACAGCCCCGTTAAGAAAGATCCTGGAATAGAGATCCCAACCAACAATGCCGTTCTTACCCCCAAGATCGCGATAATAACGATGACCACCAAAATGATTGCCGAGAGAATGTTGTTTTGCAGATCACTAAGCATCAGCTTAACATCATCCGACTGATCCCAAGTGTATTTCACCTGCAAATTACTTGGCCACTCTGCTCGCAGTTGCCCTTGGGCAATC
>NZ_JAWPOR010000195.1:0-1021 GCF_033344395.1 Vibrio sp. 1874
TACCTTTCGCAGAAATGGTTCCCGCTACGTTGTAACTTGGCGCCGTTGCGTCACTACTACCAGAGCCGCCACCACAACCAACAAGGGCCAGTGAGACTGCAATGAGAGAATATTGAAACTTCATAGGTCTTATCTTCTTTTTGATGAATCGTTATTACGAGAGCGAACCACTCTCAACATTGAAAACACAAGCAAGCCAAAGAGCGCCCAAGGTGAGCCACTCCCACCAGAGCCATTGCCGTTGCTTTTCGAAGTGGTATCAGCACCGCACTGATACTGGTTAAAGTGACTCACACCCCACGCTTTTAGTGCGCCCGAGTTGCCGACCACCCGATCGGAGACTTCTAGTCGCCACGTTCCCCAACTAGGCTCTCCAACCAATGCTTGCAGCTGTGGATCGTGCTGAACCGTGAAATAGCCCGTAAACCCACCCGATTGACTCGGCTGATGGTTAAACAGCACTACAGACTGGCCTTGTGGCGACGTCAACGTGATGTGTAAATCCGCTAAATTCGCGTGTTCGATATCGAGATAAACGGCAAATGAGTCATCAATTTTCTGCGTTTTGTCTGATAGTGTTTGAACAAAAATTTTGTTCCCTTGCACTTCTTGACCGCGCGAGTTAATACTCGCATCGGTGAGCGCATCCTCGATAGTCTTGGGCTTATTCAAAAGTAGAGGAATACCATTCACTATCGCCGTCACGTTTTGCCAAGATTGCGCCTTAAGCCCTTCAGCAAACTGATAATCCACTGAAACTTTAGATTCAAACGGTGCACCACACGTCAGCCCCGTTGGTAAGTTGGCACTGAAAGAGGCCGAGTTTGCCAGTTGCACATCGACCGCTTTCGATGTGTCGTTGTTCAGTGACCAATTGCCCTTTACGCTTGCAGATCGGCCGGTGTGAGAAAGCGTCAACTCGACCGTTTCCCCAGCGTTGATGTAACGAGATTGATATCGGGCGTTAAAAGGAACTTTGAGTAAGTTATGCTGTGCGAAGCTATCTTTCAGAATTTGTGCG
>NZ_JAWPOR010000196.1:0-1021 GCF_033344395.1 Vibrio sp. 1874
AATTCCGGGGTTACTCATGATTCCGATGTGTAAAATCACTGGGCTAACATTTAAAGCTTGGGCTCCACCTCATATGTTTCGAAATAGCGGAAACCTTGCGATACCGTTGTTCACTTATACATTTGGCGAAGCCGCCCTTTCTTCTGCTGTACTGCTGTTTGTAGTATCAGCTTGCTTACATATCAGCGTAGGTGTGATGTTGTTAAGTAACGGGAATCCATTGAAACAAATCATGAAGATGCCAATTTTCTTATCAGCGTCACTCGCATTATGTTTGAACTTATCAGGTATTGGCGCGTGGACACCGTTGTATGAAGCAACAGCACTGCTAGGGCAAGCCGCTGTTCCGGTAATGCTGCTTTCTCTTGGCTCACAAATGTGCCATCTAAGACTGGATGGATTAAAAGTTGGAGTTTTGTGTACCGTTCAATCGTTAACGACTGGCGCAATCGCGTTTGCAATCATTTATTGGTTTATTCCTTTACCAACCATGCAACTACAAATGATGGTGCTGTTCACCATGCTACCTCCAGCGGTCATGAATTATCTATTTGCAGAGCGACTGAATATCGAACCGATGACAGTGGCATCCATGGTGTTGTTTGGGAACTTCTTTAGCGTATTGACGTTGCCATTGCTCCTAAGTTACACGCTGTCGTTGGCGTAAGTGAACCTTGAGAGTCCATCGTTGCTGTTGGTAGGCAAACCTGAAGGTTTGGATTTTCGACACAATCTTTCTATGTAATCTTGTTTCACAATCTATGTTGTATGTGCGGAATAGGCATAAAAAAACCCTGCCAACTTGGCAGGGTTTTCAGTCTCTTAAACAGTTTGTTACGCTGCGTTAATTAGTCGCGCAGAGCTGCACCAAACTTCTCAGATACGTGAGCAACGATAGCATCAACCGCACCAGCGATGTCTGCATCTTCAAGCGTACGCTCAAGTGACTGTAGAGTCAGAGCGATAGCTAAGCTCTTCTTACCTTCTTCAACGCCTTTACCTACGTAAACGTCGAACAGCT
>NZ_JAWPOR010000197.1:0-1018 GCF_033344395.1 Vibrio sp. 1874
GATTATGCAGCGGCAGACGTTCACTACTTGTTGCCACTTTACGAAAAATTGCTCGATAAAGTCACTGAAGCTGGTTGGTGGGAAGCGGTGCAGCAAGAGAGCGACTTGTTGGTTTCCAAACGCATTCGCGAAACCAACGAAGAAAATGCGTACCTTGATATTAAAGGAGCGTGGCAACTTAAACCTTCAGAGTTAGCTGTGTTAAAGCCGCTAGCGACTTGGCGTTATCGTGAAGCAATCAAGCGCGACTTAGCACTAAACTTCATCTTCAAAGAGGGTGATTTGCTAACGGTTGCTCGTTTAGGTTTAACAAGCTTTAAAAAGATGGAAGCGGAAGGGATGGATAGCCGCGCGGTCAATCGTCACGGTACTAAAATTGCGGCCATCGTGAAAAAGGCTAAGCAAACGCCACCAGAAGAATACCCAGCTAAAATTGATCGCCTGATGGATTACCCTGGCTATAAGCAGGTTTTCAAAAACATGAAAGATGTCGTGAAAAGTGCTGCGCAAAAATCAGGGTTAGCGACCGAGTTTTTAGCATCGAAAAAGCAGATTAACCAGCTCATCAGTTGGGTGTGGAAGAAGGATCGTGATCCTGCTCGCTTGCCTGATGTTATGCAAGGTTGGCGTCTAGAGTTATTGGGCGAAAAAATGAATAAGGCGTTGAAATAAGCGCAAACTAAAAAGGTTGACCAAATGGTCAACCTTTTTCGACACGTACATTGTTGTGCGCTGCGTATTGCGTTGAGAATAAAGCCTTACTTCTCGTCGTCAGGCAGTTTCACGTTGAGCTCAAGTACAGAAATGTCGTCATCCTTATGCTCAAAGGTTAAATCAACCATGTTCGGGTCAATGTCTACGTATTTACTGATCACCTTCAGAATGTCTTCTTTAAGCTGAGGTAAGTACGAAGGCGCAGGGTCATTTTGGCTGCGGCGTTCAGCCACGATGATTTGTAAGCGCTCTTTCGCCAGACTTGCAGACGTTTTTTTCTGCGGGCGGAAAAATTCTAATAATG
>NZ_JAWPOR010000019.1:0-54267 GCF_033344395.1 Vibrio sp. 1874
ATAAGCAAAAAGGCGTTAATATAGATCTTAACAATCGATAGATTATTAAGATCTATATTAAGTATTTTATGGTAAATCAGAATACTGTTAAATAAACTTATTTATGAACCTAACGAAAACCACATAATTTTTACTTATGAAGTTATCGTAGACTCATCATAATAAATTGGCAAGTACGTGATCTGGTTGGTAAGTGGTTGATTTAAGCATAGTCATGAACCTAACCATAAACCCATACTATTTAACATAATATACATAATGCGCACTAATAGTGTAAGCCCAAAGCGATAATGTCCTAGTATTTCCAAGTGAATCTGTCCTATGTTTGCTTGGAGGTATCTAGGAAGTTAGTTACGATGAACTACCATGAATTGCAACGTTTCTCCAGTATCCAAGGTGTGTTAAACAATAAGTTAAAGTGCCGAGAAGCCACATCCATTCTTGGAATAAGCTACCGGCACTTGTCTCGCATACTTTATGCCGTAGCAGAACCTCATCCTAGCCCAAATCACGCAGCACATCAGATTGTGATGAGAAACGGTAAGGTAACTGCGATGATTGATGCAAAATTACAAATGTTAGAATTTGGTATAGGGATTAATGATGCAATTAATGGTGTTTGGTTACCTAGATCCAGTGCTTATAAAGATCACTACACTACTCCAAAAGCTCCACCTCATTCACGAATACATGGTACAAATTATCAGAACTGGATTGGCACGCTTGGAAGAATTAGGCATAGTGAGAATGTATTTAAGTCCACACTGCTGAACTGCTGAACTGCTGAACTGCTTAACTGCTGAAAAAGCAAATACAAGATAGTTCTCATCCTGAGAAAATTCTGGAGAAGAAAGATGCTAACTGGAAACCTACTGTATGACTGTATACAAATTAAAAAGTAAACCTCGAGAATTTAAGGTCTTAGAGCATGACCCTTATAAGCGAGCTCTCGATTCAGATGACTTTAAGTTGTTAAGACGACTTCGAAGAGCCCCTGTTGATTCAACCAGCTTGAGAGATGTTTGGGTAAATGAATATGCAACATTTACTCAACACTTTAAATCTGCTGAAGCAATCCCAGACATATCTAAATGGAGAACATTTCTTGTCTTGAGAGAAAATGCATATCAGGTAGTACGAGATGTAATTGATTCTGACGGTGAGTTCTTACCGATTACAATCGATGATGAAAGTTTTACCGTGTTCAACGTGATGTCCTTTGGAGAAGAAGACAAGCAGAAAATCAAATTTGAAGACATTGACGGAGAACAAGGATTATTAGAGAAACTGGCATTTATAGAAAGCGATCTTTCAAATAAATATGTCTTTAAATCAAAAGGTGAAGGTTGTACGTCAATTTATTGTGATGACAAACTCATATCGTTATGTGAAGAGCACAATTTAAAGGGACTTTCGTTCGATACAAATCTACTCGATGTATTTGAAGATTAATTCATCAGAATTTTTGTATTAGTTCAGACTAGATCTGAGACTCCAATTTGAAAAGAAGAGAGTTACCCACTTTGATTAAAGGTGCTTAATCACTAATCAAAGACAATAATTTGTGGTTATGCTTACGAAGCAAATCAAATCTCTTATTGAAAATTGATGCGCGCTTAGTCCTCGACTTACTGGCGTGTTCTTCCGTAAGTACCTGAATCAATCTATGTATGGTGATGATGGCCAACTCACTGAATTTGCCATTCAATGGCATCACGATTACTAACTTAAGCACTACCAAACAAAAAAGCCTTTCATACTCGCCTCGTACAACAGCAAAAATCAGCTAAACGCTCTAATCGCTCCGCAACGAAATCTGCCAAAAATCACGAGCTCAGTTCATTCGTTCTTAATCAAGGTGTTCTGAAACATTTATAAGTCTGTAGTTATATGGAGACGAATGTACTTTTCGGGGAATTTGTAACGATAGCGTTTTCCTTTCTTCAAGTTGGACTTAACGTACCTACACACTTTTTGGTCACCACTATTGGTTACTCTTTTTATTACTGCGTTTTTACTTTTGTGCTCCATTTCTATCATGACGTCACAATAACCTTGATAGCCATCAAACTTATTGTCTACTTTCTTTTGAAGCTTAGTCTTAATTTTTTTAGCCAACAGGTTCGTTTCTGAATCGTCAGCAAAAACTGAAGTACTTGCAAAGATCAATATCATTAAAGTTACAACGTATCTCATCGTTTTGGTCCGTTTATGTTGTTGATTGTTCGATGATAAGTAATTTTTCTGTAGATACGAAAATGGGACGCCACATTGCGTCCCATTTAACATGATGAAGTAACTGATATGTAATTAAGCGCGCTTCTTGCCTTTGTTTGCTTTGAAGCCCTGGTGCGGAAAAACGTTACGAATCCTCTGTTGAACTTTTTTGGGAATGTTTTTGGAAAAGCTTAAGCGCATTCCTGTTCGTTGGCTATACACCTTCATTTCACCAGTAAACGGGTTATGCTCACTAATATCCTGTAAGTTGTGTTTGAAAGAAGGAGGTAGATGCCCTTTTACGTTACTAATATTGCCATTATCGAACTTTACTTTTAACACCGGCCTATCGACTGCGATCAACCAAAAGATCACGATGGCTGCAATTAAGATTACATATAACATTTGGCACTCCCTATCCTAGCTAGATAGCAATTTACTCAAATCCTCTTTAATTGAGGTAACTTTTTGACTCGCTTTTTCACTTCTCGACGCTTCGGAAAGCAAATATTCAATTGCGTCAGATAACGTACAACCAAGTTCATTCGCTCTACTAGAAAGCTTTTCCCAAACTCGGTAATCTAAATCAATGGATTTCTTCTTTGTATGGACTTGCTCTGCATTGAAGTGACGTTTCCGTTTCGCTCGGATAGCCTGCTTGAGTTTATTATCTAACTCTTCTGACATGTGGTTTTCTATCCAAGCCAAGACAAGTGTAGGCTCGTGTTCAAGGCGTTTTAGTTCTGCGACCGCTGCATCTGCTTCGCTTGTATCAATATGTCGGGTAATCGCTTCACCATCTTTCCATTTTTTGATGAGATACTTCCATTTCCACCCACATTCTAGATTCTCAAGCTGCTGATATTTCATTTGTTCCGACCCATAAACATAACCTAGTGACAGCGTAACCCAGATGGTTTACTTGGGCAAATAAAACTCTTAGAAGTATCGATGTTGATCACTCATTTGTCTAAGTATTGTTCATTGAGAGTTGAATGCCGTGAGCAAACCAAATTGGTGCTAGGGTGTTATAGTCCGTTTCGTTATAATGTCGGCAAGATTGAATTACGATGAATTTTAATGAACCAACTTAATTGGCAAGACGTAACACCTTCACTTGAGCAGTACGAAGCACTTTTAAAGTCTGCACCTTCGTTACCAAAGAAGTCTTTTACTGATCTCCAACCGAGAATGTCGGCAACGATATCTCGTTTTTCAAAAATTTCCGGATTGACGCGAGTACTACTCATTAACTGCGTAGATAATTCTGTATATAGAGAGTTCATCAGTAAAGCTCTTCAGAGCCAGTCTAACGCTGCGATTGTTTTGTCGGAATCACTTGATGCCAAACGCTTATTTGACCGTTACAGTGTCGATTTAAGTGGTGATATTGCCTTCCAACCTGGTTTAATTTCACAGGCAGATAGCGGTTACTTAATTGTACCGGCTAATCTAATTTTGGCTAACCCAGGACTTTGGCCAAATATAAAGTCTGCAATTCAACAAAACCTTATCGAGCCACTGAACCTAAGCCCTACTCGTTTACCTACTTCAGTACCGCAAGCTAAAGCTTATGATGTAAAACTGATTGTAACAGGAGAAAGAAGTCAGTTAGCAGAGCTAGAATACATCGATGAAGACTTCTGTTCTGGCTTTGCCATGTATACGGAAGTTGAAGAAGATATTCATCTGTCAGAGCAGAATTTGACAGATTACTTTGGTTTAGTGAACTGGATATGTTCTCAATATCAGCTGCCTCACTTAACTGAATGTGGTTTTAGAAGATTGTTGCTAGCCGGTATGAGATTTACTGAAGATCAACATTATCTGCCTTTAGGAGTAATGTGGCACTCTCAACTTCTAACGCTTGCCAGCCAGTTCAGTGATGGCCACGCATTAGATTACAAGGCGTTAGATAAAGCGATTGACGACAAGTATTACCGAGAATCTTACCTTCCTCAGCGTGCCGTGTACGATATTTTAGATGGACAAGTCATCATTGAGACAACTGGGGAACAAGTTGGTCAAATCAATGGCCTAACCGTTATTGATATGGCTGGGCACCCTGTCAGCTATGGTGAGCCTGCACGAATATCTTGTGTAATTCATTTTGGTGATGGCGATGTTTCCGATGTTGAGCGCAAAGCTGAGCTTGGAGGCAATCTACATGCAAAAGGCATGATGATTATGCAAGCTTTCTTGAGCTCTGCTCTGAAACTGGATGAACCACTGCCTTACTCAGCCTCCATCGTATTTGAACAGTCTTATAGTGAAGTTGATGGTGACAGCGCATCTCTTGCAGAACTTTGTTGCTTGGTAAGTGCTTTATCTGAATCTCCAATTAATCAACAAGTTGCGGTTACAGGGGCTGTTGATCAGTTTGGTCGAGTGCAAGCCGTTGGTGGCTTGAACGAAAAAATTGAAGGTTTTTATCAGGTTTGTAAACATCAAGGTTTTACAGGAAATCAAGGTGTTGTGATGCCAAAATCAAACCTTAAACACCTTGCATTACATAAAGATGTAATAGAAAGCATTAAAAATGGTGAGTTCCATATTTGGTCCGTTTCTACCGTAGATGAAGCTATTCCGATTGTAATGAATAAACCTTTTAGAGGTGAAGACGATAGTATTATTGGCAAAATAGCGGAACGTATTGAAAACTTTGAAAGACATGAGCATCCAGAAGGAATTGTGCAGCGCATCAAAAACTGGTTTGTCTAGTACTGATCGGAGTTGTTTAGCGTACACGTGTTCACTAAGATGCAGCTATCAAAAATTGGAGTAATTGATAATGCAAAACAAACGTGATTCTTATAACCGTGACGATCTACTTGCTTCTAGCCAAGGCGAACTGTTTGGGCCTGGTTACCCTCAGCTTCCTGCGCCAAACATGCTAATGATGGATCGTGTTACTAAAATGTCTGAGACTGAAGGCGATTTTGGTAAAGGTTTGATCTTGGCGGAATTGGATATTACTCCAGATTTGTGGTTCTTTGACTGCCACTTCCCTGGCGACCCAGTAATGCCGGGTTGTCTTGGCCTTGATGCGATGTGGCAACTTGTTGGTTTCTTCCTTGGCTGGGTTGGTGGCAAAGGAAAAGGTCGTGCTCTGGGTGTTGGCGAAGTGAAGTTTACAGGTCAGATCCTGCCAACAGCGAAAAAAGTGACGTACGAAATCCACATGAAACGCGTTGTAAACCGTAAACTTGTGATGGGTTTGGCCGACGGTCGTGTATGTGTGGACGGCAAAGAAATCTACGTAGCAAAAGATTTGAAAGTTGGCTTGTTCCAAGACACTTCAAGCTTCTAATCACGATTTTAATCGATTTATTAAGGCTCCTATTTAGGAGCCTTTTTGTTGTCGAGTGTTAACCTACTTCCCTATGTCCCTATAATGTAGAAAAGGCTCCGTAGAGCCCTTTCGAATCCTTCTTTTTGTATGTGAAGAGTTTATTTGTAGAGACCAGATTGTCTTTCATCTCTGGCATCACGCCAACCACCTAACCAATACGACCGAGCATCAACTTGTTGATATGGGCAAGCCTCTTGAGACCTTCCATTCAACCCAGCTTTGTAGCCTTGAGATTGAGCTCGTTCTAGGCGATCACGCTTTTGTCTCTTCATAGTTAATTCCTCATACAGGTCCATTTACTAACGTACAGCTGTTATTGTGAAACTTTGATGGAGTTTTTATGACTCCACTTATAAGAATCGATCAAAGTAGGCAATTTCTCAAGGCATAAAAAAAGCAGAGACTCAAATGTGTGAGCCTCTGCTTGATTTAAAAATTACTGACGATTTTTAACTATTTTCTACGGAACCCAAACAATCCAAGCATGGTCAAAGCTAACCAACCAAGGCCTGCACCTTGACGCTCTGTCGTCGTTGAGTCAATGCTTCGAGATACGATGTCGTCCTTAGTTGCGTCAGCAATAGGTACTAGTTTGACTGCTACAATTTGCTCTTCAGAGCTACATGTCGCATTGTTTGCTGTTGTGCTATAACCACCTGCACATTTCATAGCAGTACCAGAGATCACACCTGCATCATTGATATCAGTTGCGTCGATAATACGGAACTGATTGTTTTGTTCAGAGTAATCACCGCCATTAGTCAAACTGTCTAGGAACCAAGCTTTTCCATTGAATAATGTTGCAGCACGTTCACTAGTCTCGCCACCTACGCTATATGGATAGATAAAACCGCGCTTACGACGTGGCTTGCCATCGTCTTCACGAGTCGTTTCCGCATCAAGTTGCCCGACGATTTCATTGTAAGAGTTGATACCGCCCATCTTACCGCCCGCACCGCTAAAGAAAATGCCAGTAGTTGGGTAAAAAGCGCTAATAGAATCCTTACGAACATCATCTACGATAAAGAGACGATTCGGAGCAGAGCCCGTTGGCATTAAGTATCCGCCCGAACGTTTTGCTTCACCAATAGCAACAAAATTAGAGTTAACGTCGGTTAATCGTGAGTTTGTATGAACCGTATCATCACCTTCGCGCTGTCTAGCTCCTACAACAACTTTGTTTTTCCAAGTTGCGTTTTCAACGCTACCTTCGGCTTCTAGAGTTCCGACAAAAACAGTCGCATTCAGGTAGTTATCATCACTGTAAGTGTTGTAACCTACGCCATAGACCGTAGTTCCATCAGTGACAAGGTCACGCATGCTCCCTTGAGCTAACCTTTCTCCATCTTTAGATGTGCCACTTGGCCAAGCCAATTCACTGACGGTTCCGCTTTGATCCCAAATCGCTGCTTTTGATGTGTGGTGAGATCCATTGGTATTGCTTGCTGTTCGAGAAACACTGCCAACAGTAAAAATGCCGTCTGTGCTCCAAGCATGGCTTTGCACAACACTTGCGTCACTATCGCCAGTAAGAATATTTGGCTCTACTGGTGCAACTACGGTATTTCGTGTTTCTAATGTAGAAGTATTTTCTGTGCTAACTTTACTCTGATTACCGACAGCTGCACCACCCTCGGTAAGCTGGTTGATAACGTTGTTATATTCATTTTTATAAGCAGCAGAATCTTCTTCTATGAACGCTAACGCATTAGAAGTAAAGTCTTTACTACGTTCTTTATTCCACGGCGTCCAGTTTACTGAAGCCCAAGAGTCACAGGTGGAATAGCGAAGCTGGTTGTAACAGTAACGCTCAAAGTCTTTGAGTTCTTGGATGTAATAAAAGCCAGCGTCTAATCCGAATGGGATTTCTTCACGATAACTGTTCCCATCCACGGCTTGTGTCGCTGAAATCGGTGTAGTGCGAGTTTCCATTGCAAGTTTAAACTGCTCTGGCGTGCAGTTTGCTGCTGCATCAAAGCAGCCTAAAGCGAAAGGTGAACCTGTTGAAGGATCTGTACCTGCATCGCCCTGTTGAATTGCAACCCCGTAAGCCGTTTGGTAGTCACCGTTTGAACCATGATCCTGAGGTGAAACCTCAACAACTTGATACAATGCCGCCTGTGCGTTCATTGTGGTACCAACCATCATTGCAATGGCGGTCAATTTGAATTTATTACTACAATTCATTGAATTCTTAACTATCCTGTTGCATTGCTTCGAGTTCTTCCCATCTCTCGAATGCGATTTCCAACTCCTGCTCTAGTGCAGCAAGCTGTTCCAATACCGGCTGAGTTTGCTCTACAGGTTTAGCAAAGAACTCTGGATCGTTCACTTGCTCCTGAAGGCTCTCGATATCCGACTCTAATTGTTCAAGTTTAGCTGGTAGAGCCTCTAATTCTCTTTGCAGCTTATACGATAACTTCTTCGAATTGTTCTTAGGTTGCGTAGTTTTGGGAGTTTCCTCAACCACTTTCTCTTTCTTCGTTGGTTTTTCAACCTGACTGCGCGAAGCAAGAACTTGGTCACGCTGCTGTTTAGCATCATGATAACCACCAACGAACTCTTCGATTATACCGTTACCCTCAAAAATCCAGCTGGTTGTTACTGTGTTGTCTACGAACTCACGGTCGTGACTCACTAACAATAATGTACCCTGATAATTGGCAAGCATTTCTTCTAAAAGTTCCAACGTTTCGATATCCAAATCGTTAGTTGGTTCATCAAGAATAAGTAAGTTGTTTGGTTTCAACAAGATACGGGCTAGCAATAATCGGTTTTTCTCACCACCAGAAAGTGCCTTAACCGGGGTTCTGGCGCGCTTAGGTGCAAATAAGAAGTCTTGAAGGTAACTCAGCGCATGACGCTGACGTCCCCCAACCATTACTTCTTGTTTCCCATCCGCTAAGTTATCGATCACTGTCTTTTCTGGATCCAAAATCTCTCGGTACTGATCAAAGTACGCGACTTCTAATTTTGTTCCGCAGTGTAAACGACCAGACTGCGCTTCCAATTGCCCTAGTAGCAATTTAAGTACCGTACTCTTACCGCAGCCATTTGGTCCGATAAGTGCAATACGGTCACCACGCATGATGTTAAAGCTAAAGTCGTCGACAATTGTCTTGCCTTCGTAAGCAAAAGATACATTTTCTGCTTCAAATACAATCTTACCTGAACGAGAAGCATCATCGATGTTTAGGTTAACTTTACCTTGAACTTCACGACGGTCACGACGCTCTTCACGAAGTTTTTTAAGGGCTCGAACACGGCCTTCATTACGAGTACGACGTGCTTTAATACCTTGACGAATCCACACTTCTTCCTGAGCTAGTTTCTTATCGAACTCAGCATTTTGCATTTCTTCGACGCGAAGCATTTCTTCTTTGTCATTCAAATACTGTTCGTAATTACCAGGGAAAGAAGCTAATTGACCGCGATCTAAGTCAACGATGCGTGTCGCCATCGACTTGATGAATGCACGGTCGTGAGAAATAAAGATGATCGAGCCTTTGAAGTCTTTTAAGAAGTTCTCTAACCATTCGATCGTTGTCACATCGAGATGGTTTGTTGGTTCATCAAGAAGCAATACATCAGGATCACAAACCAGAGCACGAGCTAAAGCAGCTTTACGTTGCCAGCCACCGGATAGATCGGTCAGTTTGGTTTCTGGGCTTAGTTTTAAAGCGCCAAGTACGTTCTTAACACGGTCATCAAAGCGCCAAGCGTTAGAATGATCAAGTTGCTCTTGAACTTTCGCCAAACGGTTAATGTTCTTCTCACTTGGGTCTTGAGCAACAAGTTCGAGAAGATCGTGATAGATCTTCAATTGTTCGCCGATTTCAGCCAAACCGCCAGATACGTATTCGTAAACCGTACCCTCTTGATTGCGCGGTGGATCTTGTTCAAGCCGAGAAACTACTACGTCTTGAGTTATTTGAATCTTGCCATCATCCAACAAAATGTCGCCGGCAAGCACTTTCATTAACGTGGACTTACCTGCTCCGTTACGACCAACTAAACAAACGCGTTCGTTTTCTTGAAGAGCGAACTCCGCTTTGTCTAGCAATGGGTGGTCACCAAATGCAAGTTGTGCGTTATGAATGGTAAGTAATGCCATTATTATCCAACCAATGTGTGAGTTGTTCTAAGTCAAACGGCCAGTTCAACTCAGAATCTTGATATTTTAATACGGGTATTGTGACGCCGTAACGAGAAAATAGTACATCATCGAACGCAATATCAATGATATCTGTTTGCTCGGCCAAACCGACTTGGTCTACTAGAGCAAATGCCATCTCACAAAGATGGCATCCCTCCGTGCTATACAATATCAACACGTATTAATCCTTTTGTTTATACTACGCGTGCGTTACTAGCCAACAGTTATGAATCTGTTTATTACGCGCAAAATCTAATGGTAACGTTTGAGAAGAAATATTCTGAGCCTTCAAACCCAATTCAGCGAGTGATTCTTCATCCATCTTGAAGTGACGTTTGTTATTTGAAAATACGATTGTGCCTTCACTTCTCAGTAAACGTTTGAGGTTCTTCATTAGCTTAATGTGGTCACGTTGTACATCGAATGATGTTTCCATACGCTTAGAGTTAGAGAACGTAGGTGGGTCAATAAAGATCAAGTCGTACTCACCTTTTGCGTTTTCTAGCCATTGCAAACAGTCCGCTTGTTCATATTTATGTTGGCGCCCTACACAGCCATTAAGCTGCATATTGTCTTTCGCCCAGTTCAAGTAGGTGTTTGACATATCGACAGTTGTAGTGGAACGCGCACCACCAACTGCAGCGTGCACTGTTGCACTACCAGTGTAAGCAAACAAGTTAAGGAAATCTTTACCCTGTGCCATTTCGCCAAGACGACGACGAGTGATCTTATGATCCAAGAACAGGCCTGTGTCTAGGTAGTCATGAAGGTTCACGATCAGCTTCACACCGTACTCGTTTACTTCGAGCGTCTCTGATACCTGACCTAATTTTTGGTACTGGCTTCGACCTTTCTGCTTCTCACGAACTTTCAGTACAACTTTGTTCGCTTCGACACCTGTCACCTGAATCGTCGCACGGATAATGTCCGTTAGACGACGCTTGGCTTTTTCTTCAGGGATGTTCTTAGGTGCTGCGTACTCTTGAATCACAATTTGATCGCCGTACACGTCGATCGCTACGTTATATTCTGGAAGGTCTGCATCGTAGATACGATAGCAGTCTAGTTTCTCTTTACGCGCCCACTTGCCAATCTTGCCAATGTTTTTCTTCAAACGGTTTGAGAAGTCTGGTGCGATTTGAACGTTAGTATCTGCACCTTTCACTTCATCAGCGCTGCGCTCGGCAATGCTGTAGTTCTTTTGGTGACACGGTAACGCACCATTGTTCAATTTAAACTGTTTATCAGCGCGCATACGAAGGCAACTCAAGAGCTCGTCTGAGCTAGAGAAGATAGATGCTTTACATCCGCCAAACTCAGATTTTAGCTGTCCACCGAATGCGGTATAGAGCGCAATCAGCCCCGGCTCAGTTCCTAGACGCTCACCGTAAGGTGGGTTTGAAACGATAACACCGTGTTCAAATCCTGCGGGACGAGTAATAGTTGCAGCATCACCTTGCGCAAACTCAATCAACTCTTCAACACCTGCTCTGCGGGCGTTTTCTTGAGCGACTTTTAATACTTTGGGGTCGTTATCGAATCCAAAAAACTTAGCGTCAACTTTCTTGACACCTCGTCTAGCTTGAACATTAGCCTCTGATTTAATCTCAGCCCAGGTCTCCGGTTCAAAATCTTCCAAAACTTCGAAGCCCCATTGTTTGCGCTTAACGCCAGGTGCCATGTTGGCTGCCATCATCGCCGCTTCAATAAGCAAAGTACCAGAACCACACATTGGATCGAGTAATGGTTGATGCCCATCCCAGCCACAACGCATGATAATCGCAGAAGCAAGCGTTTCACGTAATGGCGCACGACCCGATTCTGGTCGATAACCACGCTGATGAAGACCACTACCTACCATGTCTACCCCAAGCAACGCTTTATCTTTATGCAAACGAACGTGAATACGAATATCTGGGCGTTCTTTGCTGATATTAGGACGTGGCAAGCCTTTATTCTCAAAGCAATCTACGATGCCATCTTTGACCTTCATAGCTCCGTATTGGCTATTTCTAATCTCACGGTTTGTGCCGTTAAAGTCCACAACAAAGCGTTTAGAGCTATGAAATTGGTTAACCCAGTTAATAGTGGAAGTGGATAGATACAAGTCCATGTCGTTGTTACACGTGAACTCAGATAAAACACGTACAAATCGAGACGCTAAACGGCTCCACAAACAACAGCGATAAACCTGTTCGTTTGTCGCTTTAAATTTTACGCCTGCCTGTACTGGTTTCGCATTTTCAATGCCTAGTTTAGTCAGTTCTTCAACAAGCAAATTTTCCATGCCATTTGAAGTTACCGCGAGATATTGATTCATAGTGTTCTTTCGCTGATAAAAAATGGCTTCAATTATACCTGACTTTACGATCAATGCCTCGTTTTTAAAGGTATTTTCCCACCCGTTAGTTCAAATCATCACCACTCAAATGATCTAAAACTTTCAACATCTTTAGTTTGAATGTTTTTCATTCATGAACGTATTTTGTTTCCTTTAGAAGAAGTGAATACTTATTTATATGCATTTTGGTATATACCAGTTGGGGTTGGTTGATGTAAGTTACTTACAAATACCCTTTATAGGGGAATAAATAGGGTTGTTTTAGGCGCTAGGTTGCCTAATTAAAGGAGTAATCAAATTGAAATAAGTAAAATAAAAGTGACCAGCTTCATGTTTGCATGCATAGAAAACAAACAGTTTCATGGTCTTTCGGATTGGAGTGTCTGAGGAAAGGACAAAAAAAATCGACCCAATAAGGTCGATTAAGGCAAACAAAGGAACGAAATAAAGAAAAATTAAACCGCTTTAACCCACCATTGCCATAGGGGTCATTGCAAAGAGGTGGTTTGCACAAGCCATGCGATCATGCATTACTTTAATCGGCTGCCCAAATTGAAGCGCCTTATTGCCATCAAGAACAAAGGCTTCTTGGTTAACATAAGCACATAAGCTCGATGTTTCGCCTGGTTCTAGAACGATGAACATACCATCAGAATATTGATTTGTGAGAAAGACCATGTCCCCTTCTTGAGGTTCATAATCAGAGGACTGTGCATCGAAGAACCAGCTCTTAGGCTGTACAGGTTTATGAAAACGCTTTGCAGCAACACAATACAGTGTTAATTCAGCTTGGCGATATTCACTGATATCGAGACAGCGAATGCGCTCATTAAACGTTTGAAATGCGCTGGCGTCATCAACGGTAAATTCACTGTTTGAGAAGGCACAGTTAACCAACAATTTTCGGGATAGATTGGTTTGGAAAATCATTTCCTCCCCCAGATCCAGCATTAAGCAAGCTTTTTGCTCGTCAAAATACCAATTCCATTTGTCGCTGGGTTTAAGCATTATTCCGTTCTCTCTTGACTAGTTAAATCAGTGGTAAAGAGGTAAGACGCTTAATTACCTACTCGTGATTTTTAAATTCTACAAACGAACGGATAAAAAAAAAGAGGAAACAAAGTCCTCTTTTTTATGTAACAGGTACTGATTTTTCAGTAGTTTTTGATGTATATGTTAAAGATTCTTAACAATATCACGTACGAGACCTGGGCCGTGGTAAATAAAGCCAGTGTAGACTTGAACAAGTTTAGCGCCTGCCATGATCTTTTCTTTGGCTGCAACATAGGAATCTACACCACCAACACCGATAATTGGAAGTTTGTCTCCAAGCTCTTCATGAAGCTTACGTACGACCTCCGTAGAGCGTGATTGCACAGGGCGACCACTCAAGCCACCTGCCTCATTGGCGTGTTTCATCCCTTCTACGATCGTGCGATCCAAAGTTGTGTTAGTCGCGATCACACCATCTATATTGTTTTTCAATAAAGAATCGCAAATTTGGCAGATTTCATCGTCACTTAAATCTGGCGCAATCTTTAATGCTAACGGGACGTACTTGTTGTACTTCTCTGATAACTCCGCTTGTTTCGCCTTTAATTCGGAAAGCAGTTCATCAAGGGCTTCACCATATTGAAGTGAACGAAGGCCTGGAGTGTTTGGCGATGAGATGTTTACTGCAATATAGCCAGCATACTCATACACTTTTTCCATACAAATCAGGTAGTCCTCTGCCCCTTTCTCAATTGGCGTATCTTTATTTTTACCGATATTAATTCCGAGAACACAATTGAATTTTGCTCGTTTAACATTCTCGATCAAATTATCAACGCCTAGGTTATTAAAGCCCATGCGGTTGATGATCCCTTCTGCTTCCACTAAACGGAATAGGCGTGGTTTATCATTACCTGGTTGTGGTCGTGGCGTTACAGTGCCGACTTCGACAAAGCCAAAGCCCATGGCATCAAATGCTTCAATACATTCGCCGTTTTTATCTAAACCAGCCGCAAGACCAACAGGGTTACGGAATGTTAGACCCATACACTCAACTGGACGAGTTGGTAACTGTTGGCGGTAAAAGAGATCAAGTGGTGTGCCGTTAAAGCGTTGGAAGTTCTTGATTGCAAGATCATGTGCCTTCTCGGCATCGAGTTGGAAAAAGCCAGTTCTGGCTAGACGGTAAAGCATTGTGCCTCCGAAAGAAAAAAGCCCCGTATAAACGGGACAATATTATTTACCGTTTTTCATCGTAATTCAATGAAAATGAACGTAATAAGTAAAAACCTATATCTTTATAAGATTTTCAAATATAAAACAAACAATTACAATCAAGTTTCTGCGATAAAAATCGTAACTAACCGCTTAAAAGCAATCGATTTCACTCTGTTTTAATTTCAACTCAATGTGACAATGTAACTATTTTCGTTCCAAATGTGAATAATAGATAATAAAAAGCCCCGTTAAATAACGAGGCTTTTACTTATGACTTGATTATTCCACTACTCTTTCGATGAGCAGTTGAGGTTTAAAAGTACTAGCTCTCGAAGTGCTACAGAGAACTTAGCAAATTCGTGTACTGAGCCAACTTTGAACTCGTTTAAGATACTCTCCCAGCGGTGCAACGATTGCTCGTTAGTTTCAATCCAATCTTCTAACGCAGCCATCACGTCAAGCTCTTCGGTTGAGCAGCCACAAGTCAGTACCTGAGCGGTAAGTTGACGTTGTTGCCAGTCCAGATCTTCACGGAATGCCGCTCTTGCAAGTGCTTGCCAGTTGTTATCAACGGCTTGGCTATTAATTTGCTTCAAGAACCAATGCAACGATAAACGGTCACCCAAGTTAAAGTAGAGTTTCGATGCTTGCTCAACCGTTTTACCTGTTTCACTTGCTACTGATGAAATATCCAGTGCAGATTGTAAGCTTGATAAGCGGGCAACTTGGTGAGCGAGTTTCTCTTCAACCCCTTTCTCTATCCAACCTTGAGCCAACTCATTGTGTTCTTCAACTTCAGACTCAACTAACATAGTGTCTAGGGTTTCAGTGATAACATTGACATCTTGCTTGTAGATAGCAATCAACTCACCGACCGTGCATTTGCCGCTACGGTTACGAAGCAACCAGCGTGCAATTCGACGCAGTGCTCGGCGCACGTAAAACATAATTTCGTATTGAGCTTGCGCTGTCGCAACGTTATCAAGTTTGCGAGTTTGCTTGAGGATTGCTTCTAAATCAAAGATTTCTCTAGCCGCACTGTAAGCATTGGCAATATCGACAACACTTGCACCAGTTTCTTCTTGCAAACGAGTAACGAAGTTACAGCCCATTTCATTAACCATCTGGTTAGCCAATGCTGTAGCGATAATTTCAGCTCGCAGTGGGTGATTAACCATTTGATCTTTATAGTTACGTCGTAACGCACTTGGGAAATATTCAACAAGTTGTTTTGCATGGAATTCATCATTTGCGATTTCATCCGTAACAAGTTGCTGTTTAAGTACCATTTTACCGTAGGCAACTAACACTGATAGCTCAGGGCGAGTCAGACCTAGTCCCTGTTTTTCACGCTCGATTAGCGTTTCATCATCAGGAATGTATTCGAGAGCACGATCCAAGTACCCTGCTTTCTCCATAGTGTGGATGAATCGAATTTGCTCCTTAACAATGCCAACACCTTGCTGTTCAGTAACAGAGATCGACTCCGACTGACGGTAAGCATCATCCAAGACAATTTCACCCACTTCGTCTTCCATAGACTCTAGAATTTGGTTACGTTGCTTAACCGTAAGATCGCCATTTGAAACCAGTCCATTGAGGAAGATCTTGATGTTGACTTCATTATCCGAACAGTCAACGCCACCTACGTTATCAACGAAGTCCGTGTTCACTCGACCGCCAGTTAGTGCGTATTCGATACGACCAAGCTGAGTCATACCCAAGTTACCACCTTCGCCAACCACTTTGGCTCTTAAGTCACGGCCGTCAATGCGCAGCATGTCGTTAGCACGGTCACCAACATCTGTATGAGTTTCTGTCGATGATTTAACGTAAGTGCCGATACCACCGTTCCAAAGAAGATCGACTTTCATTTTCAAGATCATCTTTATCAGATCGTTAGGCGCTAAAGATGCTTTCTTCGTACCTAACATTTTCTGAATTTCTGGCGTCAACTGGATCGATTTTGATCGACGAGAGAAGATGCCACCACCTTGAGAGATCAAGTCTTTGTTGTAATCTTCCCAGCTTGATCTTGGCAAATTAAACAAGCGGTTACGCTCTTCCCAGCTGCTGGCTGAATCTGGATTTGGATCAATAAAGATGTGCATGTGGTTAAACGCAGCTTGCAATCGAATATGCTTCGATAACAGCATACCGTTACCGAACACGTCACCTGCCATATCACCTACACCGATTGCAGTAAAATCAGTGGTCTGACAGTTGATGCCCATTTCACGGAAGTGACGTTTAACAGATTCCCAACCACCTTTTGCGGTGATTCCCATTGCTTTGTGATCGTAACCGTTTGAACCACCTGAAGCGAATGCGTCACCTAGCCAGAAGTTGTATTCTGCAGAAACAGAGTTTGCCAAATCTGAGAAGGTTGCTGTGCCTTTATCGGCAGCCACTACTAGATATGGGTCATCTTCATCGTGACGAACAACGTTTTGTGGTGGTACCACCTCTCCTTCAATGATGTTATCTGACACATCTAGCAGTGCACGGATAAAGCGTTTGTAACAACGCTGACCTTCCGCAAAAATTTCATCACGAGTGGTGAGAGATGGCTGGCGTTTACAAACGAAGCCGCCTTTTGCACCCACTGGTACAATTACAGTGTTCTTAACCTGTTGCGCTTTTACTAAGCCAAGAATCTCCGTACGGAAGTCTTCTTGACGATCTGACCAACGCAAACCACCACGAGCCACTTTTCCACCACGAAGGTGAACACCTTCAATATCTGGTGCGTAAACAAAGATCTCGAATGCAGGTACAGGCTGCGGAATCTCAGGAATATCGCTTGGCTTCATTTTCAAAGATAACCAAGGCTTAGGCTGCTTATTCTCGTCTACTTGGTAGTAGTTGGTACGAAGCGTCGCCATGATCATTTCAATATAACGACGAATAATACGATCATCATCCAAGCTCTCTACACGATCCAACTGCTCTGTTAGCTTTTTAATTAGATCGTTTTGGCCTTTCTCGCTGCCTTTGTGTTTCGGATCAAATCGCTTGGTGAACAGCTTGACTAGACCTGTCGCTAAGTCTGGGTAGTGGCTTAGCGTGTCTTCGATGTACTGCTGACTGAATGGGAAGCCTACTTGGCGCATGTATCGTGCGTAAGCACGAAGAATGGAAATCTCACGGCCAGATAACGACGCACCTAATAACAATCGGTTGAAACCATCACTTTCAAGATTACCCGCCCAAATGGCAGCAAATGCTTGTTGGAAACGATCACGAGCTTCACGAAGGTCAACGGTTTTCTCGCTCTTATGCAGCATAGAGAAGTCAAGGATCCAGAAAGTCTGCCCGTTGTTTTTCTCGATCTCATATGGCGATTCGCCAATCACACGCAAACCAAGGTTTTCCAACATCGGCATTACGTCAGAAAGGTGAATTGGTTCATCGCGATGGTATAACTTTAAGCGGACAGCTTTGGAATCTGCACCCTCTTCTTGAGGTCGGTAGAACAACATGCCAAGTTTATTATCATCACTTAATGCTTCTAAGCGCTCGATATCTGCAACCGCAGAACCTGGCATCATGTCCTCTTTGTATGAGCGAGGGAACGCACTCATATATTCTTTTGAAAGAGGAAGGCCTTTACTTTCACCAAAGTTAGCAATGATGGATTCTTTTAGTCTGTCATCCCAAGAGGTAGAAACTTCCATTAGATTTTGCTCGATCTTTTTCACGTCTACGTCAATGTTGTTATTGTCTACACGAACAATGTAATGTGTTCTCGCTAGTGGGCTTTCTGAGAAGTACGTTGTAAATTCAACCTCTTGCTCGCAACCAAAGTACTGCTTAAGAATGCGTTGAGTTTGACGACGCAATTCTGTGTTGTAACGATCTTTAGTGACATAAACCATGCAACTGAAGAAACGACCAAATGGGTCTTTACGAACAAACAAACGCAGCAAGTCACGATCTTGCATTTGTACAACACCCATTCCCACCTCAAGCAGCTCTTCTTCATTAGCTTGAAGCAACTCGTCGCGTGGGTAGTTTTCTAAGATATTGTGCAATGCTTTGTATGAGTATGATCCGTGACGGTATCCACTTGCTTCAAGGATACGGTCAACTTTTTCACGGATCAGAGGAATACTTTGTACCGCTTGGTTGTAAACAGCGGAGGTATATAAACCAGTAAAGCGATGCTCACCTATTACTTTACCGTTTTTATCAAACTTTTTAATACCGATGTAATCAGTATAAGCTGGACGGTGGATACGAGATGCTTTGTTACCTTTGGTGATGATCAGAGCGTATGGTTTTTTCGCTTCTAATCGCGCTGAATCTGATAATTCAGAGAGCTTGACGCTACGAACGCGCTTGTCATCAGCAAACAGACCTAGTCCTTTTTCTTTAGCAGGAACAAGTTCGGTATCACCATTGACCTCTTTTAAGTCATAATCTTTATAACCCATAAAGGTAAAGTTATGATCTTCTAGCCAACGAAGAAATGCGATCGTTTCATCCATACGATCCGTTTGGATAGAAACACGATCTTTATTTTTCTCAAGTTCATCAGTAACAAACTTAAGCTTATCAACCATCTGCTTCCAGTCATCAACGACTAAGCGAGTATCAGATAGAATTCTTAACAGCTCTTCTTTAAGCGCTTGCATCTCGTCTTTACTAGTAAGGCGGTCTACCTCTATGTGGAAAAGTGATTGAAGAACACCACCCTCACCGTTTACGTCTGTAACTTGGCCTTTTTTATCACGCTGAATCTGTGTTGGGTTATTCAACATTAGGTGACAAACAAGATCCAAACGTGCTAAAGCCATTTTGACTGAGTCCACTAAGAATGGACTATCTGGAACAACAATTTCTACGATTGTGTGTGTGGATTGCCAGCCTTGACGACTTACGGTCGGGTTAAATACTCGAACCGAAATCTCTTCTGGTTTTTTTTCATTGATATGGTGCCAAAGGCTAACGACAGCACCATAAAGGTCGGATTCGTTTCGCTGAATTAGATCATCATCAGCAATGTTACTGAATAAGTGTTGAGCAAGTTTAGTTACAAGCGTTTGGTGAGAAAGCTCGAGTTTGTCTTGAATCAGTTGGTAAACCTTTTCAAGCAGAACCGGCACTACATTTTCACGCGCGGTCATATTCACACTCCACATTAGAATTGTTGTTTTGTAGGGGGACTTAGTAGCTAGGCTGTTACCTTAGAAACTAAGCATAGGTAATGCATGTGCCCATTGTAAAAGCATAATTACAAATGTTTAACAACTAATCGTAGTGGTAAGAGGTGAAATGTCCGATTCTGTGACTAAGATTCCTATTTAACTCTCTGCAAATACAATACATCACAGAGTTTCTAACTTAAGAAACTTATTATTTTGGTCAGTTGTTAGTCTAAACTGGCCTCTAACGCCCAATTGACTAAGAAATGGTCTAAATCTCGCGGCGGGTAACTGCAAACGCAAACCGTTGTGTGTGACAACTTGAACAACACTTGCCGCACCAGAATAATGAGATAAAAACGTTTGATATGAAATGTTGAGATTGAAGTAGTAATAGTTCATGAAGTGAAAACTAAGTGACATAAACAAATAAGGTGGTCTTAATGACCACCCTATTGTGTTGTTTACTATTCGTCTAGTGCTTTAGTCACTTTTTCGAATAGATCTTTAGCAAGATTATCCATTGCTTTGAGCTTTTCAAGTTCTGCACGAATCATTGCTTGGCGAGCTTCATCGTATTTACGGAACTTAAGCAAAGGATCAATCATTCGAGAAGCTACTTGTGGGTTCGAATCATTTAGTTGGCGAAGAATTTCACCGGCAAACTGGTAACCTACACCGGATTTATCATGGAAACGTACAGGGTTCGCACTTAAGAACGAGCCAATTAAGCTGCGCGTACGGTTCGGATTTTTCAAACTAAATGCTTCGTGGTTCATGGTTGCTTTTACTTTTTCAAGAGCATCCTCTGCAGGATTGCTACCTTGAAGTGCAAACCACTTATCCATAACCAAACCATCGTGCTTCCATTTATCGCTATAATCAGCCATAAGTGCTTCACGACACTCGAGCTGAGCGTTATTTGCGGCACTCATCGCAGCAATCGTATCTGTCATGTTATTTGCAGATGCGTACTGCGCGTTGACTAAATCATTACCTTTTTCCGTATATGCTAGGTACTGAAGGCAACGGTTACGTAAAGCACGCTTGCCAATAGCAGCATGGTCGATCGTATACTCTGTTTGCTTAAGCGTGTGATAAGTTGCACTTAGCTCATCTTCTAATTCCTTAGAAAGTGACACTGTAATGCTGTTTAGCACTTTGTCTACGGCATCGATATCAATTTGCTGGTACCAACCAGTAATCTCATTGATTGAAGGCATAGAGAAAACTTGAGCAATGAAAGCTGGCTCAAGCGTTTCATCCAACAGCACACCGCGGAAAGCATCTATCACACCTTCAGAAAGCGATACTTCTTGTCCCGCTTGAACATTTTTCACATTCTGACGAATGTATTTAGCCAATAGCATTTGGCTAGCGTCCCATCGAGAAAAATCGTTCGTTGCGTGCTTCATCAAGAAGACTAACTCGTCATCGCTGTAATCGTATTCTAATTTGACTGGTGCCGAGAATTCACGCAACAAAGATGGCACTGGCTGTTCTTCGACATTTTCAAATACGAACGTTTGCTTATCTTGTTTAATATCCAGCACGTTATGAACAGATTCACCGTTAATCACCAGTGGGATAACTCGACCTTTCGAATCATACAACTCGATATCGAACGGAATATGCAGCGCTTGTTTTTCTGCTTGGTCTTGCGTCGGCTCCGTAAATTGCTCTACCGTTAGTGCGTAAGTTTTTGCATCAGCGTTGTATTCGCTATTTACGCGTATCGTTGGTGTACCCGATTGGCTGTACCACAAACGGAACTGTTTTAAATCAACACCGGCGGCATCTTCCATTGCAGAAACAAAGTCTTCACACGTCGCGGCGGTACCATCGTGACGTTCAAAATAAAGTTTCATTCCTTTTTGGAAGCCCTCTTCGCCAAGGAGTGTATGGTACATGCGAATAACTTCGCTGCCCTTTTCATACACCGTTAGCGTGTAGAAGTTATTCATCTCAATGACTTTGTCAGGACGAATCGGGTGAGACATTGGGCTTGCATCTTCCGCAAATTGAGGACCACGAATAATACGTACGTTATCAATACGGTTATCAGCACGAGAACCTAAGTCAGAAGAGAATTCTTGGTCACGGAATACGGTTAAGCCTTCTTTTAGACTTAGTTGGAACCAGTCACGACAAGTGACACGGTTGCCAGTCCAGTTGTGGAAGTACTCATGACCGATCACAGCTTCGATACCTAAATAGTCACGATCTGTCGCAGTTTGATCGTTCGCCAGAACATATTTTGAGTTAAAAATGTTCAAGCCTTTGTTTTCCATTGCACCCATGTTGAAGAAATCAACAGCAACGATCATGTAAATATCCAGATCGTATTCCAGGCCAAAGCGTTCCTCATCCCACTTCATCGAGTTGATCAGCGATGTCATCGCATGACCTGCACGATCTAAGTTACCTTTATCAACAAAGATTTCTAAATCAACACTGCGACCTGACATCGTTGTATATTTGTCACGCAATACATCAAAGTCGCCTGCAACAAGGGCGAACAAGTAAGCTGGTTTTGGATGCGGATCCTGCCATTGAACCCAGTGACGACCGTTCTCTGCATCGCCTTCTGCAATTCGGTTACCATTGCTCAGCAAATATGGATAAACCGCTTTATCTGCGATCACTTTTGTTGTGTATTTTGCTAGAACATCCGGACGGTCTAGATAGTACGTGATACGGCGGAAGCCCTCAGCCTCACACTGAGTACAAAATGCGCCGCCTGATTTGTACAAACCTTCGAGTGCTGTATTCGCTTCAGGATCAATTTTGGTGACGATTTCAAGTTCAAACTCGGATGGAAGATCGGTCAGTACCAGCGACGACTCCTTCACCTCGTGATGAGCCCAATCCTCACCATTTACTTTTACAGCGCGTAGCTCAAGCCCTTCGCCATCGAGTTCTAGCGTTGTTGTATCGCCTTTTTGAGCAACTTTTGATACCGCCGTAACGATTGTGTCATTGTCATATAGATCAAAAGTAAGATCGATATCAGTAATCGCATGAGATGGCTCTTTATAATCTTTACGATATTTGGCCTGGGGAGCTTGAGACATGAGCATAAATCCTTGTATGTCGAACAACAAAAATACCAGACTGCATGATCAAAAATGCAGTTCTGGTATCACTATATAAGCTATTTGTAGGGGTTGTGGTATCAGAATACAAGTCTTTCCATCAAAAAACGGAGCTTTTAGTGCTCTAGCTCCGTTTTTTGATTAACATTTAAACAACATTAATGACTTACCGTACGCACGCGTAATTTGGCGCATGTTAAAGGCATCATGGCGTAACTCTATTGAGTACGGCGTACATATCACCATTGGAATCTTCGATCGTTAGCTCATTCTTGTTGAGCTTATACGTGGTTCCATGCTCGCCATTTTCATACAGCAGAACCAAAAACTCATCTTCTGTGTAAAACACACCTTGTTTGATGGACTCATCCCCTTCTTCGTTCGAAACCCTAAACATGAACACGAAATCAGGTTGAAGTATCAAATCCATCTGATTAATGTTGTTGGCCACAAGACCGTCGCCAGATACGTGAGAGCTAGACCAAATACCTGCAAGTGAATTAGATAATCCTTTAGTGAACGTTACACCATTAAGATCAAGCGTATTATGGTTGTTGCGATAGGCATAAATTTGAGGCTCGTCGGTGTTTAAACCAAGAACGATGGTGTCTTCATTTGCGTTATACAGCCCTTCCCAATGGTCAACGGAATAGTCTTTCTTTTGAATATCAATAGAAAAGCTGTAGTCAGAACCTAATGAGAGTTTGATCGCACGAAAGTTTTCAGCCGACTCTTCGGGGTTTGGGTTCATCAAATACCAGTCTCCGATGAGAAACGGCGTGTCAAAGTGACTTAATTCATCTTCTCTGGTGTTTTCTCCACCAAACACACTAAAGCAGCAAAAGCTAAGTAAAATAAAGAACCACTTCATATCGGCATCCTTATCGTTTTCTTTTAGCTTAGCCAGTAGTCCTCACTTTCGCGAAATTTTAGATGTAGATCACGTAAATTATTGGGGGAAAATAAGCGAATATCTTGCTCGATATCGAGACAGCGGAAGACAAAAAGGCATAAAAAAAGAGTGAATCTGAAAGACTCACTCTTTTTATTCTAAATTGCCAGTTATTATGACTGATTTTCCTGCTTAAGTAGATCGACCATAATCGCGACAGACTCATCTAAATAAACATCAGGAGCCTCGTAGTCTTTTGGTATGTCATCCAATGTTTTGAATGCTTTTTTACCCAAAGCAACTTGACGTTCATTTATGCGTTGTAATCGAAGGGCTTCCGCTTTATCCGATTCAGCTTTACGAACTTTTTCGTTCAAAGACAAAGTATTATCGTCTTTTTCTTTACGATATTTCTCGATGTCTTCATTGATAAAGCGGAACTCCATTTCATCAGAAATACGCTTGTTATGAAGAGCAGTAAGTTTTTCAACTAAGGCGTCGTTACTTGGAAACGTTTGATATTGTGCTTTATCAATCTGATCCCAAGGTAAAGCATTGTCTTCAACACTTTCACCTGTTTCAGAAGCCTCTATTGGCGTTGGGTACGAAATATCTGGTGCAACACCACGATTTTGCGTACTTCCACCGTCAATACGATAAAATTTCTGAATCGTGTACTGAACATAACCTAGCTCTTTATCGAACAGATCATAAATATGATTCAGTGAACGATGTTGCTGAACTGTACCTTTACCGAAAGAGTTTTCACCTAAGATGATTGCACGATTATAATCTTGCATTGCCGCTGCAAAAATTTCAGATGCTGAAGCACTGTAGCGGTTAATCAATACCGTCAATGGGCCATCATAACTCACTTTTCCATCGGTATCGGCATTCACCTTGATGCGGCCATAGCTGTCACGAACTTGAACTACAGGACCTTCTTTAATGAATAAACCTGTCAATGCCGTTGCTTCTGTTAGCGCACCACCGCCATTGTTGCGTAGATCAACGATTACGCCGTCAACGTTTTTGGTTTTCAACTCAGCTAGTAATTTATCGGTGTCTTTCGATAAGCCGACGTAGAAACTTGGTACTTCTAAAATACCAATCTTCTTACCGTCTTTTTCGATGATTTCTGACTTAACTGCACGATCTTCTAAGCGAACTTTGTCACGAACAATTGTGACAATGTAACTCTTCGCATCGTTACCTTCTGGCAAGATCTGTAGATTAACCTTTGTGCCTTTAGGGCCTTTGATTAACTGAACAACATCATCCAGACGCCAACCGATCACGTCGACAATTTCTTCACCGTCTTGTCCAACACCAGTGATTCGGTCCCCTTCACCAAGTTGCTTACTCTTTGAGGCCGGACCGCCAACAACAAGTGAACGAATTACTGTGTAATCGTCTGTCATTTGCAAAACGGCGCCGATACCTTCTAGAGAAAGGTTCATTTCCGATTGGAATTGCTCGGCATTACGTGGAGAAAGGTAGCTTGTATGAGGGTCAACCTGTCGCGCGAAGGCATTCATATACAACTGAAATGCGTCTTCATTGTTGGTCTGTGTGATGCGCTTCATCGCGTTGTTATAACGCTTCTCTAAAACTTCTTTAATCTCTGGCCACTCTTTGCCAGTCAGTTTCAGATTTAACGCGTCATATTTCACACGCTTGCGCCACAACTCGTTGAGCTCTGCTTCGTCTTTTGGCCATGCGGCCTCAGAGCGGTCTAACTCTATCTCGTCATCGGTATCAAACTTGATCTCTTCATCGAGTAGAGTTAACGCATAAGCAAAACGATCGAAACGCTTCTGCATTGAGAGGTTGTAAACATCAAAAGCAATTTGGTTGTTGCCCGATTTAAGCTGATCATCAAGCTCGACTGACCAATTTTTAAATGAATCGATGTCTGCTTGAGTGAAAATATTTCTATTGTAATCAAGCAACTCTACATAGCGTTCAAAGATCGCTTTAGAGAAATCATCATTGAGGCTGAAGTGCTTATAATGAGAGCGGGTAAATCGCGAGGTGACTCGTTTGCTAGCTGTTTCATGCTGAACTTCAGGAGAAAGAACCGGCAGGTCATCTTTATGTAGTTTGGCTTCAAGAGCCTGAGCTGATGCTGCTAGCCATAAGCTAGCAGCAATCAGGGTCACTTTTGAACGGCAATTCATGCGTAGGAGTATCTCCTTTATGCGCGCAAGTGCTCCGCTTTCACAACCATTTGTAGGCCGTTAGCAAGTTGAACACGTACATCATCCTTATTGATTTCAACAATGGTCGCTGCCATGTTTCCTTTGCCCATGTTCACGTTAACTGCGTTACCTACTGTGATTTCATCAGCATTTAGAGCGCGCGTTTCTACAGGCTTAGTTGGTTTTTGTACTTTTGGTTTATTAGTACGACGAGGCTGTTGAGGCTTTTTAGCCGCAGGTTTCGCTTTCGCCTTACCCTCTTCACGAGCTTTTTGTGCTTGTTCTTTACGACGAGCCTGAACTTTCGCCTTGCTTTCTGCAAGTGTCGCTTTCGCGTGTTCAACGTGCTCTTCTTCTAGCTCACCACAAGGGTTGCCATCTAGGTCTACACGTACTGCACCTGGTTTTACACCGTGTAGGTAACGCCATGATGAAGTGTACTGTCTTAACGCTGCACGAAGCTGTGTTTTGCTTACTTTTTCGTCTTCATTTAGACGTTCCGCAAGATCTTGAAAAATACCAATTTTCAGAGGTTTTGCTTCACCTTCTAAAGTAAAGCACTTAGGGAAACATTCAGCAATATATGCAATAACTTCTTTGCTGTTTTTTAACTTTTCAGTCATGAGGGGTCCTGATTTGAGCGGATTTCCGCGAGCATTAAGAAAAAATATTCTCGTATTATAGTGACATGCCAAGGAAAAACCACACTCGAAGGCTAATTTATGCGTCGTTCGCGTGTGAATTAAGCAGCTTTTCTACTTCAACCATGAAATGAGTGAGACCTTCTTCGTCTGTTTCATTAAATCGGCCAATACTTGGACTATCAATATCAAGTACACCAACCACCTTTCCATTAATAGAAAATGGAATCACAATTTCTGAATTGCTCGCTGCATCGCACGCAATATGCCCCTCAAATTCGTGAACGTCGTATACTCTTTGTATAGTATTAGTTTGTGCAGCAGTACCGCAGACGCCTCGACCCATTGGGATACGAACACAAGCTGGTTTTCCTTGGAACGGACCAAGAACAAGCTCTTCACCTTTTGTTAGGTAAAAGCCTGCCCAGTTAAGATCGTCAAGTTCCATGAAAAGCAATGAGCTCAAGTTTGCTAGGTTCGCAATAAAGTCTGGTTCAGACTCAATTAGAGCAACAGCTTGTTTGGTTAGTCTTTGGTATTGTTCTAAGTTCATATTAACTTCCTACTTACTATAAAAGCTTCCATTCTCAATGTATGGCGCTAAAATGCAGCCCTACTTTATAATAGGACTTATTCTCAATTACAATGCTTCTGAAAAATGACACTATTAGCCGTTCTTGGTTGATAACACAAGTAAAAAAGCACAAGTCCAAGCTGATCATAGCGAACTTGATAGCGGTGCTTGCAACCTTGATTAGTGTTCCAATTCCCCTCCTCATGCCTTTGATGGTTGATGAGGTCTTATTGGACCAACCTGCAAAAGGTTTAGATGCCATGAATGCCATTCTCCCTGAAGCGTGGCACACTCCGACAGGCTATATTTTCTTCACCCTGTTCTTGGTTGTTCTTATGCGAGCTGCGAGCCAAGGATTAAATATCCTTCAAAGCCGACAATTTACGCTTGTTTCAAAAACCATCACGTTTGAGATGCGCAGTAAAATGATCGACAAACTCGGCCGTATCAGCATCCGACAATACGAAACCAAAGGTAGCGGAGGAATCAACGCACACCTTATCACTGACATTGAGACCATTGATAAATTTATTGGTTCTACGTTAGCAAAATTCGTTATCAGTTTTCTGACTGTTATTGGTACTGCTATCGTTCTACTTTGGCTCGATTGGCGACTTGGTCTGTTTATCCTGTTAGTTAACCCTATTGTCATTTACTTCTCACGTAAACTAGGCAGTATGGTTAAACATCTGAAACGGAAGGAAAATCATTCTTTTGAAATTTTCCAAAACCGTTTAGTTGAAACATTAGATGGAATCTACCAACTACGCGCGGCCAATAAAGAGCGAGAATTTCTCCAGCAACTCAAAGACAGTGCGAACCAAGTTCGCGTTGATGCAGACAAGTATGCTTGGCAATCTGAAGCTGCTGGTCGCGTATCTTTCCTTCTCTTTTTGATCGGCTTTGAATTATTCAGAGCTGTAGCAATGTTAATGGTCATGTTCAGTGACCTTACTATTGGCCAAATATTTGCCGTTTTTGGTTACCTATGGTTCATGCTGTCTCCTGTTCAAGAGTTGCTTGGGATTCAGTTTTCTTGGTATAGCGCTAAAGCGGCATTAAAACGCATCAACGACTTATTAGAGTTAGAAGAAGAGCAGAGACCGGTTTCTAAGGTAAATCCTTTCAAAGAAGGTAGAGAAGTTGATGTTAAAGTAGAAAACATTAATTTCTCTTACAATAATGAAAACAAAGTCCTAGATAATCTTTCTTTACATATGCCGGCAGGAAAGAAAGTGGCGTTAGTTGGTGCAAGCGGCGGTGGTAAGTCAACCTTGATACAATTACTTATTGGGGTTTACCGTCAAAACTCCGGTAGCATTCGCTTTAATGATGAATTAACAGAAGATATTGGTTTTGAAGTAATTCGCGACAAAATTGCCGTGGTATTACAGCAACCTATACTATTTAACGACACCTTGAGGCATAATCTAACGCTTGGTGGGGATTTTGACGAAATGTCACTTTGGCGTGCGCTTGAAGTGGCTCAGCTGCAAGATGTTATTTCTCAACTGAACCACGGCTTGGATACTCAAGTTGGTCGTAATGGCATTCGTTTGTCAGGAGGTCAACGACAACGGCTTGCCATTGCTAGAATGGTGCTGAGTAATCCTCAATTTGTTATTTTAGACGAAGCCACGTCTGCGTTAGATACCGCTACTGAAGCGGCTTTACACAAAGCACTGACCGAGTTCTTACGTGGTAGAACAACATTAATCGTTGCGCACCGACTATCCGCTGTGAAACAAGCCGATTTGATCTACGTGCTTGAAGATGGGAAAGTGACGCAAACAGGTACTCATGGTGAGTTAGTTGAGCAAGAAGGCTTATATCAAACCTTATATGGGGGCATACAGTCCCACGCTTAAATCGTTCAAGCTAGAGAGGTCGTTATGACCTCTCTGTCTAAGCACGCCATGCAACCCAATAACGTACGTCTGTGCCAAGGTTGTGAATTGCCTGTCGACATCGTCGACTTACCCCATGGCAAAAATGCACACTGCCCTCGTTGTGGTACACAATTATATCGCGGAGGTAGCCCTAGCCTCTCTGGTAATCTAGCCGTCGCGATAACCTGCATCCTACTATTTATTCCATCGCACTTTTTTAACTTTATTAGCATCCGACTCTTTGGTGTGATGATTCCGGCAACCCTGCCTTCAGGGATGATCACATTGATGGAAGAAGGATTTGTTCTTCTTTCATTGCTCATTCTATTTTGTAGCTCTCTAGCGCCACTGACGGTTTGTGTTTCAGTGGTAACGGCGCATATTTCTTTACATCAACGATGGTTCCGTGGGCTTCGTATCTCACTGTGGCTAATTCAACATTTGAAGCATTGGGTTATGTTGGATGTGTTCTTAGTTAGCATCGCCATTTCCTGTTTTAAACTCCAAGATTATTCCGACATTTTCGTCGGCCCAGGGTTAATTGGTCTGGTTCTTTTGCAGATATTTACCGTTTTGTTAGTTTCAAGAATCAGCGTGCGTCGTTATTGGGAAGCTTGGAAACCAGAAAGTTTATATGCTTTTGAGCATAAAGATGTGCATTGCCATGAATGCCACTTGTCCCAGCCTGAAGGTGACCATTGCCAGCGTTGTCATCACGAGTTATATCATCGCAAGCCAAACTCCATTCAGAAAACATGGGCTTACCTCATCGCAGCAACGGTCGCCATCTTCCCCGCTAACCTGATCCCTATTTCCATCTTGCTTACCAATGGTAAGCGTTTGGAGGACACTATTTTTTCAGGCGTGGCTGGTTTGGTAAAAAGCGGCATGTATGGAATCGCTGCGATCATTTTTGTTGCCAGTATTGTTGTCCCGGTGATTAAAATACTTGGGCTCGCCTACATCATGCTTTGCATCCAATTCAAACGTTCGGTGTTTAAGAGACAACGAATGATGGTTTACTTTGTTGTTAAATGGATCGGTAAATGGTCTGTGATGGATTTGTTTGTTATTTCTATCATGATGACGTTAGTCGATCGTGGTCAGATACTGGATTTCACACCAGGATATGGCGCGGTAGCATTTGGTGTTGTCGTAGTGTTGACCATGCTTGCAGCAGAAAGTATTGATCCAAGGCTAATCTGGGACCAAACAAGCCCAAAACAATCAGAAAAAGAGTCAATGAATGAGTGATCAGAACAGTTCTCAAACGTCATACGTACCAGATGTAAAGCGGAGTAAAGGCATATCTCCTCTTTGGCTGTTGCCAATTTTGACCATGGTCTTAGCTGGCTGGCTTGTAGTGAAGTCGATACACGATGCAGGACAACGAGTGCAAATCTATTTTTCTGATGCCGCTGGTCTTGTCGCCGGCCGAACCACTATCCGTTACCAAGGATTAGAAGTCGGCATGGTAAGAGACATTAACCTCACCGAAGATCTCGGCAGTATTTATGTCGATGCTGATATCTATCCTGAAGCTGCAAAGTTACTGAACGATAAAACACGCTTTTGGTTAGTAAAACCAACAGCTAGCCTAACGGGAGTTTCCGGACTGGATGCGCTCGTCTCAGGTAACTACATCTCGATTCAACCCGGAGATGGTCAAGAGTTTGAGACAACATTCCATGCGTTAGACTCTGCCCCAACAGATTTACGTGTTTCTCAAGGTTTGAATATTAAGCTCAAAAGCCGTGATTTAGGTGGTGTATCGGTTGGCTCTCAAATTGTTTATAAGAAAATCCCAATCGGTGAAGTGTACAGTTACCAGCTAGATGAAGATGCAAAATCTATCACTATTCAAGCCAACATTCAGGATCAATACCGACATATCATTAACAACCGCAGTCGATTCTGGAACGTCAGTGGAATTGGTGCCAGCATCGGTTTTGAAGGTGTCGATGTAAGACTAGAAAGCATGAGTGCCCTCCTAGGTGGCGCCATCGCCGTCGACTCTCCGGATGATGGTGAGCCTGTAGAAGAGAACACCGAGTTCCGTTTGTATAAAGATTTGAAAACTGCTGGTCGAGGCATCGCGGTTAAAATCGTCCTACCTGATGACAGCAAGATAAGCGGAGAAGGCGCTCCAATTATGTATCGCGGAATCGAAATTGGCCAAGTTACGGACTTGAGCCTTTCCGAAGGTCGAGAAGTGATATTGGCGTCAGCGGCAATTCAACCCGCTTTTAGTGACATGCTGACGACAGGTACTCGATTTGTTTTAGAAGAAGCAAAAGTGTCCCTTTCTGGTGTTGAAAACATTGCTAATTTAGTGCGAGGAAACTTCTTAACGATCGTGCCGGGCGCGGGTGAACGCTCTCGCCGCTTTACTGCCATTCGTAAAAACGTGTTTAACCAACAGCAAGAAAAGTCCATCGCGATTCGGTTGGTGTCCGACAATTCGTTTGGCCTAGATAGCGGTGCCAATGTACTTTATAAAGGCATCGTTGTTGGTTCAATCATCAAAGTGGGCCTAGTTAAGGAAGATAAAAAATCACAACACGAAGTATTTATGGATGTATTGATTGACCATGAATACAAACATCTGATCAAATCAAACAATCGTTTTTATGTAACCGGCAGTGCATCAGCAGAGTTAACTGAATCGGGGCTCAGCGTTACCGTTCCTCCAGCAAAGCAGTTGTTAACCGGGTCAATTAGTTTTGTGAGCGAAGGCAAGCAGGATATTCAAAAAGAGTATCAACTGTTCCAAAATGAATCATTGGCTGAATTGGCGCAGTACAATCAAAATGGCTCTAGGGCGCTAACACTATTTGCTTCTGAATTGCCGCCGATTTCCAAAGGCAGTCCTCTACTCTATCGTAATCTTCCAGTTGGTAACGTCTCCGATTTCCAACTAGTTGATGGCGGAGTACTAATTAAGGCTACTATCGAAAACCGCTTCGCTTATCTTGTAACGCCACAAACCGTTTTTTGGAATCGTTCAGGGATTGAGATAGATGCATCATTAGCTGGCGTCAGTGTGAAAGCACACCCTTTGAAGTCGTTAATCGAAGGTGGCATCGCTTTTGACTCCGTGCCAGGCGTTGAAAACAAAATCGGAGAAAACTGGAAGCTGTATTCTGATCAAAAAACCGCTCGCAAGTTTGGGCGCGTCATTGCTTTAGAAACCGACGGTTCGCAAGAGATTGCTAAAGGAATGCCGATTGAATATCAAGGTGTTAAAGTTGGTGAAATCACTCTGGTTGTACCGAATTTTCGTCGTAACATGGTTGAAGTCACTGCAAGAATCCTACCTGAATACGTAGAAAACATTGCGGTTGAAGGCTCACATTTTGGGCTAACTGAACCAGAAATTGGTTTAGGTGGCGTTAAAAACCTCGGGGCGTTGGTGTCGAAATCCATCAGTGTTGAACCAGGTAAAGGTAAAGCTAAATTTGATTTTCAATTAGAAAATAGTTCAGAACGCGTGCATGGAATCATGTTTACGTTACAAAGTGAACAAAGAGGCTCAGTACAAGTCGGTACCCCTATTCTTTACCGCCAGATGGAAGTTGGCCAAGTGACCGACGTAAGCCTAGGAGAATTTGCTGATCGCATCGTCACGACTATCAAAATACAGCCTGAATATGCTTACCTCGTTCGTCAAAACAGTGTGTTCTGGAATGTTTCAGGAGTAGATGTTTCCATCGGGCTTACCGGCGCTAACATCAAAGCGGGAACCTTTGATAGTTTAGTTCGCGGAGGAATTGCGTTTTCAACGCCAGAGCAATCGACTATTCCACCAGCGGCAAAGAGTGGGCAATCTTTCTTTTTGTATCCACAAGCTGAAGAAGGTTGGACTCAATGGCGTACAGCAATTCCGAAGCCGTAGAATAAAGCTCAATTCACGTAAAATTGAAGTTTGATCACTTTAAAAGAGCAGCAATCGCTGCTCTTTTTTATCGCTCGGCCCTTGTCACTATTCGTTTCTGCTTCGCTTTCGTATATTATTTGCCACAAATTCTGCAAACGAGATCCCACATTGCATCCTAATGTTTACATCCCAGACGCGTTTCTGGAAAAAATCCAAACTATCCTTCCTGCTCACCTCAACATGGAAGACTTTATCGCGTCGTGCCAAAAGCCACTGCGCAAAAGTATTCGAGTTAATACGTTGAAGATCAGTGTTGAAGCGTTTCTAGAACGAGCAGAAGCAAAAGGCTGGAAGCTTTCTCCTGTGCCTTGGTGTGACACGGGGTTTTGGATTGAAGCGGATGAGTCAGTTGTACCATTAGGCAACACAGCAGAACACATGTCTGGCTTATTCTACATTCAAGAAGCCAGTTCGATGATGCCGGTATCTGCTCTGTTTATGAATGATGAATCTTACGATGCCGTGTTAGATACCGCAGCCGCTCCAGGCTCAAAAACCACTCAAATTGCAGCTTTAATGAACAACGAAGGTGTACTTGTGGCCAATGAATACGCCGCAAGTCGTGTAAAAGTACTGCACGCTAATGTGGAACGTTGTGGGGTACGTAACGCCGCACTAAGTAACTTCGATGGACGCGTTTTTGGCGGTTGGCTACCAGAACAATTTGATGCGGTTTTGCTCGACGCGCCTTGCTCTGGAGAAGGCACCGTTCGCAAAGACGAAGATGCGATGAAAAACTGGACGCAAGCTTCCGTACTCGACATCGCTGACACACAGAAAGATCTTATTGAAAGCGCCTTCCATGCATTAAAGCCCGGTGGTGTGATGGTTTACTCAACATGTACGCTCAGTACAGAAGAAAACCAACAAGTTTGTCAACACTTGAAAGAAACCTTTGGGGATGCTGTAGAGTTTGAAAGCCTTGAGAACTTGTTTGAAAACGCAGAGGCAGCTCTAACTGAAGAAGGCTTTTTGCATATTTTCCCACAGGTCTACGACTGTGAAGGGTTCTTTGTTGCAAGAATTCGCAAACTGGCTGCTGTTGAGGCGCCAGAAGTCAAAAAGCGCATGGGGAAATTCCCCTTTGTTAAAACTTCAAAAAAAGAATCGACAGAAATTGCTCAACAACTCCAAAGCGCGTTAGGTATTAAACTTCCAAATGACAGTTCTGTATGGCTTCGCGATAAAGATGTCTGGTTATTCCCTAATGCTTTAGAAGCGATGATCGGCGAATTACGCTTCTCCCGTATGGGTATAAAGATCGCGGAAGCCCATAAAAATGGCTACCGTTGGCAACACCAAGTCGCGACTGCCCTGGCGACAGGTTCTGAAAGCAACGCCATTGAACTCAGTATTGAAGAAGCGCGCGAATGGTACATGGGGCGTGATGTTCGCCCACAAACCATTCCTGAGGGAATGAAAACAGGTAAAGGCGAAGTGCTTGTCACCTATCAAGGCGCAGTTATTGGCCTTGGCAAGTGGGTAAGCAACCGAATAAAGAATGGTCTTCCTCGCGAATTAGTACGAGATAAGAACTTATTTTAAAAGACGTAACGAACCATAAATAAATGAAAAGCCATCGTATTTGCGATGGCTTTTTAATTCGTAAGTATGAAAGCAAGTGGGCTCGCTAGCGATCCGGACACGCTGTACTAAACTAGTTGTATCAAAGTAATGCTTTGATGTGGCATTTCTCTCTATGTTCACCAACAAAATTATTGTTGGACAAGTTTAGCGCAGGCTCTGCGGAGCCGTTTCCCCTAGGCCCAAAAAAAGGAAAAGTTTGGGCCGTTTTTTTGGCTGTAGATCCGCTATACGTGAGTTTGGACTACGCTAGACGAATACCGTCTTTCTCAATGACAATTTTACCCTGCTTGTATAAGCCACCGATGGTCTTTTTATAAGTCCCTTTACTTGTGCGGAAAGCATCAAAAATCGCTTCAGGAGACGACTTGTCATTCAAAGGCAAAAATCCGCCTTTCTTCTCTAGCAGGTCAAGGATCTTACTAGAAAGATCGTCCATTTTCGCCACACCTACTTTTTGTAGAGCAAGGTCGATTTTACCATCTTCACGAATGTGCTTAATAAAGCCTTTCAGCTTTTTACCGATGTAAAGCTTACCAAAAACATCCGATGGGAAAATCATGCCCCAATGCTTACCGTTAACGATAGCTTTATAACCAAGTTGACTACGCTCTGCGATGATCAAATCAACTTGTTCGTTAACTTCATAATTCGCTGGAGTTTTATCTAACCATTTATTGAACTTAGTCGTACCAACAATGCGACCTGACGCTTTGTCGGTATAAACATACACTAAAATGGTTTGTCCGGCAGAGAAGCGAGTGCGTTGCTCACTAAAAGGAATCAGTAAGTCCTTTTCTTTGATGCCCCAATTTACAAAAGCACCTGTCGCATTCACACCCTCAATCTTCATTAAACCCCACTCACCCACTTGGGCAATTGGTCTTTCAATGGTCGCAGCAAGTTGGCTTTCTGAATCGAAGTACAGAAATACGTCTACATACTCACCAATTTCAGTACCCTCTGGTACATACTTACTAGGTAGTAGAACAGAACCGTAATCATCGCCATCCAGAAATACGCCAAAATCAGCCTTTTTAATGACTTCTAAGCTGTTAATTTGACCAATTTTAATCATTGATTTTGTCTCTTTTTAAATTTACGTGGAATTATACCTAAACTAACAAGAAAATCAGAGAGAAAAGCATAGTGCTCTGTTATGCTGTTGTCGTTCAGCTATATGCCCCAGTCACTCTTTTAGCACTCTTATACTTACCTGCTCAACGGAACGCATAAGTTAAGAATGCTTTAGCAAAGTCAGGAGCTTTCTTTGGTCACCGTCGATAAACAAGACTCAATAACATTAAAAATCAGTCATGCACTCGCAAAGAGCAAAAGTGTCGACCTAGATATTTACTTTTTTATACCTGGTGAGCTTGGTTTAAACGCCGATATCATCAGTGAATCCGAATTTTATTACACCTCAATCACACAGCAACGATCTTATTACAGTACTGAAATCCTTCTTCCGCTAGTACACAGTCGACTTGCCAAACGTGGACGCCTGTCGAATCAGCAATACCGAGTAAGTTTGAGTTTGTTCGCTTACCAATACGTTATCGCGCTAGACAAAGCGGTAGCAAGTTTAAACAAGCATGAGAACAACTCCGTAACGGAAGATGAAGTGGACGAAGTTATCGAGCTCACGCTTGAGATCTTAAAGCGCTTGCGGCGTTCTATTCCTTATGAAGAGAACTTAAAACGCTACTACGTTAACATCGATAACTATCTGTCTTGGTATACCGAGCAAAAGTTCCTGTCACTGGTGGCCCATCTACCACGTGAAGGCGACTATGGCACGATCAAAAAGCGTCTGATCACGCTATGTGAGAAAGAGCAAGCCCATCGTAAACTCAACAAATACAACTCATCAAGAGTCGTTGAAGACGTTACTCGCCTATCTAACAAAATGCGCTTGCTAAGGCGATTGATTGAACACCCTATCGTGCTTCGTGAAGAAACCATATCGATGGGTAACAACATCAAGCGTGCAATCAAAGGCATTGCAACCGGTTTAGTTATGGTTGTCGTGACCTCGACCGTGATTCTCGCTCGCGATTATCTGGGGGAAATTTCTGCCTCATTCATTATTGCGATGTCTTTTATTTACGCTTTACGAGAAATCTTTAAAGATGATTTACGCGATGCCATGTGGCGATGGATCCGTAAAGGCAAGCCAAAATGGCGTAAGAAGTATGTTGATCCAACGACGAAAAAAGTGGTTGGCAAAAAATTGGAGTGGCTCGATTATCGTACCTTAAGTAGCTTGCCGGATAAGATTCAAAGAATACGTAAAAAACGCGTCGTGCAACGTGAAGAGCAGATTCTTCATTATCACGAGAAAACCGAAATGGCGACCTCTCTTTTCTTGAGTGGTTACGAACAAACGAGAGAAACATTGAACATCAGTTTACGCCCTATCATCCGCTTGATGGATAAAAGCTCAAACCGAGTTTATCGTTTAAATGAAGGTCAAGTAACCAAAGAGTCAGTAGAGAAACGTCATTTGCTCAATGTGATTGTCAAAGAGGACAACCACACCGATGAGCCTGTTTATTACCGCTGGAAAGTGGTCTTAAATCGCTCCAAAATCGTCTCTATCGAGAAGATTGAACTCAATTAAGCCAACGCCTTTAAACAAACGAGCCACAAACCACTAAGCAGCCTCTTTTCTTTGTTGGGCTGCTTTTTTTATCGAAAGAGTAAGCGAGAATTCAGCCATTGGCTCGTCACCATGTAAGTTAGGACACAGCGCGACAATTTTTACGTCACGATTTACTCGTTCACCCGTTGCCAAGGTGTGCTCGAGCATCTCATCAATGACATGACCATCGTTACAAACAAAGTGCACATCGGCTTCCGGGCGCTTTAAAAACTCGGCTTTCACACCTTTAAATGCTAGCGAGATCGCTTCTCCCTTTTCTTGCGCTTTACTCATAGCAAGAAAACCACCAGCAACATCAGCGCCAACGGCTAAAGCGCCGAAATACATGCTATTCAGGTGGTTCTTCGTTCTTCTGCGCAATGGGATACGAACCTCAACATGCTTGCTATCTATCGCAATGATTTTAGGGTGGCAAAGCCAAATCAGCGGCACTTTCGAAAAGCCAAACAGATTTAGATACAAATTCGCACGACGTAGAGCTGATAACATTTTGGTCTCCTTACCAATCTAGTCAGACCAGTTAATCAACGAAAGAAATAGATGTCAAAGAAATGTTAACAAAAGCTCGATCTCACGAGTTATTTAACCCTCATAAAGTGACGGCGTCACCCGTAAGGTATGAAGTTTATCGCAGTTACTTAGATTACCTTACAACGAGATAGATAAAATGGTTATAAATTCAAATGTATATATATTGATTTAATGATCAAGTTTTGTCATTTATACATAAGTCATTTAAATGAATACCTACACCTTTGTATACAATTCGGTATTTCCTGGCGAAGATTCCCGTGAAACGGTTTATTCCTGCCTGTAATTCCGTTATCTTTACCCCTTCGCAATAGAGAATAAAGCTATAACATGCCTATAAAAACAGATGAATTGAGAACCCAACCTTTGGGTCCAATGCCTACCCCAGCAGAGCTAGGTAGTGTACATCCTATTACGGATGACGTTGCAGACCGTATCGCTCAATCTCGTCGTCAGATTGAAAACATTTTATCGGGTGAAGACGATCGCCTTCTTGCGATTGTAGGTCCGTGTTCTGTTCACGACACTGAAGCTGCCATTGATTACGCCACTCGCCTGAGTGAAATCCAAGACAAGTACAAAGACGAACTGTTTATCGTGATGCGTACTTACTTTGAAAAGCCTCGTACAGTAGTTGGTTGGAAAGGTTTGATTACGGACCCTAACCTAGATGGTTCTTACGCACTTGAAGCTGGTCTTCATAAAGCTCGTAAACTACTACTGGATATCAACAAGCTCGGTCTTGCGACTGCTACTGAGTTTCTTGATATGATCACCGGCCAATACATCGCGGATTTGATCACTTGGGGCGCGATTGGTGCTCGCACAACGGAATCACAAATTCACCGTGAAATGGCGTCGGCACTATCTTGCCCAGTTGGTTTCAAAAATGGCACAAATGGCAACGTAAAAATTGCAATTGATGCAATTCGCGCATCGAAAGCATCGCATTACTTCTACTCGCCAGATAAGAACGGTCGAATGACGGTTTACCGTACAAGTGGTAACCCTTACGGTCATATTATTCTGCGCGGTGGAGAAAAAGGCCCTAACTTTGATGAAGCATCAGTCAAACAAGCATGTAATGCTTTAGCTGAGTTTGGATTGCCACAACGTTTGGTTGTGGATTTCAGCCATGCAAACTGTCAGAAGCAACACAGAAAACAAATCGACGTAGCTCAGGACATTTGTAACCAAATTAAGTCAGGCAGCACTCGTATTGCGGGTATCATGGCAGAAAGCTTTATTCTTGAAGGCAATCAGCCAATGACTGACATCAATAACCTAACGTATGGTCAGTCTATTACAGATCCATGCCTAGGTTGGGAAGACACTGCTACAATGCTAGATATGCTGGCAAGCGCTGTTAAGTCCCGAAAGTCCCTATAACAAAATAATCAAGGAATCTTCATGCCATCGTTTGATATTGTTTCTGAAATCGATACGGTTGAACTACGTAACGCCGTTGATAACGCTAACCGTGAATTGTCTACTCGTTTCGATTTCCGCAACGTAAATGCGAGCTTTGAGCTAGTAGAAGAAAACGTAAAAATGTCTGCGGAAGGTGACTTCCAACTTAAGCAAATGCGCGACATTTTACGCGGCCACTTAGCGAAGCGTAACATTGACGCGAACGCAATGGATGCACAAGACCCAGACGTTACTGGTAAAAACTGGCACCAAACTCTGCTTTTCCGCCAAGGTATTGATACTCCAACGGCGAAAAAAGTAGTGAAACTTATCAAAGACGCAAAGTTAAAAGTACAAGCTTCTATTCAAGGCGACAAAGTACGTGTTACCGGTAAGAAACGCGACGACCTGCAAGCGACAATGGCAGCGATTCGTGAAGCAGAGATGGGTATCCCATTCCAGTTTAACAACTTCCGTGATTAATCAATCTGAGAAGTAAATAAAAACGCCAGCGCATAATCCGCTGGCGTTTTTTATTGGCTTTAGTGTAACGAACTACGTATCTACTTTTAGCATTTGGCATTGCTAGATAACTAAGTCCTGCCCTTGCAGCAATACGAATTCGCTCGTTCCTTGTGGTATGAACACGCAAATTCGAAGCTTTTCAGCTTTAGCCTTGGCCAGCATATCCGAAAGCTCAGCAGCGCTCGAGAAAGCTTCTCTTTCTGCATCTCTTCGTATTAGTTCTAACACATTCGCTTCACATCGAGTTGAGTACAGAGCCAGCTCCGCTTGTTGCATATAGCGTACGGCTTTTATTGGCAACATCTCAACATCTTTCCCAACATGAACCCAAGTACAACTTCCCTTTTCATCTAAGGGTGTTGCCATGGTCGCTTGGTAAATTGCTTCTAACTCACGATTATCTCGCGCGTTTTCCACTTCGGGATTCGAGAAGAATTGCTCCCAAAACTTGCGGCGTAAATCGACACTAGGCAGCGCCTCTTTAATTGAGTTTCGCTTTGAGTTAGCAAAATCCGCCATCAACCCCATGTTTTGTGGCAGTATCGATTCAAGTTTTTCACGGATGTTTCGAATTAAAACTGGCGAAGCTCCACCACTAGAGATAGCGATTTGGATGCGGCCACGATTAATCATAGACGGCGTGATGAAATCACAATAAGGCTTATCATCCACAACGTTAACCAAGATGCCTAGCTCTTTGGCATCTTTGTACACTTGGTGATTTAGCTCAGGATTGTCTGTCGTCGCCCACACTTGAACAAAGCTTTTAGTGACAATGTCACTCGAATAGAAACGTTGTACCCAGCGCAGTTGATGCTCAGAAGCAAGCTTAGACAGAAAATCAACCAACGTCGGAGAAACGATAGTCACATCCGCCCCAGCCTTTAGCAACGCTTCCACCTTTCGGCTTGCCACCTCACCGCCACCCACGACGAGAACGGGTTTATTAATTAAATCTAAGAACAGAGGAAAATATCGCATTTCAATCCATGATTACTCTAATTAGCTGTTGTAGACCATGCTACCAAAAATAGGGCAAGCTCATCACCCTGTTTCGGTATCACAAATAATTTTTGTTTGAATTTTTACTGAACTTCACCTTGCTCAGCTAATGACAGTTTTAATAACAACTTTTTATTCTTTTGTATTGTTCACTCTTCTATTGATTGTTCTGATGCACCAAATTGTCCATGAATTGCACTATTTACAAACAATTAACATTTCGTCATTCTAAATCTCAAGGCACTTTGTAAGTTCTCTCAAAACTTCATTTAAATTATATATTTGAGAATTAACAGATCCTTTCCTACGCTTATAACTGGTTGATCTATCGAATGCCGTTTCTTCGAAAATCAATCACGTAGGACGATAACTCTAACGAATTGGACACGTTATTTCAGGTCACTCCTGATTAAACATGGATCATACAGGAAGGATACAAATGGCAAATAAACTCACAGTTCTTGCTTCCGTCGTAGCGGCTTCTACTGCGATGATGGCAACATCAGCTCAAGCAGCAGACACTACTCTGGACAAAGTCACAAAACAAGGCTTTCTTACTTGTGGCGTAAGTACCGGTCTACCTGGTTTCTCTAACCCTAACTCAAAAGGCGAATGGGAAGGTATCGACGTAGAATATTGCCAAGCACTGGCTGCAGCCGTTCTTGGGGATAAAACGAAAGTTAAATATGTACCCCTAACCGCAAAAGAACGTTTCACTGCGCTTCAATCTGGTGAGATTGATGTGCTTTCCCGTAACACGACCTGGACTCTCCACCGTGACACTGCACTGGGCCTAAACTTCGTAGGTGTGAACTACTACGACGGTCAAGGTTTTATGGTGAAGAAGGAACTTGGTATATCAAGTGCTAAAGAGCTTGATGGTGCGTCGGTATGTGTTCAATCAGGTACAACAACCGAGCTAAACCTTGCAGATTATTTCCGCAACCAAGGCATGGCGTACAAACCTGTGGTATTCGACACAGCGGCGCAAACTTCGAAAGGTTTTGATGCGGGACGCTGTGACGTATTAACAACTGACCAATCTGGCCTTTATGCACTGCGTTTGAATTTGAAAGATCCGTCCTCTGCGGCCGTTCTTCCAGAAATCATCTCTAAAGAGCCACTAGGTCCAGTCGTTCGTCAAGGCGATGATCAATGGTTTAACATCGCTAAGTGGACATTGTCTGCGATGATTAACGCTGAAGAATACGGTATTAGTTCGAAGAATGCGGATGAAATGCTGAAGTCAACAGATCCAAACATCAAACGTATCCTTGGTGTTGATGGCCCTAAAGGCAAAGGGTTGGGTATCCGCGACGATTGGGGCTACCAGGTTATCAAACAAGTTGGTAACTATGGTGAAAGCTTCGAACGTACAGTCGGTACTGGTTCGCCGTTAGAAATCTCTCGTGGCGTTAATGCGCTATGGAATGCAGGCGGCTTTATGTACGCGCCACCAATCCGATAGAAAGAGTTAATCAGGGCGGTTCATGCCGCCCTTTTTCTTGATTATATCTCACTGTATGAGTAAGGATCGCTCATTGGATGGCGAAAAGCGCTCGCTTGGTGGAACGGCTTTAAAGGTTCGTATGTCACCAGACATGAGAGCGTTATTCTTTAGCCAGCAAGGACGAAACTTCTTTATACAGGCCGATATCTATAACTAAGGTTTGAGGTTATCGCTGTATGAAACCGACACAAGATGCATCGCCAAGTACGATGTCCAAACCAAGCGGAAGCAAGAGCCTGATTTATAATCCTGCCTTTCGTTCTGCTATTTTCCAGATCATTGCCATTGCTGCACTGGTATTTTTCTTTTACACGATTGTAAACAACGCTCTCAATAACTTAGATGCTCGTGGTATTGCAACGGGCTTCGGTTTTCTGAATCAAGAAGCCGGGTTTGGTATTGGGTTAACATTAATTGAATACGATGAAACGTACTCTTACGGTAGAACATTTATCATCGGCCTTCTTAATACGGCGTTAGTCTCCGTATTAGGTATTATTCTGGCTACTGTGATTGGCTTTACCATGGGGGTTGCCCGCCTTTCTTCTAACTGGTTAGTTAGTCGTTTAGCGGCAGTTTATATCGAAACTTTCCGAAATATCCCCCTTCTTCTGCAAATATTCTTCTGGTATTTCGCTGTTCTTCAAGCATTACCCTCACCACGCCAAAGCTTAAGTCTTGGTGAAGCTATTTTCCTGAACGTTCGTGGCTTATATTTCCCTGCACCGACTATGGAACCTGGCAGTAGCTACGTTATTGCCGCGTTAATCTTCGGGGTAATCGCAAGCTTATTAATTAATGTATGGGCGAATAATAAGCAACGTCTCACCGGGCAACAAACCCCAATGGGAAGAATAGTTTTGGGTTTAGTTGTTGGCCTTCCATTGGTTGTGTACTTCCTTGCTGGTATGCCAATTTCACTGAATTATCCTGAACTAAAAGGGTTTAACTTCCGAGGTGGTATTAGCATTATTCCTGAATTGGCTGCGCTACTTTTGGCATTGAGTGTTTATACAGCTTCTTTCATTGCTGAGATTGTGCGCTCTGGTATTAATGCGGTTAGCCATGGTCAAACCGAAGCAGCGATGTCGCTAGGCTTACCACGCTCGAAAACTTTAAAGCTTGTTGTCATTCCTCAAGCGTTACGAATTATTATTCCACCTTTAACCAGTCAATATCTCAACCTCACCAAAAACTCATCGTTAGCGATGGCGATTGGTTACCCAGATCTTGTCTCTGTGTTTGCTGGTACTACCCTGAACCAAACGGGACAAGCGATTGAGATCATTGCGATGACGATGGGCGTGTACTTGACATTAAGTCTGATTACGTCTGCATTAATGAACTTGTATAACCGTAAAGTCGCGCTGGTGGAGAGATAATATGAGTACTCATCAATTTCAACCGGATCTCCCACCACCCGCCAATACTGTAGGCTTCGTTGGTTGGATGCGGAAAAATCTATTTAATGGCCCTATCAATTCCATTGTTACTGTCATTCTTGCGTATATTGTCGTAACTGCAATATGGTATATCGTGGATTGGGCGTTTATTAACGCAGACTGGATTGGCTCAACGCGTGACGACTGTAGCCGAGATGGTGCTTGCTGGGTATTTATCAGCGTGCGCTGGGAGCAGTTCATGTATGGTTTTTATCCAGAGTCCGAACTATGGCGCCCTCGCCTTTTCTATATCACATTGGCCATATTTACTGTTTTACTCGCGTATGAGAAGACACCGAAACGGATGTGGATTTGGCTTTTCTTCGTAAACATCTACCCATTCATCATCGCTGGGCTGTTATACGGTGGTGTCTTTGGACTAGAAGTGGTCGATACACACAAGTGGGGTGGACTACTCGTTACACTCATTATTGCGCTAGTTGGTATCGTAGTTTCATTGCCAATTGGTGTGGTGCTTGCGCTTGGTAGACGTTCAGAGATGCCGATCATTCGCAGCATTTGTACCGTCTACATTGAAGTTTGGCGTGGCGTTCCGCTGATTACGGTTTTGTTCATGGCTTCGGTTATGCTTCCATTGTTTATGTCTGAAGGTTCAGAGACAGATAAACTGATTCGCGCCCTTATAGGTGTGGTTATGTTTGCCTCCGCTTACATGGCAGAAGTGGTACGCGGTGGTCTACAAGCCATTCCGAAAGGTCAATATGAAGCCGCTGATGCGCTTGGGTTAAGTTACTGGAAAAAGACTGGGCTGATTATCTTGCCACAGGCGCTAAAGATTACTATTCCTTCTATCGTGAACACCTTCATCGGTTTGTTTAAAGACACCAGTTTGGTACTCATCATTGGTATGTTTGACGTACTCGGTATAGGGCAAGCAGCAAACACCGACCCTGAATGGTTAGGCTTTGCTACAGAAAGTTATGTATTTGTCGCGTTAGTGTTTTGGGTATTTTGTTTTGGCATGTCACGCTATTCGATATGGCTTGAAAACAAACTTCATACCGGTCACAAACGATAACTCATCAAGATCAAGGACGTATTATGACGCAACAACAAGATTACATGATCCAATTGAAGGACATGAATAAATGGTATGGTGAGTTTCACGTACTAAAAAATATTAACCTCGACGTTAAGCGCGGCGAGAAAATCGTTATCTGTGGCCCATCTGGGTCGGGAAAATCAACGATGATTCGCTGTATTAACCGCCTTGAAGAGCACCAAGCAGGCAGCATTTACGTCTCTGGTACGGAATTAACTGAAGACTTAAAGAACATTGAAGCAGTACGCCGAGAAGTGGGCATGTGCTTTCAACACTTTAATCTCTTCCCTCATTTAACCGTACTGGAAAACTGTACGCTCGCGCCTATCTGGGTGAAGAAGATGCCAAAAGATGAGGCAGAAGCGGTTGCGATGAAATATCTGGAACGTGTAAAAATTCCAGACCAAGCGGAGAAGTATCCCGGTCAGCTGTCTGGTGGCCAGCAACAACGTGTGGCGATTGCTCGCTCTTTGTGTATGAACCCTAAAGTCATGCTTTTTGATGAGCCAACATCTGCACTCGACCCGGAAATGGTTCGCGAAGTACTGGATGTAATGGTCGAACTCGCCGAGGAAGGCATGACTATGCTATGTGTGACACATGAAATGGGCTTTGCTAAAGAAGTTGCCGATCGCGTGATATTCATGGACGCAGGAGAGATCATCGAAGAAAACAACCCTGTTGATTTCTTCGAAAATCCTCAATCGGATAGGACCCAAAATTTCCTAGCGCAAATCTTACACCACTAAGATTTAGCCGAATCGACATAAAAAAGCACTGGTTTCTATGAAGCCAGTGCTTTTTGTTACTAAATTCAAAAATCTGTGTAAGAATCAATATAGCTATGCTAGTCAGTAATATTGTGTTACAAGTTGCCAAATACATAACATCTTATTTCTATTATTATTTTATCTAAGTTACGTATGGTTAGGGCTTGATTTTTTGAACTTTCAATCCCATAAATGTACTTAAAAGAAAGTCTCTTATCGAGGAAGATTATGAACAGTCCAATGTTTACCCGCACTTCAACTCAAGAAAGTGCTCTACAAACGAACAAAGTATTGCGTAATACTTACGCTCTACTTTCAATGACACTTTTATGGTCGGCAGTCGTTGCTGGCGTTGCAATGGCATTTAACCTTCCACATCCAGGTATCATCCTAATGCTGGTTGGTTTTTACGGCCTATTATTCTTAACAGAGAAAAACCGTAACAACAGTCTTGGCCTTGTGTTTACGTTCCTATTTACTGGCTTCTTAGGTTACACCGTTGGCCCTATTCTAAACATGTACATTGGTGCAGGCATGGGCGATATCGTATTAACCGCACTCGGTGGTACGGCACTATCTTTCATGGCAGCATCGGCATACGCACTAACAACGAAACGTGACCTATCGATGATGGGTGGCTTAATGCTATCACTATTTGTTGTGCTGGTTGTGGGCATGATTGCAAGCTTCTTTATTCAATCAACCCTCTTACACTTGGCGTTGAGCAGCTTGTTTATCATTTTCTCTACTATGGCGATCCTGATGACAACACAAAGCATTATTCGTGGCGGTGAAACAAACTACATCTCTGCGACAGTAACTTTGTATGTATCAATCTACAACATCTTCATCAGCCTACTAAGCATTCTAGGTATTATGAACGACGATTAATCGTTTCTCGTTAAGTAGAATAAAAAAGCCCGAAGGTAATTCCTTCGGGCTTTTTCTTTGTGTGCAATTCAGTGTATTACGCCTGCTCTACTGACAACTCGATAACTTCGTCAGCTTCTGGATTTTCTCTAAAGCGTCTCACTTTGATCGTTTCCTCTCCTAACATGATTTGCTTGGCGATTCGGTGCATACCGTCAAAAACACGATAGTCACTGGTTAAGATTACCGGATACGACAAATCAGCATTGTTGATTCGTTGGCAATGTTTTGCAATTTCACGGCAGGTTGGCCGTGGCCCTTCATGACTAAACCAAGTCACTTCATTTGGGCCTTTTATATCATCAATCGCAATTTCTTCTACAGGTAAGGATTCTGCAAGTTGCCAAATTCGCTCGATGGACCAAGTGGATTTTACATTGTCATTAATCTCAATGTAACGTTGTTTCGACATGACTAACTCCTTGTCATCATTGTTGTTTCTAACCTGAATACAGGCTTTCATTAATCCAATGAGAATATCGGTCTATGAAAACAAACACGACGTTTAAGCTATTAATTCTCAAACAATCGCTATATCGCTTGTATGAGCGCTTTATAATCACCTCTCTCAGTTTGTAAACTGATTTCAGGGTATAACTTGTCTTAATTCAAACCGCGACTTCGCAATCGCTCATCGACTGATGACAAGAAGCAAAATACTCCAAACGCAACCCACCAATAACCGAACATCTTGAGCGCGGGCAACCAGACTACTGATTTACCAGCTACGCTAAAAAATATGTAGGCCGACATCATCGGTGTCACTAACATGACTCCCCAAGTCAAAAAAAGTAACGGCCCATAGATATACTGCAACCAAGCATACTTCGGTTTTATAGGATTATGTTTTACAAATCCCGTCAGACATAGAAAAGAGAAAATGCTAAAGCATGCTTGCAGTACCGCCCATCCAATGGAAACGAAAAGATTCGACCACTCCATACACTCCTGAATTGCTCCGTGTTGTTGTTAAGCATGGGTGAACATAACGATTTTTTTCAATTTATTCTTTTGATTTAAAACTAGTTTATATTCGTTGTGATCGAGTTATCTAAAACAATAAATATAACTGACAAATCAATCACACCAAGCGAATTGCATAACAATGCAAAACCACCGATATCAACCCCGAAAATTTTCTAACAACACGAATAAAAAAACAAATTTATGCTTAAAATATAATTTAAGAGTATTCAGTTATAGGCCACTACTTTGTACGCTTTTGCTTCGCTCGATACGACTTCGAGATTCTTTTGTTGAGAACATTCTCGGCTGTCGCTAATCTATAAACATCCATGTTTACTTAACGGATAAAACGTTATGTTCGTTTACAACGGCAAAGAAATTGAAACGGATGCTCAAGGCTACTTATTGGATCATACTCAATGGGAAGAAGGTATGATTGAGCTTTTAGCAAAAGAAGAAGACATCGAGCTTACGGATGCTCATTTGGAAGTTGTGCATTTTGTGCGAGACTTTTATGAAGAGTTTAATACCTCCCCTGCAGTGCGTATGCTTGTGAAAGCGATGGAAAAAGCGCACGGCCCAGAAAAAGGTAACAGTAAGTATCTATTCAAGCTGTTTAAAAAGGGACCAGCCAAACAAGCAACCAAATTAGCCGGCCTACCAAAGCCAGCTAAATGCTTGTAGATTCATAAAATTTTAAAACCGCGTAACGGCTTATACGACGCAGGCTCCTGCATCACATGCTCTACTCTTGCAGTTCGCGGTCCTTCTTGTAACCATTCCGAAAACGCAACTATTTGCGCGTCTGTTCCACACGCCATCACTTCAACATCGCCATTGTTTAGGTTCTTCGCATAACCTGTTAACCCTAGCTTCAATCCTTGATGGGAAGTATGGTAACGAAAGCCGACGCCTTGAACGTGACCTTTTACTATAAATCTCTCACACTTTACGTTCATCTTTGTACCGCTTCTTTTTTCTGAGTGATATATTCTTTTCGTCTATTCACCCCACTAAGGATAGTGGGTTTTTGCACGGTTATTATAATTATGAAAGAAATTCCATTCCGCTGGATTGATAAGTATCTCATTCACTTAAAGATTCAAGAAAAGTTCTATTTGCTCTTCGTTCTCCCTCTTCTTGCTTTAGTTATTCTCACTCTCGTCCTTAATAGCGCGGCTAATACACTGATCTCAAGTATGTACCAAGAAGAGCTCATGCTTATGAAAGGCCTGATAGAGGCAGGCAACCTTTCTCAATCTCAAGTAGCAAGCCTCATAGCGGGTTCAGAAACCGTTTCTATTGGCTCTGGTCCGCAATCCGTGTCTGTTTTAAATGGTACGTACAGTTTGGTTGCGAACCATGAACTTTCTTTATGGGCTGCCCTATCAACGACTCAAGTGAGCATTATCTGTGTGAGCTTGTTTATTCTCGCTCTTGGCGTTTACTACATCATGACGTTTATTGGCGGCGCGATGTTCACGATGAACAAAGCATTAAACACTCTTGCGGGTGGCGACTTAACTGCGAGAATGAACTTCTTCCCTGTTCGCGACGAGTTTAGTGAAATTGCTATTACGATAGACAAAGTTGCAGAACGAGAGCAACAAATGGTGCTGTCGATTCAAGAGTCTGTGGCTTTAATGCAACAAATTAGCTCAGATCTGAATCAATCGATTCATCACAGTTCAGATATTTCAGCGACTCAGCAGGAACACCTCAACTCTCTTGCGAGTGCAACTGAACAGATGGCATCAACGATTCGAGAAGTCGCGACACTAGCTCACGATTCAAGCACGCAAACCGATGATGCACGTAACGTGGCTCAGTCTGGACAAGTGAAAGTTGAGAATACGCTTCACTCGATTTCGAACCTTTCTAATGAGATTCAATCTGCGTCTCAAGCCGTTGCCGAGTTAGATGCCAATGCAGCACAAATTGATGAAGTCGTGACAACCATCAATGGGATCTCCGAGCAAACCAACCTACTTGCTCTGAACGCGGCTATTGAAGCTGCACGTGCTGGAGAACAAGGTCGTGGATTTGCGGTCGTTGCGGATGAGGTTCGCGCTCTTGCGGGACGCACTCAGCAAGCGACAGTGGAAATCCAAACGATGATTGAATCGTTACAGCGTAACAGTCAGTCGCTTACTAAGCTGATGGAAGTGACAGTTAATAACGCAAATGAGGGACAAAACCTCATGACGGAAGTGAATCACGAAATCGGCTCTTTGGCAGATAAAAATCAAACTATCTCCGACAGTAGCATTCAAATTGCAACAGCAGCTGAAGAGCAAGGTGTAGTCGCGGACAATATCGCCTCAAGCGTTGAAGAAATTCGAGTTCAAGCAGATAACGTGTGCAATATGATAAGCACGACTTCACAAAACGTTGATCAACTGCGTAAGCAAAGCGACACAATGGAAGCACTACTTACTGGACTTAAAGCATAGCAACGGAATCTATTACAGCAAATTCAATAAAAGGGTCACTTTAGTGACCTTTTTTGTATTTAAAAGTCACTACAATGTACTGGATTGCCGAGGGATATTGCTTTTACCATTTACATCCCGGACAATACGCCCCTTTCAAAATTCAACAAGAGCTAATGAAATGACAGCTGCTATCTATTTGGTTAAAGGTCGTGAGAAATCGGTCAAGCGCAAGCACCCTTGGATCTTCTCTCGAGGCATCAACAAAGTTGAGGGCGAACCTGCTCTTGGCGAAACGGTTGATGTATTCACTCACGACGGTAAATGGCTAGCTAAGGCGGCATATTCGCCAGCTTCACAAATTCGTGCTCGTATTTGGAGTTTTGATAAAGAAGAAATCGACACCGCGTTTTTCGTTAAACGACTTAAAGACGCACAACTTCTTCGTGAAGACATTATCAAACGTGATGGCCTTACGGGTTATCGCCTTATCGCAGCAGAGTCTGACGGCTTACCTGGCGTTACGATCGACCGTTACCAAAATTTCTTTGTGTGCCAACTTCTCAGTGCTGGCGCAGAACACAATAAGCAGGCTATTGTTGACGCTCTGGTTGAGTGCTTCCCTGATTGTAATGTGTACGAGCGCTCTGACGTGGCCGTTCGTAAAAAAGAAGGTTTAAAAGAGAGCACGGGCGTTTTGCACGGCGAAGAGCCACCTAAATCGGTCGTCATCGAAGAAAATGGCGTAAAGATTAGTGTAGATATCGTTGGCGGACACAAAACAGGTTTCTACCTAGATCAACGTGATAGTCGCCAGCAAGCGATGAAATATATGAAAGGCAAAGAAGTTCTTAACTGCTTCTCTTACACAGGTGGCTTCGGACTTTACGCTCTAAAAGGTGATGCAAAGCGTGTGATTAACGCTGACGTGTCGCAACCTGCTTTAGATACCGCAAAATTCAACGCAGAGCTAAACGATTTTGATATTTCGAAGAAGCGTGCCGTGTTCCTAAATGCAGACGTGTTTAAGCTGCTTCGTGAGTATCGTGATCAAGGAACTCAGTTCGATGTGGTTATTATGGACCCACCGAAGTTCGCAGAGAGCAAAGCACAACTAAACGGTGCATGTCGTGGTTACAAAGACATCAACATGCTAGCAATGCAAATTCTAAAACCGGGCGGCACTCTACTGACCTACTCGTGCTCTGGCTTGATGGATCAAGTTCTGTTCCAGAAAATCATCGCTGATGCAGCCGTAGACGCTAACCGCCAAGTAAAGTTTGTGGAGCGTTTTGAGCAAGCCGCTGACCACCCAACCGATACAGCATATCCAGAAGGCTTCTACTTAAAAGGTTTTGCATGTAAAGTGCTTTAGGCTACGAATAAGTAAGACAAAGCAGAAGAAAAGGGCCTACTGGCCCTTTTCATTATGGCTCTAAGTTAACCTTAGTTAGTGCGGATAACACATCTCTCTCAAAGTCCGCATTTCCCACGATTAAATCACTAAACTCTGTCGCCCCGTTTTCTATTACGATAGTTTGAATTGAGTTTCCATCGTTATGGGTTATTTCTAGAGATAAGTCATCGCCATCAATGTTCAAGTCAATACTATTAAGAAGTTCTTCTATCGTATTGTGCCCTGCATCTTCAACGACTTCACTCAGATCTAAGGTGTCCAAATCTCTCTCAAAACCTCTAATTAGATCTGTTCCTGTATCCAAGGAGTCGTTGACCCATTTAAAGACATCTGCCTCGTTATCATTACCGATCAAGATGTCATGACTTACGTCTACTTCAGCTTCAATAATATTTGCAGAGCCATTACTTGAAGCATTTACTCCTCCGTTTTCATCAATAACGAATTGCAGGGTATTCTCACTTTGATCGCCATCGTTATCCGTCAATACATAATCGAAGTCTAACGTTTCAACTGTATCACCCACCGCACCATAAAATGCATACGCACCATCGTTTAGGTCGATTTCCAGAGTATGTTTGCTGTCGATATAGATAGTAAGCTGCATCGTTGTGTCGTCAAATGCATGCGAAATACCATCGTTATTGTCAGTTACTATTAGGTCTGTACCATCAAACGAATAAGTGACACCGTCATGTTCTATTTCGCTAATATAACCACCATCTGCACCAATACCTGTATCTGGAGAAGTGGTATACATCAAGTTCCCCCCAACAGGTTGAATCACTGACTGCAACATAACCGGAGGTAATTGAGTTACGTCAGGAACCACAACACCATCAAGGTCTTGATTCAAAAAGCCATCATATGCTACGCGATCTAATTGCTCCGGCATAAGATTAACGCCCATACCATACGCTAGGGCTGTTATCTGATTATCAGGATCGGTTAGGTGATCAATCCAACTCTGCTCGCGAGCGTCGTTTATAAATGATGACGCAGGGTTTGGCTGACCATCTGACAAGAAGTAACTAACATTCGACGCACTGGTTAACTTACCTACATCATCCCATGACTGTTTTGCTTCATTTAGCGCGTTGTTATAGTTAGTCGCGCCACCCGCAGTTAGCGTCTCAATATACGCTTTGGCCTCCTCGACCGTCAGCCACGTCGCAGCACCTATAGCGTAAGTGGATGCTGTACTGCTATAAGTAATAATTTGAACTCGCGTTTGACCGATAGACTCATATTGATTCAATAACTGAGTTGCCGAATCTTTCATTATCTGCAAGCGATTATCCGTTCGCATAGAACCCGAGACATCCATTATGAGCTGAACGTTGGCACTTTCTTTAGTTTCTGCAACTACATCGTGAATAATAGATGCAGAATCTGGTGAGTCATCTTCCACAATAACGTTGACCGTTGTGGAGTTAGTAAGACCACGAGCATTCGAGACAAGCACAGGCACCTCAATATTTAAGGTGTCTTCTCCAGATGGGTTGGAGTGATCAATCGGACCAAGAAGCTCCGTAGATACCACTCCAGTATCATTGACTGATATTTTGATAACCTCTTCACCGTTCGCTGAACCGATAAGCATTTGGTCGTTATTTGATAACGTCCACGTTACAGAGATACCGTTACTAGTAAGAGCTGTAGATGGTTCACTGAGCGTAACAGAATCAACGGTTTGACCCAGCGTCAATTGTTCTACATCAGTACTCGAGTCAGTTGTGTCATCAAAGCCGTTTAGAGCAGAGTCATCAGCAATGGCGTTGCTTAAGCCTTCCTCAGAAACGTTTAGAGTTACACCTTCTACGATTGGTGGGGCGTAAGGGTTGACAGAAAAGTACCCCGTTTTACTGTCTCCATCATTATCAGTAATCGTGTAGTTAAAATCGATATCCCCATCGCCATAAGGTGAGGTCAAAGGTAAGTATTGGAAGAACTCCCATTTTCCAGTGCTAGGTGTAAGTTGAACTTCGAATGCAAGCTCTCCATCAGCCTCTGCAATCAGTCTATTAGAGTTTTGTGGATCGACGTATATCAACACGTCTTTACCATCTAGAGTCTCTAAACCAGCCTCACCTCCATTTAAGACTATAGAACCAGGGCCATCAGCTCCATATACAGCACCGAGGTTCCCATCCGCACTAGCAATTGGCACGCCAGAGTACGCACCTGTAAAGGTTATTGATTTAACGGTAAAGTCACTGTTGTCTTCAGTATCCGGGCCATTGCCATTACTGGTCGCCTCGAGGATGATTTTATCAAAGCCTCCCTGTTGAACATTGAAATTTGCCGCGTAATCACCACTGCTTGCGTCAGAGCTGAACGATTGCTGAGCAATTAATACACCATCTCTATAAAAAGATGCGATTCCTTTCTCAAGTTCACCACCAAACATTTTCTCAAATTCTATTTCTGCTCCGTAAGCAACTTTATTGCCTAAGTCTATGATTAACTGCTCTGATACACCCTCATTACCCGCGAATCGATAATCGACTTCGTTTTCTAATTGGAAGCCGTTGTTACCAGAACTTTTAACGCCAATCCCTTCTGATGATTGATTGATTTCAGCAGTTCCCAGCATCACAGATTCGTCAGACACAAAACCGTTTGCAGTCACAACAACATCCCCAAATGTTCGACTGGTTGCGTCTGCCTCACTTCCTGCAAAATCTATGCGCCCTGTCAGAACGTTAGGTGCACCAGTAAGCGACACATCGACGGGTTGAACAACAACAGGCACGTATGGGCAATCATCTTCAACGGCCACATTTAAGCTTTGAGATGTTGTTGTTTGTCCATCACTTACAGAAATCTGTAAATCAAAGTTGATGATGTCTTCCACATCATTAACAGGATGATCAAGTGGCTCAAACAGAGTAATAGTATAGTCCCAAGAGCCTTGACCTGAAGCTGAAGGCTCGCTCAGCACAACAGTAGCAACAACGCTCAGGTGAGCAGTTTTCGCAGTCAGCGTTTGAGTACTGTTGTCCCACGTCCACGATATAGGCTCCCCTCCTGATGTTAGGTTGTTAGGGCCTGCCAATACCACTGAAACATTCGCCGTGTCTGGATCGGCAACTGTGAATGTTCCTGAGAAACTTGCGGAGTTAGTGGTGTCTGAAGGTGATCCTGTATTATCAGGGATACCATTAGCTAAACCTTCTTCCGAAACAACTGCATTCACAACATTTGAAATAGAAGGAGGAGCATCATTATCAATAATCGTTGCCGTACCGGTATCGCTGCCTTGTACTGCGCCAATGCCGGTCACCGTGACACTGAAATCTTCTGGGCCTTCATAAACGGCGTCATCAATGGAAGCAATGCGCACATCAAATTCGGTTTGCCCCGC